>NZ_JBIUVO010000097.1:0-10952 GCF_044742995.1 Pseudomonas sp. NPDC087803
CTCCACCACGCCACTGATCCCCGTCCATGACGAAGATCGCGAAACCCAGCCAACCCTGGGCTTCCAGCGTGTACTGCAACGTGCTGTCTTTCATGTGCAGAGCTCGGGCAAGCGTGAAGTAACCGGTGCCAACGTGCTGGTTGCAATCTTCAGTGAGCAAGAGAGTCAGGCCGTATTCCTGCTGAAACAGCAGAGCGTTGCGCGCATTGATGTCGTCAATTACATCGCCCACGGCATTTCCAAAGTGCCGGGGCACGGCGATCACTCTGAAGGTGAACAAGATATGCAGGACGACGAGGGCGGTGAGTCTTCTTCTTCAGGCAATCCGCTGGATGCTTATGCCAGCAACCTCAACGAACTCGCGCGCCAGGGTCGGATTGACCCGCTGGTCGGCCGCGAGATGGAAGTCGAGCGTGTTGCGCAGATTCTGGCGCGTCGGCGCAAGAACAATCCGCTGTTGGTGGGCGAGGCGGGCGTGGGTAAAACCGCGATTGCCGAAGGCCTGGCCAAGCGGATTGTCGACAACCAGGTGCCGGACCTGCTGGCCAACAGCGTCGTCTATTCGCTCGATCTCGGTGCGCTGCTGGCAGGCACCAAGTATCGCGGTGATTTCGAGAAGCGCTTCAAGGCGCTGCTTAATGAACTGAAAAAACGTCCGCAGGCAATCCTGTTCATCGACGAGATCCACACCATCATCGGTGCCGGCGCTGCGTCCGGTGGCGTGATGGATGCCTCGAACCTGCTCAAGCCGCTGCTGTCGTCTGGCGACATTCGCTGCATCGGTTCGACCACGTTCCAGGAATTCCGTGGGATCTTCGAGAAGGACCGTGCGCTGGCGCGGCGCTTCCAGAAGGTCGATGTCGTCGAACCGTCGGTGGAAGACACCATCGGTATCCTGCGCGGCCTGAAAGGGCGTTTCGAACAGCACCACAATATCGAATACAGCGATGAGTCGTTGCGCGCCGCTGCTGAACTGGCATCGCGCTACATCAATGACCGGCATATGCCGGACAAGGCCATCGACGTGATCGACGAGGCGGGTGCCTATCAGCGCCTGCAACCGGTCGAGATGCGCGTCAAGCGTATCGAAGTGCCGCAGGTCGAAGATATCGTGGCGAAGATCGCGCGGATTCCGCCGAAGCACGTCACCAGTTCCGACAAGGAATTGCTGCGTAACCTGGAGCGTGACCTGAAGCTGACGGTGTTTGGTCAGGATGCCGCGATCGACTCGCTGTCGACCGCGATCAAACTGTCCCGCGCCGGGCTCAAGTCGCCTGACAAACCCGTCGGTTCGTTCCTGTTCGCCGGTCCAACCGGTGTCGGTAAAACCGAGGCTGCACGGCAGCTGGCCAAGGCGTTGGGGATCGAACTGGTGCGCTTCGACATGTCCGAGTACATGGAGCGCCACACCGTATCGCGTCTGATCGGTGCGCCTCCGGGCTATGTCGGCTTTGATCAGGGCGGTCTGTTGACCGAAGCGATCACCAAGCAGCCGCACTGCGTGTTGCTGCTCGATGAAATCGAGAAGGCGCATCCGGAAGTCTTCAACCTGCTGCTGCAGGTGATGGACCACGGCACGCTCACCGACAACAACGGGCGCAAGGCGGACTTCCGCAACGTGATCGTGATCATGACCACCAACGCCGGTGCCGAGACTGCGGCGCGTGCTTCGATCGGTTTCACCCATCAGGACCACTCGTCTGATGCGATGGAAGTGATCAAGAAGAGCTTCACGCCGGAATTCCGTAACCGTCTGGACACCATTATCCAGTTTGGTCGCCTCAGTCATGAGGTCATCAAAAGTGTGGTGGACAAGTTCCTTACCGAACTGCAGGCGCAGCTGGAAGACAAGCGTGTGTTGCTGGAGGTTACCGACGCGGCGCGCAGTTGGCTGGCGGCCGGTGGTTACGATTCGGCCATGGGTGCACGTCCGATGGCGCGTCTGATCCAGGACAAGATCAAGCGTCCGTTGGCGGAGGAGATTCTGTTTGGTGAGCTGGCCGAGCATGGCGGTGTGGTGCACATCGACATCAAGGATGGTGAGTTGACGTTTGACTTCGAGACCACCGCAGAAATGGCTTGATGGCTTGATGTTGATTGGGAAGGCGCCTTCGGGCGCCTTTTTGCTTTTGGGTGTATATCCATTCTTTGGGTGATGGCTGGCTAAGGTTCCGCCCTTACGGCGGGTCACTTTTGGCAAACGCCCCAAAAGTAACCAAAAGGTCTGTGCCCTGACGTTCGGCCCTCGCCTGGGCTCGGGTTCCTTCGCTCCGGGATTCATTCGTGGGGCAGCGCCTACGGTTTGCTTCGCTGCACCTCCTCTCGCTGTGTTTGGCTGCGCCAAACGGTCGCTGCGCTCCCACCCCCGGATAAACCCCTCCACTCAGCCTGCCGACGGGCCCTCAGATCAAAAGCTTTACTCGAGCTAACGCTCATTGTGTTGAGTGGGGCGGCTTCGCCGCAGGGGCAGCACGCAATCTGAACTGTATGAGCCAGCCTGCTGGCGATGGCGGCCTGACAGCCGACCAATCTCCAACTAAATACACCCAATCCCCTGTAGGAACTGCCGAAGGCTGTGATCTTTTGATCTGCTCTGGCTCTGGCTCTTGATGTCGCCTTTGATCTCAAAGCCCCTTCGGCAGGCCGAGCGGTCCATCAGGGGGTTAGGCGCGCAGCGCCATGCGGCGAAGCCGCATACATCGAGAGGAGGTGCAGCGAAGCAAACCGGAGGCGATGCCCCCTGATGGGCACCGTAGCGAGGGAACACTGAGCCTCAGCGAAGTGCCGTACGCCGGGGCAAAGCCTTTTGGGTTACCTTTTCGCTGGGCCGGCACTCCGGCGTTTGGAAAAGGTGACTCGCTGTAAGAGCGAAACCGCCAGCGGCAGCACCCGCAGAAACGGATATACACACAAAACCAACAAAGCGCAGACACAAAAACGCCCGGCATAAACCGGGCGTCTTGTATTGACTTGATTAGCGAGCGCGGTAAGTGATGCGCCCTTTGCTCAAGTCATAGGGCGTCAGCTCGACGCGCACTTTGTCACCGGTAAGAATACGAATGTAGTTCTTGCGCATCTTGCCGGAAATATGCGCGGTTACGACGTGCCCATTTTCCAACTCCACACGAAACATGGTGTTGGGCAGGGTGTCGACGACAGTGCCTTCCATTTCGAAGCTGTCTTCTTTCGACATGCAGTAAAGCCCTCGGTGTCCAATGAATGGCCCGGTGCAACTGCGCCAGGCAAAAGCGGCGTGCATTGTGCCCGAAAAAGGGGGTTCAAGCCAAGGGGTTTAGGGCTTGCGATTAGTTCAGGATCACCCAGCGCTGATTAATCAGCAATTCGATGGGGCGATATTGGGTTTTGTAGTTCATCTTTTTGCAGTTCTTGATCCAATAGCCGAGATACACCGCTTCCAGCCCGAGGCGCTGGCTTTCGGCGATTTGCCACAGGATCGCGAAACGTCCCAGGCTGCGGCGCTCCTCGTCCGGTTCGTAAAAGGTATAGACCGCCGACAGACCGTTGGGCAGCAAATCGGTCACGGCGACGGCGAGTAACCGTCCGTCGAGACGAAATTCGTAGAAGCGCGAGAAGGGCAGGTCGCGCACCAGGAAGGTCGAGAACTGGTCACGACTGGGCGGGTACATGTCGCCATCGGCATGTCGCTGCTCGATGTAGCGCTGGTACAGGTCGAAATATTCTTCGCTGAAGTGCGGTTTTATCGGGCGCACCTGCAAATCGGCATTGCGTTTGAAAATGCGTTTCTGCTGACGGTTAGGGTTGAACTGCGCCACCGGGATGCGCGCAGGCACGCACGCATTGCAATTCTGGCAATGGGGCCGATACAGATGATCGCCACTGCGACGAAAACCCATTTCCGACAGGTCTGCGTAGACATGCACATCCATGGGCTGACTCGGGTCGAGAAACAGCGTCGTCGCCTGCTCCTCGGGCAGATAACTGCAGGAATGAGGCTGAGTGGCATAGAACTTCAAGCGCGCCAACTCGGTCATGATCAACCCTCGGGATAAGCTGGTGAATTAAGTGTAAGCCACGCGCGCAAAAGTCGCTCAGCAAACCCAAGTGGCACGATTGGGCTGATCCAGGTGGCGAGCCAGATAGTCGGCAAATTCGCGGCGGGGGATCGCCCGGGCACCGAGGCTGTGCAGATGATCGGTCGGCATCTGGCAGTCAATCAAGACGAATCCGGCCTCTTTCAGATGTTGCACCAGCGCCGCGAAACCAAATTTCGAGGCATTGTCGGCGCGGCTGAACATCGACTCGCCGAAAAACAGCTGACCCATCGCCAGGCCATACAGGCCGCCGACCAATTGGCCTTGGTCCCAGACCTCGACCGAGTGGGCAAAGCCGCGGCGGTGCAGTTCCAGATAGGCGTCCTGCATCGCTTCAGTGATCCAGGTGCCATCGGCGTAGTCCCGCGGCGCGGCGCAGGCACGAATCACTGCTGCGAAATCCTGATCGAAGGTCACTTGATAGCGTTGCTGGCGCAGCAGTTTGCCGAGGCTGCGCGAGACATGCAGTTCGTCGGGAAACAGAACGGTGCGCGGGTCCGGCGACCACCAGAGGATCGGCTGGCCTTCGGAAAACCACGGAAAACAGCCGTGCCGGTAAGCCTGTACGAGGCGATCGGCGGACAGATCGCCACCGGCAGCCAGCAATCCATTGGGATCGCGCATGGCCTTTTCCAGCGGCGGGAAGGTCAGGGAATTGCGTTGTAACCAAGTCAGCATGGCATCCGGGCTTGCAGAAGGGGAGGGCGGTGCGGGCGCGAGACCCGCGATAAAGTGTGCCGTTAAATGACAGGAATGTCGTCCAGATACTTCTCCGCGTCCAGTGCCGCCATGCAACCGGCACCGGCCGAGGTCACGGCCTGGCGGTAAACGTGGTCGGCCACATCACCAGCGGCGAAGACCCCGGGGATCTCGGTGGCGGTGGCGTCGCCGTCGCTGCCGCCCTTGACCCGCAGATAACCGTCGCGCATCGGCAGTTGGCCCCGAAACAGATCGGTGTTGGGTTTGTGGCCAATCGCGATGAACACGCCGGCCAGTGGCAGTTCGCGGGTTTGCCCGGTATGACTGTCGCGCAGGCGCGCGCCGGTCACGCCGTTGGCATCGCCCAGCACTTCGTCCAGATTCTGATTCCAGTGCAGGCGCACGTTGCCGCTGGCGGCTTTTTCGAACAGTTTGTCCTGGAGGATTTTCTCCGAGCGCAATTTGTCGCGCCGGTGGATCAGGAGTACCTCTTTGGCGATGTTCGACAGGTACAGCGCTTCCTCGACAGCGGTGTTGCCGCCGCCCACCACGGCGACCACCTGATTGCGATAGAAAAAGCCGTCACACGTCGCACAGGCCGAAACCCCTTTGCCGGCGAAGGCCTCTTCCGAGGGCAGGCCCAGATACTGCGCCGAGGCGCCGGTAGCGATGATCAGCGCGTCGCAGGTGTAGGTGCCGCTGTCGCCGATGAGCTCAAACGGGCGCTGCTGCAACTTGGCGGTGTGGATGTGGTCGTAAACGATCTCTGTGGCAAAGCGCTCGGCGTGTTTTTGCATGCGCTCCATCAGCACCGGGCCGGTCAGGCCTTCGACGTCGCCGGGCCAGTTGTCGACTTCGACGGTGGTGGTGAGCTGGCCGCCGGCCTGTAGCCCGGTAATCACCACCGGTTTGAGGTTGGCGCGGGCGGCGTACACGGCGGCGCTGTAACCGGCGGGACCGGAGCCGAGAATGATCAGGCGTGAATGCTTCGCTGCGTTCATCAAATACACCTCATAAGCCTTTGTCACAAAAGACAATGCATGCTCAAATTGAACCGCAGGATTTGTCGCAATGGCTATGCTCAGCTATGGGTCTTGAAGCATGGCATCAGCCGCACAAACCCGTACAATGCCGGGCTGTTACAGAATATTTGTAGAGCGCTGTGTTTATGGCTGTGTTTATAAAAGCTGCGGCACAGTGTTAAAAGTAGTCTCAGTTGCGCCGGTTCACTTTTTTACCTGCCTGGATTGGGCAGTTTTTTATCGTCATTCAATAGATGGACGCGCCCCGGGCGCAGGAAAAGAAGCGTTTTGAAGAAATCCACCGCAGCACCAAAAACAGTCGTTCCGCTCTGGCGCCAGCAATTGCACTACCGGCTCAAGGAAGGTGCATTGATCGCCATCGGTGCCTTGTGCCTGTTCCTGATGATGGCCTTGCTGACCTACGGCAAGGACGATCCGGGCTGGAGCCACAACAGCAAGATCGACGACGTGCAGAACTTCGGCGGCCCGGCCGGTTCCTACAGCGCCGACATCCTGTTCATGGTGCTGGGTTACTTCGCGTACATCTTCCCGTTGCTGCTGGCGGTCAAGGCGTACCAGATCTTCCGTCAACGCCATGAGCCGTGGCAGTGGAGCGGCTGGCTGTTTTCCTGGCGCCTGATCGGCCTGGTGTTCCTGGTGCTGTCCGGCGCCGCGCTGGCGCATATCCATTTCCATGCAGCCACCGGTCTGCCGGCGGGTGCGGGCGGGGCGCTGGGCGAAAGTCTCGGTGATCTGGCGCGCAACGCGCTGAATATCCAGGGCAGCACGCTGCTGTTCATCGCGTTGTTCCTGTTCGGCCTGACCGTGTTCACCGACCTGTCGTGGTTCAAGGTGATGGACGTCACCGGCAAGATTACCCTCGATCTGTTCGAACTGTTCCAGGGCGCGGTCAACCGCTGGTGGTCGGCGCGTACCGAGCGCAAGCAACTGGTCGCGCAACTGCGTGAAGTCGATGACCGCGTCCACGACGTGGTGGCCCCGACCGTCACCGACAAGCGTGAACAGGCCAAGGTCAAGGAACGCCTGATCGAGCGTGAGCAGGCCCTGAGCAAGCACATGTCCGATCGCGAGAAGCAGGTGCCACCGGTTATCGCCCCGGCTCCGGTGAAAGCGCCCGAGCCAAGCAAGCGCGTGCAGAAAGAGAAGCAGGCGCCGTTGTTCGTCGACAGTGCCGTGGAAGGCACCTTGCCGCCGATCTCGATTCTCGATCCTGCGGAAAAGAAACAACTCAATTATTCGCCGGAATCCCTGGCAGCGGTCGGCCACTTGCTGGAGATCAAGCTCAAGGAATTCGGCGTCGAAGTTACCGTGGACTCGATCCACCCGGGCCCGGTGATTACCCGTTACGAAATCCAGCCTGCCGCCGGCGTCAAAGTCAGCCGCATCGCCAACCTGGCGAAAGACCTTGCACGTTCGCTTGCCGTGACCAGTGTGCGGGTGGTCGAGGTGATTCCGGGCAAGACCACGGTCGGTATCGAGATCCCCAACGAAGACCGGCAGATCGTGCGTTTCTCCGAAGTGCTGTCGACTCCCGAGTACGACAACTTCAAATCGCCGGTCACCCTCGCTCTGGGCCACGACATCGGCGGCAAACCGGTCATCACCGACCTGGCGAAGATGCCGCACCTGCTGGTGGCGGGTACCACCGGTTCCGGTAAGTCGGTGGGTGTGAACGCGATGATCCTGTCGATCCTGTTCAAGTCCGGCCCGGAAGACGCCAAGCTGATCATGATCGACCCGAAAATGCTCGAGCTGTCGATCTACGAAGGCATTCCGCACCTTCTGTGCCCGGTAGTGACTGACATGAAAGACGCCGCCAACGCCCTGCGCTGGAGCGTCGCCGAGATGGAACGCCGCTACAAATTGATGGCGAAGATGGGCGTGCGTAACCTGTCCGGCTTCAACGCCAAGGTCAAGGAAGCGCAGGATGCCGGCGAGCCGTTGAGCGATCCGCTGTACAAGCGCGAAAGCATCCACGACGAAGCGCCGCTGCTGCAAAAATTGCCGACCATCGTCGTGGTGGTCGACGAATTCGCCGACATGATGATGATCGTCGGCAAGAAGGTTGAAGAACTGATCGCTCGTATCGCGCAGAAGGCACGTGCCGCCGGTATCCACTTGATCCTCGCGACCCAGCGTCCTTCGGTGGACGTGATCACCGGTCTGATCAAGGCCAACATCCCGACGCGGATGGCGTTCCAGGTGTCGAGCAAGATCGACTCGCGAACAATCATCGACCAGGGCGGCGCCGAACAACTGCTTGGCCACGGTGACATGCTCTACATGCCACCGGGCACCAGCCTGCCGATCCGGGTGCACGGCGCGTTCGTTTCCGACGATGAAGTACACCGCGTGGTGGAAGCCTGGAAACTGCGTGGCGCACCGGAATACAACGATGACATCCTCAACGGTGTCGAAGAGGCGGGCAGCGGTTTTGAAGGCAGCAGCGGTGGCGGCGACGGCGATGATCCGGAGACCGACGCGCTGTATGACGAAGCCGTGCAGTTCGTCCTGGAAAGCCGCCGGGCGTCGATTTCCGCGGTACAGCGCAAGCTGAAGATCGGTTACAACCGCGCTGCGCGCATGATCGAAGCCATGGAAATGGCTGGCGTTGTCACCGCGATGAACACCAACGGTTCGCGTGAAGTACTGGCCCCGGGCCCGATGCGCGACTGATTCGGCCGCTCCGATTTGCAACAAAGGATGGCGCAATGACGCGCCGTCCCCTCCCCACAAGTATTCAAGAGGACTCCCATGCGTCTTATCCGCATGCTGTTGCCAGTACTGGCACTGACCACCCTTACGGCCCACGCCGATGACAAGGACGTGGCGCGTCTGACCCAATTGCTGGAAACATCGAAAACCCTGACCGCGAATTTTTCCCAGCTGACCCTCGACGGCAGCGGCACGCAGTTGCAGGAAACACGCGGTGATATGGTCCTGCAGCGTCCGGGCCTGTTCTACTGGCACACCGAAGCGCCAAACGAGCAGACCATGGTCTCCGACGGCAAGAAAGTCACCCTGTGGGACCCGGATCTGGAACAGGCCACCATCAAGAAGCTCGACGAGCGTCTGACCCAGACTCCGGCGCTGCTGCTGTCCGGTGACGTGTCGAAGATCAACCAGAGCTTCGATATCAGCGCGAAAGAGGCGGGCGGCGTGATCGACTTCACCCTCAAGCCGAAGACCAAGGACACCCTGTTCGACAGCCTGCGTCTGTCGTTCCGCAACGGTCTGATCAATGACATGCAACTGGTCGACAGCGTCGGTCAGCGCACCAATATCCTGTTCACCGGGGTCAAGGCCAACGAAGCGGTGTCGGCGTCGAAGTTCAAGTTCGACATCCCGAAGGGTGCTGACGTCATTCAGGAATAAACCCCGGATCCCGGGTTGGGCTCTTGTGGCTTGGAGCTTTTGTGGCGAGGGGATTTATCCCCGATGGGCTGCAAAGCAGCCCCAAAAAAGGTGACTGCTGCGGGTCCATCGGGGATAAATCCCCTCACCACAAGGTCACCAACAGGTGTCCACAGGTGTTCCAACAGGTTTCAGACAATCAGAGGTTTCAACGCTACGTGATGGATCTGTTTCGCAGTGCACCGATTGCCCAGCCACTGGCCGCGCGTTTGCGTGCGACCAACCTGGATGAGTACGTCGGTCAGGAGCACGTGCTCGCTCGCGGCAAGCCTCTGCGGGAGGCGCTGGAGCAGGGTGCCCTGCATTCGATGATCTTCTGGGGGCCGCCGGGCGTGGGCAAAACCACCCTGGCGCGCTTGCTCGCGGAAGTCTCGGATGCGCACTTCGAAACGGTCTCGGCGGTACTCGCCGGGGTCAAGGAGATCCGTCAGGCCGTTGAAATCGCCAAGCAGCAGGCCGGCCAATACGGCAAGCGCACCATTCTGTTTGTCGATGAGGTGCACCGCTTCAACAAATCGCAGCAGGATGCGTTCCTGCCGTACGTCGAGGACGGCACGCTGATTTTCATCGGCGCCACCACCGAAAATCCTTCGTTTGAATTGAACAACGCGCTGTTGTCGCGGGCTCGCGTCTATGTGCTGAAAAGCCTCGACGAGACCGCGCTGCGCAAACTGGTACATCGCGCGCTCACCGAAGAGCGCGGCCTGGGCAAACGCAACCTGACCCTCAGCGATGAAGGCTTCCAGATGCTGTTGTCAGCCGCCGATGGCGATGGCCGGCGCCTGCTCAATCTGCTGGAAAACGCCTCGGATCTGGCCGAAGACAACAGCGAAATGGGCACCGAGTTGCTGCAAAGCCTGCTCGGTGACACCCGGCGGCGCTTCGACAAGGGCGGCGAAGCGTTCTACGACCAGATCTCGGCGCTGCACAAATCGGTGCGCGGCTCCAACCCCGACGGTGCGCTGTACTGGTTTGCGCGAATGATCGACGGCGGCTGTGATCCGCTGTACCTGGCCCGGCGCGTGGTGCGCATGGCCAGCGAAGACATCGGCAACGCCGACCCGCGCGCCCTGAGCCTGTGCCTGGCGGCGTGGGAAGTGCAGGAGCGCCTTGGCAGCCCGGAAGGCGAGTTGGCGGTAGCTCAGGCCATCACCTATCTGGCCTGCGCACCGAAAAGCAACGCGGTGTACATGGGCTTCAAAACCGCGTTGCGTGCTGCTGCCGAGTACGGTTCGCTGGAAGTCCCGCTGCACTTGCGCAACGCACCGACCAAGCTGATGAAGCAATTGGGTTATGGCGACGAATATCGCTACGCCCACGACGAGCCCGATGCCTACGCTGCCGGTGAAGACTATTTCCCGGAAGAGCTCGAGCCGATTCCGTTCTACCAACCGGTGCCCCGTGGCCTGGAATTGAAGATCGGCGAGAAGCTTAATCATCTCGCCCAACTCGACCGTTTAAGCCCAAGACAGCGGAGAAAATAGTGCTTCCATTGATCGTTGCGGTCTCCGTCGGCGGGATTGCCGGCACCCTGTTGCGCTTCGCCACCGGCAATTGGGTCAACGCCAATTGGCCGCGGCACTTCTATACCGCGACGCTGGCCGTTAATATCGTGGGCTGTCTGCTGATTGGCGTGTTGTACGGCCTGTTTTTGATACGCCCGGAGGTACCGATCGAGGTGCGTGCCGGGTTGATGGTCGGCTTCCTCGGGGGGCAGATCGGA
>NZ_JBIUVO010000098.1:0-10864 GCF_044742995.1 Pseudomonas sp. NPDC087803
TAGCGTGTAGTCGCGCTGGCTCCGCCTTTTTCCGGTATCCATTGAATCCTCCTGAAGATCGGTCAGAAGGTGTAAACCTTATTCAGGACGAGACAACAGACAAAGAAAAGCCCGGCTCAAAAGACCGGGCTTTTTAGTGCGCGACATCCGTTAACCACCGCCGTTACCCCCGCTGCTGCTACCGGACGGTTGACCCGCAGGGCTGGGCTTGGACGCAGAAGGCACCGGCCCATTGTCAGTCTTGCCACCATCACCACCTTTGGGCAGCGAATTGGCATCCGGATCGGCGTTGGTGGCAGGAGACGCCGGGTCGCGAGTCTGGCTGTTGCCGTCGTTGGCCGTCGGGGTCGGCGTTTCGCCGGCCGCAACCGCGTACAGCGAACTGCCAGATAGCAACGCCGCGAGGGTAAACACCGCAATTTTAGGGTTCAGCATGGTGGTTCTTCCTTTGCCGGGTGAGTTACTGCATTGGAAGAACGTGCACGGCGAAGGTGCGGTGTGTCGGACGAATGGTTATCGCCCAGTCATTTCGCGCAATTTCAATATCTGAAAACCTCGTAGGAACACACTTCTTGTGGCGAGGGAGCTTGCTCCCGCTGGGCTGCGAAGCGGCCCCAAAACCCGATAGCCCGTTTCTCCCGGATATGCCGCAGGCCGCGAATTACACCGACTGCGTCGCCGAGCGGGAGTAATCTACCTCTCCACAGGGTGCAGTTCACGGCCTACAGCTCATCTAGTGGATGGCACTTCAGAGGAATCACTTCATAACTTCCACGCCCCTTGTAAGACACGTCCGAATATCACCAACAGTGAGCCAGTGCCTCACTGCTCCGGCTCTAGTTGACGATTACTCTTAGAACGAGAGTTCTCCATTCGTTAAAACAGAGTTTTTATGGCCAACCACAGTTACATGACTATTACCGGAAACCGACAGGGACTGATCTCCGCTGGTTGCTCCGACACCCATTCAATCGGCAATAAATGCCAACTGGGTCACCTCGACGAAATCATGGTCCTGGCCTACTCCCACAACATGACCACCGGCAATGACCGCGGCGTTACCGCCGACCGGGGCAAACACTTGCCCATCATGATCACCAAGCACATCGACAAATCCTCACCCCTGCTGTCCGCCGCACTTCACGAACGCGAAGTTTTGGAGTGCACCATCTTCTTCTACCGCACCTCCGCCGCTGGCACTCAAGACAAATACTTCAAAATCCACATTACCGGCGCAAAAATAGCCCACATCAACCTCCAGGTCCCCCACGCCATCCATTTGAACGACGCCCAGCCTCAGGAGTTGGTGTCATTCACTTACCGCGAAATCAGATGGACCCATATTCAGGCGGGCACGTGCGGTTTCAGCACTTGGGGAAATGACGATGAATGAGGATTCGTGTGACATCAACGACGTCACACGGGCAGCTTCCGATCTGGTCGCATTCGGGTGCCAGATCGGCGCGATTCAACTGTATGACAGTTTCAATCAGCTTCGATTTGGTGAGATCGTTTCGTCCTATGCGAATGAGGTTATTCGGGCGGTGGATGAAGGTTTCATTAGTGCCAAGCAAGGACTGCAGGAGCTCAGGGAGGAACACTCTGACTTATTGAACAAAGTATCGTTCTATGCTCAAAACGGCGTAGGTGTTGCCGCGGGGATGATGCAAATCCAAATCGCCTCAGTACATTTCGCTTCCAGAACACCAAAAAACGCAGTGGCCGGCACCGTCTATTCATTACATGGAGCTAACAATATCTATGAAGGACTAGCAAACATTTACTACGGCCCTGAAAACCCAGCAGTAGTTGGTCCAACCCGCAAACTCTATCAATTCTTAGCGGGTGACTCTTCCCGTGGAAATACTGCCTATTATGGCGTTGATATAGGGCTCTCTATACTCAGCATACTTCAACCAATTCGAAAACCCGACTCAGTGGAGCTATTCATTCGTGATCCTATGAATTATGAGCGGGCCTATAAGAGAATGGGGAAAATATCGCTTGCTTTTGAGACCTTGATTGACGGCATCACTATTAGAAACCTTGACAACGAAGTCACACAACAAACCAACAACAAAAATCACCGCCCACCTTTAAATCCTTCCCCGGACATAAAATATCCGTAAAAAGCGAAGAACACCGAAAAACTCAGTAACCTATACAGCACTTCCGAAAAACTCCAAGTATCGCTAATAAAGTAATAAGCGATCTCTTCAAATATAAGTGCACAACTGCCAGCGATGAAATGCCTTACCCAGGCAGGATAGCGTCTAGACCCGACATACCGACCTCGCAACTCAGTTACCTGATCGGGAAAGCAGTAGAAGAAATTTACATACAGATAAATCAGAAGCATGAAGCCCTCAGCAAATTTCCTGATCAGTCCTTCCAGCGGTAAAATCTGACTCATAAAATTTATTAGAACCATCGCGAAAATATAACTAAATGCGACAGTTAAAAAGAACAGAAGGACAACCTGACACAGAAATCGAATGCTCAACTTCACGACACCACCCGCACTAAACCATTAAAAACAATTAATTGAGTTCGAAAAAACAAAATCCTGATCAACAAAGAAAGAAGCGCACAAATATCAACACCAATGTAAACATGCACGGAAAGTCATAACACCATAAACCTTGCATCATCACGCATTAATTCAGAGCTGTCCTACAAATGAAAACCATCAAACCTACAAACCTTTCCTCGACTCGAAAAAAATCCGACGCCCTTCAACAAGGCGCCGGATTTACTTACAGCGTATGGTTTTTACCTAAAGCATCAATCAGAAGTTAGCAGGCGTATTCGCACTAATAATCTCCGCCTCATCCGCCCCGATATTCCGAAACTTATGCGGCAGTGTCGTCGGGAAGTAATACCCATCGCCGGCATTCAACACACTCACCGACCCATCCACGGTCAACTCCACCGTACCACGCGTCACCAACCCGCACTCCTCGCCCTCAGCGTGAACAATCGGCTCTTCCCCGGAGCTCGCGCCCGGTGCGTATTGCTCGCGCAGCAAGCGCATCTGGCGACTTGGCACTGAGGCGCCGATCAGCAGCAGGCGCAGGCCGTGGCGGCCCAGATCGGGTTGTTCGTTGGCGCGGAAGACGTATTGGTGTTCGCGCGGGGGCTGGTCGAAGGTGAAGAAGTCGGCCAGGGACATCGGGATGCCTTCGAGCAGCTTTTTCAGGGAACTGACGGAAGGGCTGACGCGATTCTGTTCGATCAGGGAGATGGTGGCATTGGTCACGCCGCTACGCCGGGCCAGCTCGCGCTGGGAGAGTTTGTAGCTTTCGCGTACTAGTTTGAGTCGAGAACCCGTATCCATGACAGCCTTATGTGAGTAGTACTTAAGGGCAATGGGGGTGGGTGGCGGGTGCCGCGCAAGGCGCGCGGATCACGTTGCTCCCGTGTCCCGGAACCGTGAAAGGCGGCTATTAAATCACGTTTGCCGGTGTTGCTCAGCAGGTTCGATGGACGGTGCGGTAAAAGTCCTTCTGGCCTTGGTAATACAAGCACTGTGGGAGCGAGCCTGCTCGCGAAAGCGGTGTGTCAGACGACATGGAGGTTGGCTGATATGGCCTCTTCGCGAGCAGGCTCGCTCCCACAGTTGGATCTCTTTTGTGTCAGTTGCCTTTGTGAAGTTTGTCAGGCCGTCATCGCTGGCAAGCCAGCTCCCACAGGGTTTGCAGTGTTTCTGTGGGAGGGATGGTGACTGGGCTGGCGCCATCGCGAGCAGGCTCACTCCTACATTTGGATCTTTAGTGTTTCAGTCGGATTGATGCTGCCTTTGCTGGCCTCTTCGCCAGCAGGCTGGCTCCCACAGTTGGACATCCGAGTGTCAGTGACATCGGCGGTGTTGCTACAGCATTAAAAAACCGGCGGGGTCTTGGGGGCCGCCGCCGGGGAGGTAACTTAGATGCCGAAGCGGTCGCGCAACGAGTAGTAGACGGCGCCAAGGGCGGTCAGTGGGGCGGAGAAGGTGCGGCCGCCGATCATTGGCATGTGCGGCAGTGAGGCGAACGCATCGAAGCGTTCGGCGTCGCCGCGGATCATCTCCGAGATCAGTTTGCCGGCCAGGTGCGAGCAGGTGACGCCGTGACCGCTGTAGCCCTGCATGTAGTAGGCGTTTTTCTCGATGCGGCCGAATTGCGGCATGCGTGACATGGTCAGCAGGAAGTTGCCGGTCCAGCGGTAGTCGATTTTCACGTCCTTGAGCTGCGGGAAGGTCTTGAGGATCTTCGGCCGGATCAACTGTTCAATGTCGTCCGGTTCGCGTGCGCCGTAGACCACGCCGCCGCCGTACAGCAGACGGTTGTCGGCAGTGAGACGGTAGTAATCCAGCAGATAGTTGCAGTCTTCGACACAGTAGTTGTTGGTGATCAGGCTGCGTGCCTGCTTCTCGGTCAGTGGCTCGGTGACGACGATCTGCGAGCCGCACGGCATGCTTTTCGCGGTCACGCGGTTGTCCAGACCTTGCGGCAGGTAGGCGTTGCCGGCGATCAGCAGGTACTTGGCGCGCACCTGGCCTTTGGCGGTGCGCACGACGTTCGGCTCGCCGTATTTGATTTCCACGGCAGCCGATTGCTCGTAGATCTTGCCGCCCAGACGCACGATGGCAGCGGCTTCACCGAGGGCCAGGTTCAGCGGATGCACGTGACCGCCCTGCATGTCCAGCAGGCCGCCAACGTAGGCGTCGGAGCCGACTTCGCGACGGATGTCAGCGGCGTCGAGCATCTTCAGGTTTTTGTTACCGTACCGTTCCCAGCTGCGCTTCTGCTCAGCCAGACCGTTGAGTTGTTTCCTGTTCATCGCTGCGAAAATGCCGCCCGGGCGGTAGTCGCATTTGATGTCGTATTGCTGGATGCGCGAACGGATGATGTCGGCGCCTTCGAAGATCATGCTGCCGAGGATTTCCGCAGTCTTGTCGCCGTAGCGCTCTTCGATCACATCGACGTCGCGACTGTACGAGTTGACCAGTTGCCCGCCGTTGCGGCCACTGGCGCCGTAGCCGACTTTCGCCGCTTCTAGCACCGTCACTTTGTAACCGGCTTCGGTGAGGAACAGCGCCGAAGACAGGCCCGTATAGCCGGCGCCGATGATGCAGACATCGCACTCGACCGACTCTTCAAGGGTCGGAAAGTCGATGACTTCGTTGCGCGTGGCGGCGTAGTAGCTGTTGACGTGTTGTTGTTTCATTTTATTGTTCTCCGAGGGTCGCCCATCAAAAGCGACCACCGCTGTAGAAAATCAGAGCTTGATCCAGGTCGCTTTCAGCTCGGTGTACTTGTCGAACGCGTGCAGCGATTTGTCGCGACCGTTGCCCGACTGTTTGAAGCCACCGAACGGTGCGGTCATGTCGCCGCCGTCGTACTGGTTGACCCACACGCTGCCGGCCCGCAGGCCACGGGCGAAGGTGTGCGCCTTGCTCAGGTTGCTGGTCCACACGCCGGCGGCGAGACCAAAAATGCTGTCGTTGGCGATCTGCAGCGCTTCTTCAACGCTGTCGAAGGTGATCAGCGACAACACCGGGCCGAAGATTTCTTCGCGGGCGATGGTCATCGCATTGGTCACGCCATCGAAGATCGCCGGTTGCACATACAGGCCACCGGTTTCTTCGAGGGTGCGCTGGCCGCCGGCGATCAGCTCGGCGCCCTGCTCGCGACCGATGCTGATGTAGCGCAGCACGTTGTCCAGTTGCCGCTGATCAACCACCGCGCCAACGGTGGTCGCCGGGTCGAGGGCATGCCCCGGTTTCCACGCTTGCAGCGCTTCCACCAGCAGCGGAATGAATTGCTCGCGGATCGAACGCTCCACCAGCAGACGCGAACCGGCGGTGCACACTTCGCCCTGGTTGAAAGCGATGGCGCCGGCCGCAGCCTGGGCTGCCGCGCGCAAGTCCGGGGCGTCGGCGAACACCACGTTCGGGCTCTTGCCCCCGGCTTCGAGCCAGACACGTTTCATGTTGCTTTGGCCGGCATAAATCATCAGCTGTTTGGCAATCGCCGTGGAGCCGGTGAAGGCCAGCACGTCGACGTCCATGTGCAACGCCAGCGCTTTGCCAACGGTGTGGCCGAAGCCCGGCAGGACGTTGAACACGCCTTTCGGAATGCCCGCGTCCAGCGCCAACTGAGCGATGCGGATCGCGGTCAGCGGCGACTTTTCCGAAGGTTTGAGGATGAACGAGTTACCGGCGGCCAGGGCCGGGGCGAATTTCCAGCTGGCCATGATCAGCGGGAAGTTCCACGGCACGATGGCTGCGACTACGCCGGACGGCTCGCGGGTCACCAGACCAAGTTGATCGTGCGGGGTGGCGGCAACTTCGTCGTAGATCTTGTCGATCGCTTCGGCGCTCCAGCGGATCGCGTTGGCGGTCGCCGGAATGTCGATGCTCATCGAATCGCTGATCGGTTTGCCCATGTCGAGGGTTTCGAGCAGCGCCAGTTCTTCCTGGTGTTGCAGGATCAGATCGGCGAAGCGAATCAGGATGCGCTTGCGCTCGGCCGGGGCCTTATGCGCCCACACGCCGGAATTGAACGACTGGCGTGCGACGTCGACAGCGAGGTTGGCGTCGGCTTCATCGGTGCTGGCCACGGAGGCGAGGAAACGACCATCGACAGGGCTCAGGCATTCGAAGGTGGCGCCGCTGATCGCCGGGCGGTATTCACCGTTGATGAATGCGCGGGATTCGATGGTCAGGGACTGGAAGCGTTGTTCCCAGTCGTTGCGGGTGGTGGTCATGGTTGTGGCTCGACAAGGGGTGGGTGAGCAGCGGACGAACGCCGCCGATCAAAATCTGGTAACCGACCCCCTGTAGGAGTGAGCCTGCTCGCGATAGCGGTGGGTCAGTCACCATCACTTTTGAATGTGGCGACGCTATCGCGAGCAGGCTCACTCCTACAGGGAATGGTGCTGGGCTTTAAACGGTATGCAGATACCAGTTGTACTCAAGGTCGGAGATCGAGTTCTCGAACTCGGCCAGCTCGCTTTCCTTGCATGCAACGAATACGTCGATGTACATCGGGTCGATGTACTTGGCCATGACTTCGCTGTCGTCCAGCTCGCGCAACGCGTCGCGCAGGTTGTTCGGCAGGCTCTGTTCGTTCTGCTCGTAGCTGTTGCCTTCAACCGGCGCGCCTGGCTCGATCTGGTTGGTCAGGCCGTGGTGAATACCGGCCAGCACCGAGGCCATCAGCAGGTACGGGTTGGCATCGGCACCGGCCACGCGGTGCTCGATGCGCACGGCGTCCGGCGAACCGGTCGGCACACGGACCGCAACGGTGCGGTTGTCGATGCCCCAGCTCGGCGAGTTCGGCACGTAAAACTGTGCGCCGAAGCGGCGGTACGAGTTGACGTTCGGGCAGAGGAACGCCATTTGCGCAGGCAGGGTCTCCAGCACACCGCCGATCGCGTGTCGCAGCGCGGCGTTCTGCTCGGGATCCTCGCTGGCGAAGATGTTGTTGCCTTCTTTGTCCAGGATCGAAATATGCACGTGCAGACCGTTGCCCGCCTGGCCCGGATACGGCTTGGCCATGAAGGTCGTATCCATCTCGTGATCGTAGGCGATGTTCTTCACCAGACGCTTGAGCAGGACCGCGTAGTCGCAAGCCTTGATCGGGTCGGAGACGTGATGCAGGTTGACTTCGAATTGCGCCGGGGCGCTTTCCTTGACGATGGCGTCAGCCGGGATGCCCTGCTCTTTCGCGCCTTCGAGGATGTCTTGCAGGCAGTCGACGTATTCGTCGAGATCGTCGATCAGATAAACCTGAGTCGACACCGGACGCTTGCCGGAGACCGGCGAACGTGGCGACTGCGGACGGCCGTTCACGTTGTCCTGGTCGATCAGGTAGAACTCCAGTTCGAACGCGGCGCAGATGGTCAGGCCCAGTTCGTCGAATTTGCGCACCACGTTGGCCAGCACTTCACGCGGATCGGCGAAGAACGGCTCGCCTTCGATCTCGTGCATGGTCATCAGCAACTGTGCGGTTGGGCGTTTCTGCCACGGCTCGATGCTCAGGGTGCCGGGGATCGGGTAGCAGATGCGGTCGGCGTCGCCGATGTCCAGACCCAGGCCGGTGCTTTCCACCGTGGAGCCATTGATGTCGAGAGCGAAGAGCGAGGCCGGCAGGTTGATGCCTTTCTCGTAAACCTTGTGAAGACTGGTGCGCTCGATGCGCTTGCCGCGCACCACACCGTTCATATCCGCAATCAGAAGGTCGACGTACAAAACCTCAGGATATTTCTTAAGGAATGCGTTTGCTTCGTTGAGTTGAACGGTACGCAGAGGGACCGACATGATGCACCTATTTAGCTGTTAATTATTATGTTCACCGCTGTTTCGCCGAGCCAGTCAATCCGAAAGGTAAAGTGAAGTCAATAGCGAACACCTGGCCGCTCAGCGTTTATTTTTCGGGCTTTTTTTAACACTCTCGTGCCAATGCAGGCGCCACAAGGCCTGGAATCATGAAGATTTGATGAACGGCGTTTAGAATTTTTTACATGGCAGTTGTTAATTAAAATCAACGAGGCTAAGCTCCGGAAAAGCTCGTTCAAGTGTCAAACTTCGAGGTGAATAAAAATGGCATTCAAGCCATTGATCGGCGTTACTGCGTGCGTCAAACAGATTGGCCTGCACCCCTATCACATCAGCGGCGACAAGTACGTACGTGCTGTCAGCGTTGGCGCTCAGGGTCTTCCAGTGGTCATTCCGTCCCTTGGCAAACTGACTGAAATCGAAGACCTGCTCGGTCAACTCGACGGTCTGTTGCTGACCGGCTCGCCCTCGAACGTGGAGCCCTTCCACTATCAAGGCCCGGCCAGCGAACCCGGCACGGATCACGATCCGGCGCGGGACGCCACCACCCTTCCTTTATTGCGTGCAGCCATTGCGGCGGGCGTTCCGGTGCTCGGCATTTGCCGTGGCTTCCAGGAAATGAACGTGGCCTTCGGCGGCAGCCTGCACCAGAAAGTGCACGAACTGCCGGGCATGCTCGATCACCGTGAAGCCGACAGCCCCGACGTGGCCGTGCAATACGCACCGGCGCATGCCGTGAGCGTGCTGGCGGGCGGTGTGTTCGAGGCGCTAGAGTTGCCGGGCGAGTTCCAGGTCAACTCGATTCACAGTCAGGGCATCGACCGCCTCGCCCCCGGCCTGCGTGCCGAAGCGGTGGCGCCGGATGGCTTGATCGAGGCGATCTCGGTCGAGCACAGCCCGACCTTCGCCCTCGGTGTGCAATGGCACCCGGAATGGCAGGTGCTGGACAACCCGAACTACCTGAAGATTTTCCAGGCGTTCGGCGCGGCTTGCCGGCAACGGGCGGCGCGACGCAACCAGCGCTGACACAACCCAGGATTTCAAAACTGTTTACTGCCCCCACGGGGTCGGCGGCGGCGCGCGTGCGCATCCGTCATCCGTGAAAACAACAAACCGTAATAACAACAAGTACGACCCAGGCAGCCAGGACGGCGGCGCCGACCAAGCCCTCGGCAGCGCAAGGTCAGTTAGGCATGCGCAATTCCCCCTGTAGGAGTGAGCCTGCTCGCGATAGCAATAGACCAGTCAACAGAGATGTCGACTGAGATGGCCTCATCGCGAGCAGGCTCACTCCTACAGGGGATATGTAATGACTGAAATTGCGCTTACAGGCTTGCAATCCACTTAAGCCCGGCCACGTTGGCCGAGCGAACGAAACCTGTTGGGAGTTTCACATGGCAAACGCCTCCAGCACTTACCGGAAGGCACTTGAAGGCCACCAGCAACCGAAAAAGGTTCTGGTGAAAGTCGATCGTGTCACCAAGAAGTTCGACGAAACCACGGCCGTGGACGATGTGTCCCTGGAGATCCATCAGGGTGAAATCTTTGCCCTGCTCGGCGGCTCCGGTTCGGGCAAATCGACCCTGCTGCGCATGCTCGCCGGTTTCGAGCGCCCGACTGAAGGGCGGATTCTGCTCGACGGTGTGGACATCACTGACATGCCGCCGTACGAGCGGCCGATCAACATGATGTTCCAGTCGTACGCGCTGTTCCCGCACATGACTGTGGCGCAGAACATCGCCTTCGGCCTCAAGCAGGACCGTTTGCCGGCCAGCGAAATCGACGCCCGCGTCGAAGAGATGCTGCGCCTGGTGCACATGACCCAATACGCCAAACGCAAACCCCATCAGTTGTCCGGCGGTCAGCGCCAGCGCGTTGCCCTCGCCCGCTCCCTGGCGAAACGCCCGAAGCTGTTGCTGCTCGACGAACCGATGGGTGCGCTGGATAAAAAACTGCGTTCGCAGATGCAGCTGGAACTGGTGCAAATCATCGAGCGCGTCGGCGTGACTTGCGTGATGGTGACCCACGACCAGGAAGAAGCCATGACCATGGCCGAGCGCATCGCGATCATGCACCTCGGCTGGATCGCCCAGATCGGCAGCCCGGTGGACATCTATGAAGCGCCGGTCAGCCGCATGGTCTGCGAGTTCATCGGCAACGTAAACGCCTTCGACGGCACCGTGGTGGAAGACCTTGAAGGCCACGCCATCATCCACAGCCCGGACCTGCAACAGAAGATCTACGTCGGCCACGGCGTCAGCACTTCAGTACAGGACAAGTCGATCACCTACGCGATCCGTCCGGAAAAAATGCTCGTCAGCACCATCAAGCCCGAAGTCCGCTACAACTGGTCCGAAGGCAAGGTCCACGACATCGCTTACCTCGGTGGCCATTCGGTGTTTTACGTCGAGCTGCCCGGCGGCAAGATCGTCCAGTCGTTCATGGCCAACGCCGAACGCCGTGGCGCGCGTCCGACCTGGGACGACAAGGTCTACGTGTGGTGGGAAGACGACAGCGGCGTGGTACTGCGCTCATGAGAAC
>NZ_JBIUVO010000099.1:0-10798 GCF_044742995.1 Pseudomonas sp. NPDC087803
CTGATTGACGGTCGACGTACCGCCGAGACCGACCATGCCACCCATGCGACGCAACCCCTACTTAATGGATCTGAACTGAACAACACTCACTGTGGCGTTTTCGCCGACGGCATGAGTTGTTCCTTGAACGGAATATCAGCGGGTACGCTGATTCCGCTGGCAAGCCACTGACTGCTCCACCCGAGAATCAGGTTTTTGGACCAGTCGGCGACCAATAGAAACTTTGGCACGAGCTGTCATTCTTTCCACAACCCGTACTGCTGTACCGGCCACAGGCTCAACAGCCCGACTGCCACGACCACCAGCAACACGCCACGCGCCGCGCCGAAGGCCATGCCGAGGAATCGGTCGGTGCCGGACAACCCGGTCACGCGCACCAACTCGCCGATAAGATAATTGATCATTGCGCCCACGATCAGTGTGGCGACAAACATGATGGCACAGCCCGCGATCACGCGAGCCGATGGGGTTTCGATGTATCCGGCGAGGTACTCGGACAGTGAGCCACCGAACATCCAGGCAACAGCTCCTGCGATGATCCAGGTCACCAGCGATAATGCTTCCTTGACGAAGCCGCGGCTCAAACTGATCAAAGCGGAGATGGCGATGATTGCAACGATCGCCCAGTCAACCATGGTAAATGGCACAGTGCAGCCTACAGACGGATAAGGCGGCGCATTTTAGCAGAGCGCACCGCTGTCGGTAAGCTGCGATTGTCAGTGCTTTTCAATCCGGGCGATAGTTTTTAGCCACGCTCAGGCTGGAAGCGCACGACAAAACCCTTGAGGTTTTGCTGACGACTCAAAACATCCCGCAGACGATCAGCCTCGGCACGCTGGATCAACGGGCCGACGAACACCCGGTTCTTGCCGTCAGCAGAGCGGATATAGGCGTTGTAGCCTTGGCTGCGCAGGGATTTTTGCAGCGATTCGGCACCCTCACGACTCGACAAGCTGGCCAGTTGCACCGACCAGCTGACCGACAGACCGTTGGCGTCGATACGGCTTTGCGTGGTGTCAGGCTTGGCCGGAACGGCAGCAATCGGCTGGGCCGGTGCCGCAGCAGGCTTGGCGGCTGGCGCAGGTGCTGGCGTAACCGTTTTGGCTACCGGGGCGGGTGCTGGTGCTGGTGCCGCGGCAATCGGCATCGACGGCGCCGATTGCTCGGCCACTTCGTCGTCGCCCGGCACCGGCTCCTGCGGCAGTGTCTGCGGTTCAGGCACGGCCACCGGCTCAAGCTGCACTTGCGGTACGGCGGGCGCTTGCGGCGCAGCCGGCGCATCGACCGTGACCTGACGCTGCTCGTCCTGACGGGAAAACAGCATCGGCAGGAAAATCACCGCCA
The DNA here is from genome assembly GCF_044742995.1 of Pseudomonas sp. NPDC087803. Lineage (NCBI taxonomy): Bacteria > Pseudomonadati > Pseudomonadota > Gammaproteobacteria > Pseudomonadales > Pseudomonadaceae > Pseudomonas > Pseudomonas sp. NPDC087803. Next base: position 1,345 of record NZ_JBIUVO010000099.1, read on the forward strand.
GCGCCACCAGCACCAGGGCACCGACCATGCGCTGCTTGTACGCTTTATCCAGCAAAGCCATTTGCCGCTTCCTCCGTGGAGCGCCGGGCCAGCCATTCAAGGGCCTCGGCGACACAATAAAATGATCCGAACAACAGAATCTCGTCGTCGCTGGTTGCGATCGCACACTGGCCTTCCAGCGCAGCCGCGACACTGTCATAGGACGTGACGCAGGCGCCAAGGTTCTGCAACGCCGCGTGTAATTCGCTGACCGGACGTGCACGCGGCGAGTCCAGCGGCGCTACCGCCCAGTGCTCGACACTAGCATTCAATTCGCCGACGACACCATCCAGATCCTTGTCCGCCAACAAGCCGAACACCGCCAGACGCTTGCCCACCGGTGGCCGACTGGCCAGGCGCCGCGCCAGATACTCCGCCGCGTGCGGGTTATGCCCCACGTCCAGCAACAGATTCAGGCGCTTGCCATCGAATTCGAACGCACGGCGATCCAGCCGGCCGACCACGCGAGTGGCCTGCAAGGCCGCAACAATCTGCGCAGGATCCCACGGCAAGCCGAGCAGCAGGTACGCCTGCAATGCCAGCGCAGCGTTTTCCATCGGCAGATCGAGCAGCGGCAAATCATGCAATTCGACCACCTGACCCTGTGCGTCAGTGCCGCGCCATTGCCAGTCGTGATCGGTGATCCCCAGATCGAAGTCGCGCCCGCGCAGCGAGAACGGACACCCCAACTCGCGAACCTTGTCGAGCAATGGTTGCGGAGGGTTCAGGTCGCCGCACAGCGCAGGCTTGCCCTGGCGGAAAATCCCGGCCTTCTCGAAAGCCACGGATTCACGGGTATTCCCCAGGTAATCAGCGTGATCGACACCGATGCTGGTGACCAGAGCGATATCGGCATCCACCACGTTGACCGTGTCCAAACGCCCGCCCAGACCGACTTCCAGCACCACAGCGTCAAGTTTTGCCTGCTGAAACAGCCAGAACGCCGCCAGGGTGCCCATTTCGAAGTACGTCAGGGAAGTGTCGCCACGCCCGGCCTCGACCGCAGCGAAGGCTTCGCACAGCTGTGCGTCAGTGGCTTCGACGCCATTGAGCTGCACCCGCTCGTTGTAACGCAGCAGGTGCGGAGAATTGTAGACACCCACGCTCAGGCCCTGCGCCCGCAGCAACGAAGCCACGAACGCGCAGGTCGAACCCTTGCCGTTGGTGCCGGTGACCGTGATCACCCGAGGCGCCGGCTGGCCCAGTCCCATGCGGGACGCTACCTGTTGCGAACGCTCCAGCCCCATGTCGATGGCCGATGGATGCAACTGCTCAAGGTAGGCGAGCCACTCGCCAAGGGTACGCTCGGTCATACGTTGGCAGGCACCGGTGGAACGACGATTGGCTCGACAGGAGCGGCGACGTAAGTCGGCGTCGGCTGGCCGGTCAGTTGTGCCAGCAGATTGCCCAGACGTGGACGCAGTTCACGACGATCAATGATCAGGTCGATCGCGCCATGCTCCAGCAGGAACTCGCTGCGCTGGAAGCCTTCCGGCAGTTTTTCCCGCACGGTCTGCTCGATCACACGCGGACCGGCGAAGCCGATCAGGGCTTTCGGCTCACCGACGATCACGTCGCCGAGCATCGCCAGACTGGCGGAAACGCCGCCGTAGACCGGATCAGTCAGCACCGAGATGAACGGAATGCCTTCTTCACGCAGACGTGCCAGGACGGCCGAAGTCTTGGCCATCTGCATCAGCGAGATCAGCGCTTCCTGCATGCGCGCGCCACCGGAGGCGGCGAAGCAGATCATCGGGCAACGGTTTTCCAGGGCGTAGTTGGCGGCGCGCACGAAGCGCTCACCGACGATGGCGCCCATGGAACCGCCCATGAAGCTGAATTCGAACGCCGACACCACCACCGGCATACCCAGCAGGGTGCCGCTGACGGAAATCAGCGCGTCTTTTTCGCCGGTCTGCTTCTGTGCAGCGACCAGACGGTCCTTGTACTTCTTGCCGTCGCGGAACTTCAGACGGTCAACCGGCTCCAGGTCTGCACCCAGCTCGTTGCGGCCTTCGGCATCCAGGAAGATGTCGATGCGCGCCCGTGCGCCGATGCGCATGTGGTGATTGCACTTGGGGCAAACGTCCAGGGTCTTTTCCAGCTCAGGGCGATACAGCACAGCCTCGCAGGACGGGCATTTGTGCCACAGACCTTCAGGCACCGAGCTCTTCTTGACCTCCGAACGCATGATCGAAGGGATCAGTTTGTCTACTAACCAGTTGCTCATGCTTTCTTTCTCCAGTACCGGCGGCCCGAACGCTCTGGTTCGCAGCCCCGCGTATGCCCTTCAGCTAAATTCATGTGTGTGGCGATGGTTGGTGGAACGCCGCGGTCAGCGCGAAACATGACCTGCGTGCAACTCCACAAACCCTCAGCCGCGCCTGCTTTGTGCAAGTGCATTGATGGACGGCGGCAGACTGCCAGCCGTCACATCAAAATCGGAACCGATGCTCATGCGGGAGCTGACGGGAGGCCATGGCGTTGAGGTCTCTTTAAAAAGCAGGATCAAGAGATCGCAGCCTCGTTGCACTCGTCAGCTCCTACAGGCCCCTAGCAATTCCCGGTGTTCTTGGTGGCTTTTAAAAACGCGTGAATTTTTGCGTGATCCTTGATGCCCTTGCTCGCCTCTACCCCGCCGCTGACATCGACCGCGTACGGTTTGACCCGGGCCACGGCGTCGGCGACGTTTTCCGGGGTGAGGCCGCCGGCCAGGATCAGCGGTTTGCTCAAGGTTTGCGGAATCAATGACCAGTCGAATGCCTCGCCGGTTCCCCCAGGCACGCCTTCGACATAAGTGTCGAGCAGCACGCCACTGGCGCTCGGATAGGCATCGACGGCAGCCGCGATGTCGTCGCCGGCCTTGACCCGCAGCGCCTTGATGTACGGACGATGCCAGCCTTCGCACTCTTCAGCGGTCTCATCGCCGTGAAACTGCAACAGATCCAGCGGCACGGCATCGAGGATTTCCCCCAACTCGCAGCGGCTGGCGTTGACGAACAGGCCAACAGTGGTGACGAACGGCGGCAATGCCTGGATGATCGCCCTTGCCTGCTGAACGCTCACCGCCCGCGGGCTCTTGGCGTAGAACACGAAACCGATCGCATCGGCTCCTGCCTCGACGGCTGCCAACGCATCTTCTATGCGGGTAATCCCGCAAATCTTGCTGCGAACGGCGGACATGTCGATAAAAACCTCAAGGCAAAAACCGGGAAAGTCCCGGATGGTAACAAAAGCGTTCGAGGGCGTCAGCCGTCAAGTTCCGAGAAACCCGTAAGGAAATGTGGCCCGATGAAACGCTCGGGCAACGGGAATTCGTCGTGGTACTCGACCTGCACCAGATACAAACCGTACGGATGCGCTGTCACACCACCGGAGCGGCGCTCGCGACTTTCCAGAACTTCCTTCATCCACTCCACCGGGCGCTCGCCGGCACCGATGGTCATCAGTACACCGGCGATGTTGCGCACCATGTGGTGCAAAAAGGCGTTGGCGCGGATATCGAGAACAATCATTTTGCCGTGACGGGTCACGCGCAGGTGGTGCATTTTCTTGATCGGCGATTTCGCTTGGCACTGCCCTGCACGGAACGCACTGAAATCATGGGTGCCGATCAGATACTGCGCGGCCTCGGCCATGCGTTCGACGTCGAGCGGGCGGTGGTTCCAGGTGATTTCTTCATTGAGATGGGCCGGACGAATCTGATCGTTGTAGATCACATAGCGATAACGCCGCGCGATGGCCTTGAACCGCGCATGAAAATGCGCCGGCATCACCCGTGCCCAACTGACACTGATGTCGTGAGGCAGATTGATATTGGCGCCCATCACCCAGGCTTTCAGCGAACGGTCGACCTGGGTGTCGAAATGCACGACTTGTCCGCAAGCGTGCACGCCGGCATCGGTACGCCCGGCGCACTGCAGCGAAATCGGCGAGTTGGCGACTTTCGACAAGGCTTTTTCGAGCTCTTCCTGCACCGTGGCCACGCCGGTCAACTGACGCTGCCAGCCGCTGTAGCGCGAACCTTTGTACTCGACGCCCAGTGCCACGCGGTAAAAGCCTTCAGGCGCCATTTCGGCGACCGGGTTATCTATGTTTGCCAAGGTGGGACAGCCTGCTGAGGTACAAAGGCGGGCATTATAAGGCTGTGGGTCGGGGATGCCAGTTTCAAGATCAAAAGATCGCAGCCTGCGGCAGCTCCTACAGAGGAACGCAATCTCATGTAGGAGCTGCCGCAGGCTGCGATCTTTTGATCTTTTGATTCTAAAAAGCAAACAAAAACGGCAGCCACGATGGGCTGCCGTTTTGTTTACCGCCAAATCAAGCCAGGTGCGAAAGCATTTCCTTGGCTTCGCCACGCTGCTTCTCGTCACCCTCGGTCAACACTTCGTTGAGGATGTCACGGGCGCCGTCGCTGTCGCCCATGTCGATGTAGGCCTGGGCCAGATCGAGCTTGGTGGCGGCTTCGTCGGTGCCGGCGAGGAAGTCGAAATCATCCTCGCCCAGATCATCACCCGATGCCGCATCGGCTTCGGTGAAGGTCGGCTCGGCAATGCTCTGCGACAGGCGATCCAGCTCGGCATTGACGTCATCCAGCTCGGCGGCGAAGGCATCCGGCTCGGCCGGGTTGGTGTCCATTTCGTCAGCCAGCGACAGATCGAAATCCGCCGGCAGCTCCAGATCGTCCTGCGGCACTTCGTTGACCACGGCAGGCTCGACCGGCGGCAGATCTTTCACGCCCTCGTCCAGATCCAGCAGGAAGTCATCATCCGCCAAGTCGACGGTTGGTGCTGGCGCGGGCTCGGCACCGAGGTCCAGATCGAGGTCGAAGTCCGACAGGTCGTCGAGATTTTCCTTGATTTCGGTCTGCTGCTGCAGCACCGATTCGAAGCTCAGGTCATCATCGGCGGGGAATTCGTCCAGCTCCACCGGCGCTTCAGGCTCAACGACAGGTGCCGGCTCAACCGGGGTAATGTTGTCGAGGTCGTCCAGGCTCAGGTCGAATGCGCTGTCGAGGTCGTCTGCCACAGGAGCAGGCTCAGGTGCAGGCGCTTCTGGCTCGTCGAGCAGCAGATCCTTGACGTATTGCGCGTCCAGTTCGGCGGCGACCGCCGCTGCGGCCAGACCCGCGACAGCGACTACCGCCATGGCCGGGAAGCGCTTTTTCAGCTCTTCGACCTTGGCGAAGTTTTCACCGTTGGCCACCAGCTGACGCTCCTGACCGACGAACGCATCGCGGTCGCCCTGCTGACCGTAGACTTCCATCAATTTCAGACGCAAGTCACTGCGCTGCGGCTCGAGGCTGACACCCTCCTCCAACAGCGCGGCAGCCTGATTCAGGCGACCGGCATTGATGTGCGACTGAGCCTTGTCCAGCACGTCATCGGAACGCTCGGCGGCGGGCGCGACCAATGGCGCGGCAATTGGCTCAGCCATCACCACCGGAGCCACCACCGCAGCAGGCGCTGGCGCCGGTGCCGGTGCCGGAGTGTTGAGCTTGACGCTGGCGGCAGGTGTTTCCAGACCTTCGAAGCTGCTTTCCGGCAGGTCCTGCTCGGCGGAGAACTCTTGCTCCTCAGCCAAAGCGCGGGCCATGCGCAGGTGCTTCTCGGCTTCCTGCTGGGCTTTGCGGCGACGAGCCAACAGCAACAGCAGAAGCAGCAGCACCACCGCACCGCCACCGACCAGACCCAGCAGGATCGGATTGGTCAGCAGTTCGTTGAAGGTTTTATCTTCATCGACCACCGGTTTCGGTGCGACCACTGGCGTTTCAGCAGGCGTCTCGACCGGTGGTGCAATCGCCGATTCTGGCGTTGGCGCCGCTTCTGCCGGGGTGGCTGGCGGGGTCGCGGCCAGTTCGGCCGTGATCGCCGGTACGGCAGCAGTGGCGGCTGGCGCAGCGCCCGGGCCTTCGGCCTGCATCTTCGCCAGTTGATTGTTCTTCAGCTCGATCAGGCGTTGCAGCTTGTCCAGCTGACTTTGCAGATCGGCCATGCGGCTTTTCAGTTCCTCGTTGTCACGACGGGTGGTGTCGAGGCTTTCCTGAGTCACCGCCAGCTTGTTGCTCAAGGCCTTGGCATCGCCGGCCGGGCCTTTGCCACGGCCCTTGGCGTTTTCAGCAGAGACCAGGCTCAGGTTGTCCTTGGCATTCTGGCCGGTGCCGACATTGCTGCGGCCACGTTTGGTCGCGTCGAGCTGCTGCTGACCGGTGCCAGGCTTGGCCACATAACGACGGCCCTGACGCCAGGCATCGTTCTGCGCGGCAACTTCGGCAATCGCCTTGGACTGCGGCAGCGCGGTGCTTTCCACCGAGTCCGGCAGGCGCAGTACCTGACCGGTTTTCAGACGGTTGATGTTGCCGTCGATAAACGCATCCGGGTTCAGCGCCTGAATCGCCAGCATGGTCTGCTGCACCGAACCGCCGGTGCGCGCCTTCGCGGCGATTTCCCACAGGGTATCGCGCGGCGTAGTGGTGTATTGCGAAGGGTGCGTGGCACCGGTGGTCGGTGCAGTGATGGTCTGCGCCGGCGCCGGTTGCGCGGCAGCATCAGCGGTCTGCGGCGAGAACTTAGAAGGATCCAGCAGCACGCTGTAATCGCGCAGCAGACGGCCGTTCGGCCACATCACCTGCACAAGGAATTTCACCATCGGTTCCGACAGCGGCTTGCTCGACGTCACGCGCAGCACGCTCTTGCCGCTGGCGTTGAGCACCGGGGTGAACGTCAGGTCGTTGAGGAAGGCCTGGCGATCGACGCCGGCCTTGGCGAAATCTTCGGGTGAAGCCAGGCTCGGCACCACTTCGGCAGCGGTGAGATCCTTGACGTCGAGCAACTCGATCTCGGCCACCAGCGGCTGGTTCAGGGTCGACTTCAGGGTCAGCTCCCCGAGCCCGAGGGCATGCGCCATACCGGAGGACAGCGCCGAGGCGGCCGCTATTGCTAACACCAGTTTGCGAACTTGAACCATAGCCTCATCCTTTGTTTGAACGTTCCTCGGCCAGCGAGAAGATATTGATTGCCGCTGCCGTAAGGCATTGCGCGCGACGACGACAGACTGCCGCGCGCGATCATTTCTTTGATGCCCCGGAAAGTCCCGGAGGGTGACACGTTATCCAGTGCTCCGGGCAAGCATAGCGCTCACCTAGAATCAGTCGACAAATTGTTGCCAAGTATCTTTTACAGCAGGTCTTTTATCAACAATTCAGCGACCTGCACAGCATTCAGGGCCGCGCCTTTGCGTACGTTATCTGACGTCAGCCACAGATTAAGTTCCGCCGGGTCGTCGACGCCGCTGCGCACCCGACCGACATAGACCACATCCTGCCCCACCGCGTCACCGACCGCAGTCGGATAATCGCCGGCTTCGACCAGCTCAATGCCCGGCGCGTCCTCAAGGGCAGCGTTGACTTTTTCCAGGTCGACCGCGCTCGCTGACTGCAAGGTCACGCTATAGCTATCGCCAAAAAACACCGGGGCTTGAACGCAAGTGGCGGAAATCTTTAATAAAGGCTGCTTCAGCACCTGACGCAACTCGCGCACCAGACGTTTTTCCAGCAGTGTGTGGCCTTGAGCGTCGGGCGTGCCGACCTGAGCCAGCAGGTTGAAAGCCATCTGCCGATCGAAGAAAGTCGGCTCCAGCGGACGCATGTTCAGCAGCTCGGCGGTCTGCCGGGCCAGCTCGGTCACGGCCTCGCGACCTTGGGCGGACACGGCCAGACTGGCGGTGACGTTGACGTATTGCAGCTCAATCAAATCGAGCAGCGGCGCCAGCACCACGGCCAGCGCAGTGGCCGAAGGACTTGGGCTGCTGACCTGGAATGGCGCTTTCAAGCCGGCGATCACCTCAGCGTTGGCTTCCGGCACCACTTGCGGCGCCTGCTCGGCCGGCAACGCGCCGGACAGGTCGATTAGCGAGCAACCGGCCGCGTGGGCACGCGCCGCGTAACTCAGGGACACGGCAGCGCCAGCGGCAAAGAACACCAGTTTGACCTTGCTGAAATCAAACTCGTCGACTTCACGCACGCGCACGTTCTTGTTGCGGAACAACACCGAACTGCCAGCGGATTCGCTGCTGGCCAGCAGGTGCAGGTTGCCGACCGGGAAGTCGCGCTCTTCGAGAATCTGTACGAGGGTTTCGCCGACAGTACCGGTGGCGCCGACGACGGCAATATCAAGGGTCTGGGTCATGGTTCTACCTCTGGCGAAACGGGGGGAGCGGCACTTTACCGGGTGACTGGCGGTTCGGCAATTTAGAGCAAAAGATCGCAGCCTTCGGCAGCTCCTACATGAGTTGCGTGTGAACCCGATTCTGTAGGAGCTGCCGAAGGCTGCGATCTTTTAAAATGCCATAAAAAAACCCGCACCTCTCACAAGGCGCGGGTTCTTTCACGACTTCAAGCGATCAACGCTCCAGCAGGATCCGCAGCATGCGACGCAGCGGTTCGGCCGCGCCCCACAGCAGTTGGTCGCCGACGGTGAAGGCACCGACGAACTGCGAACCCATGTTCAGCTTGCGCAGACGCCCCACCGGTACATTCAGGGTGCCGGTGACCTTGGTCGGGCTCAGCTCCTGCATGCTGATCTCGCGCTGGTTTGGCACCAGTTTGACCCAAGGGTTGTGCTGGCTGATCAGCCCTTCGATGTCGGCGATCGGCACGTCTTTGTTCAGCTTGATGGTCAGCGCCTGACTGTGGCAACGCATCGCACCGATGCGCACGCAGATGCCGTCGACCGGGATCGGGCTCTTGAAGCGGCCGAGGATCTTGTTGGTCTCGGCCTGGGCCTTCCACTCTTCGCGGCTCTGACCGTTCGGCAGTTCCTTGTCGATCCACGGGATCAGGCTGCCAGCCAGCGGTACGCCGAAGTTTTCGGTCGGGTACGCGTCGCTGCGCATGGCTTCGGCCACGCGACGGTCGATGTCGAGGATCGCGCTGGCCGGGTCGGCCAGTTGATCGGCGACAGCGGCGTGAGTCGCGCCCATCTGCTTGATCAGTTCACGCATGTTCTGCGCGCCGGCACCGGAGGCCGCCTGATAAGTCATGGCGCTCATCCACTCTACCAGACCGGCTTCGAACAGACCGCCCAGGCCCATCAGCATCAGGCTGACGGTGCAGTTGCCGCCGATGTAATTCTTGGTGCCCGCGTCCAGTTGCTGGTCGATGACCTTGCGGTTGACCGGGTCGAGAATGATCACCGCGTCATCGTTCATCCGCAGGCTGGAAGCCGCGTCGATCCAGTAACCCTGCCAGCCGGCTTCGCGCAGCTTCGGGAACACTTCGCTGGTGTAGTCGCCACCCTGGCAGGTCAGGATCACGTCGAGGGTTTTCAGCTCTTCAATGCTGTAAGCGTCCTTGAGCGGAGCAATGTCCTTGCCCACGGACATTGCTCCGCTCAAGGACGCTTACAGCATTGAAGAG
>NZ_JBIUVO010000100.1:0-9860 GCF_044742995.1 Pseudomonas sp. NPDC087803
GCGCACGTCGTCCAACTTGAACGGCTTGATGATGGCAGTGACTAGCTTCATGAAACTCTCTCCCGAATTGGTGGACTTGCCCCAGGAAAACAAACCCGACTCAAGTCTAAGCGCAGTGCCTGGCTTTGTAACGCATCGTCGGCCTTACCTGCCCGACTGACGCCAGCTAACCGCTGCCGACGAAACTCCCCGTCCCGCCTGCCGCACTGCATTCGTCACAGCGACTGCATCAGTGCATGGGTCACTACCGACTAAGCAGAAAGCTTGCCATCTCGCCAAATTCCCCTGATTTCAATCCCTTGGCCGCTGCCGCAGGCGCTGGCGCGCAAAACCCACGATGGATACGCACAACAACGGTGCGCCGCCGTCCGTCCGCTTGCGCGAAAAGCGTGCATCCATGCCTGCGCAAATGACTATAGACACTGCGTGATACACTGCCCGCCATTGTTTACAGGACATCCACCATGCTCGCGCCCAAAGACTTCCTCGACGCCCTGAGCGGCACCGCCTCCCGCCTGTTCAGCGGCGACACCCCGCTGCCGAAAGCCGAAATCGAAAGCCAGTTCAAGATGTTGCTGCAAAGCGCTTTCAGCAAACTGGATCTGGTGAGCCGGGAAGAATTCGACAGCCAGATGGTCGTCCTGGCCCGCACCCGCGCCCGCCTCGAAAGCCTCGAAGCCAAAGTCGCCGAGCTGGAAGCCAAGCTGACGCCGCCCGCTGAATAATCCGCACCCCCTGTAGGAGCTGCCGAAGGCTGCGATCTTTTGATCTCCAGCCCTTCAACCATCCCGGCAACGTCCTACAACCTGCATCACCGCCGTCCGATTGCGCCGAAAAGCCCAGGTTTCCAAGCTCACCCGATGCTGAATTTTCAGCACCGGGTTTGGCGACCTGGATCGAATTTGACGCAATGCAACTAAACTCACAGAGAGGTCTTTTCTCTCAACGAGTTATCGCGGCTTTGCGTGGGAGAACTCAGGGTCTGCCGGTTTCGAATTCACCGGTTCGCCAACCCGCGCATAGCTGCCACCCTTTTCGTTTGACGACGAACAGAAGCAGTTTTCTTCACTTGAATTCGAGAACTGAACCATGGACGAAAACTATCTGACACCTAGTATCTTCACCCGCCACAAACTCCCCCTCCACGCCCTCCTCATCCAGAACCAACCCTGGTTCTGCGCCCGAGACCTGAGCCGCCTGCTGCACATCTACCTCAACGAACGCATGCTGCGGAAGCTCGACCCCGACCAATAACAGACCCGCAAAAAGAACTCGAACCGGATGGTTGGCTGGCCGGGGGAGGAAGCCAAGTAAAAAATCCCGAAGAGGAAAACTAATGTGGCGCCCCTACTGATCTTGGGAGGGGAACTTGGCAACATCCAGTGAAGGTTTGCCCTCGCATCCGCGCCACTTGGACTCGCTCTCCCAACTACCCTTAAAAAACCCGCAGGAAGCGGCCCCCGATTCAGCTCAAGGAACGACCATGTCCCTCTCCATCGTCCACAGTCGCGCCCAGATTGGCGTGGATGCTCCCGCTGTCACTGTCGAAGTTCATCTGGCCAACGGTCTGCCCTCGCTGACCATGGTCGGCCTGCCCGAGGCGGCGGTGAAGGAGAGCAAGGACCGGGTACGCAGCGCGATCATCAATTCCGGGCTGCAGTTTCCGGCGCGGCGGATCACCTTGAATCTGGCGCCGGCGGATCTGCCCAAGGATGGCGGACGCTTTGATCTGGCGATTGCCTTGGGGATTCTGTCGGCGAGTGTGCAGGTGCCGTGCCTGACGCTGGATGATGTGGAATGTCTGGGTGAATTGGCGTTGTCCGGCGCCGTGCGGCCGGTGCGCGGGGTGTTGCCGGCGGCGCTGGCGGCGCGCAAGGCCGGGCGGGCACTGGTGGTGCCGCGGGCGAATGCCGAGGAGGCTTGCCTGGCCTCGGGATTGAAGGTGTTTGCGGTGGATCATCTGCTCGAGGCGGTGGCGCATTTCAACGGGCATACGCCGGTTGAGCCTTATGTGTCGGACGGGCTGATCCATGCGGCGAAACCTTATCCCGACCTCAATGAAGTGCAAGGTCAGCTGGCCGCGAAACGGGCGCTGCTGATTGCCGCGGCGGGCGCGCACAACCTGCTGTTCAGTGGGCCACCGGGGACTGGCAAAACCTTGCTGGCGAGCCGCTTGCCGGGGCTGCTGCCGCCGCTGTCCGAATGCGAAGCGCTGGAAGTGGCGGCGATTCAATCGGTCGCCAGCGGCGTACCGCTGACCCATTGGCCACAACGACCGTTTCGCCAACCCCACCATTCGGCATCCGGTCCGGCGCTGGTCGGCGGCAGCTCGAAACCGCAACCCGGCGAAATCACCCTCGCCCACCACGGCGTGCTGTTTCTCGACGAGCTGCCGGAGTTCGATCGCAAGGTGCTTGAGGTACTGCGCGAGCCTCTGGAGTCGGGACATATCGTGATCGCCCGAGCCAAGGATCGCGTGCGTTTTCCGGCGCGCTTTCAACTGGTGGCAGCGATGAATCCCTGTCCCTGTGGATATCTTGGCGAGCCCAGCGGCAAGTGTTCGTGCACACCGGACATGGTGCAGCGCTATCGCAACAAGCTGTCAGGGCCGCTGCTGGACCGGATCGATTTGCACCTGACGGTGGCGCGGGAAGCGACAGCGCTGAACCCGCAAGTGAAGCCGGGAGATGACAGTGCCAGCGCTGCGGCCCTGGTGGCCGAAGCTCGCGAACGGCAGCAGAAACGGCAGGGCTGTGCCAATGCCTTTCTCGATCTGCCGGGGTTGAAGCGCCACTGCAGGTTGTCCACAGCCGATGAAAAATGGCTGGAGTCGGCGTGCGAGCGCCTGATTCTGTCGCTGCGTTCGGCGCATCGGTTGCTGAAGGTCGCGCGGACACTGGCGGATCTGCAACACGCCAATGACATCAGCCGTGAACATCTGGCCGAAGCGCTGCAGTATCGGCCGGCGACTCAGTAAATGCCAGGACCCTGTCAGCCCCATTCGCGAGCAAGCCCGCTCCCACAGGGTCAGCGAGAATCCTGTGGGAGCGGGCTTGCTTGCGAAGACTGTGTCAGCGACAACTCAACGAAAGCGATCAACCTCGGAACGCAAATCCGCCGCCAGCTTCTCCAGCTCTTTAGCCGTAACGGCCAGGTTCGACACGACCTCCCGCTGCTCACTGTTGGCCAGCGCAATGCTCTGCAGATTGCTGCTCAGCAAAGTAGCCGTGCTGCTCTGCTCCTGCGTCGCCGTGGTAATCGCCGCAAACTGCTGCCCCGCCGAACGGCTCTGCTCATCGATCCGCGCCAGCGCCGACGCCACGTTGGCGTTGCGCGACAGGCCTTCCTGCATCAGCAGGTTGCCCTGCTCCATGGTGCTGATGGCGTTGCCGGTTTCCTGCTGGATGCTGTGAATCATCCCGGAGATTTCGTCGGTGGCCTGACGGGTGCGCGAAGCGAGGTTGCGCACCTCATCGGCCACCACGGCGAAGCCACGCCCCTGCTCACCGGCACGCGCTGCTTCGATGGCCGCGTTGAGCGCCAGCAGGTTGGTCTGTTCGGCAATCGAGGTGATCACGCTGACAATGCCGCCGATTTCCTGGGAACGCTGACCGAGAGTGTTGATCACGGTAGCCGTGGTGTTCAACGCGCCAGCGATCTGCTCCAGCGAGGACGACGCCTCTTGCATCGAGCTGCGCCCGATCTGCGTTTGCTGAGCGTTTTCCTGAGCCAGGCGCTGGGTCGCGCCCATGTTGTCGGCGATGTTCAGCGAGGTGGCGCTGAACTCTTCCACCGCGCCGGCCATGCTGGTGATTTCGCCGGACTGCTGCTCCATGCCTTCGTAGGCACCACCGGACAAACCAGACAATGCCTGGGCGCGGCTGTTGACCTCTTCCGAGGAGCGGCGGATGTGCTCGACCATGGTCGACAGCGCCTGGCTCATCTGGTTGAACGCACGGGACAACTGTCCGATCTCGTCGTTGCTCGACACGTTCAGGCGCACGCTCAGATCACCGGCACCCAGCGCTTCGGCCTGACGGACCAGGTCGCCCAGCGGTTGCAACTTGCTGCGCAGCAGCCACATCGCCGCGCCCACCGCGATCAACATCGCCAGCAGGCTGCCGATGGCCAGTTGGGTGCCGACGCTCCAGGTCACCGCGCGAATCTCGGATTTCGGCATGCTCGCCACCACCGACCACGGGCCGCCCTCGAACGGCACGGCAATGCTGTAGAAATCTTCGCCGCTGTCGCTCCAGAACTCGCCCTTGCCTGGGGTCTTGGCCAAGCCGTTGATCACCGGCACCGCTTGATCCAGCGCCTGCACCCCCGCAGGCGCAACCAGCCATTTGTTTTGCTCATCGAGCAACGCCAGCGAACCGTTCTGACCGATACGGAAGCGCTTGAGATTGGCGAACTGGGCATTCTGCGCATCGGTGTAATCGAAGCCGACGAACAGCACCGCAATCACCTTGCCGCTGCCATCGCGCACCGGGGTGTATTGAGTCATGTAGGAACGATCGAACAGCAGGGCGCGACCAACGTAACCCTGCCCGGCCATCAACTTCGCGTAGGCCGGATGCGCGTGATCGAGCAAGGTGCCGATAGCGCGCGTGCCGTCCTGTTTGGTCAGGGAGGTGCTGACCCGCACGAAGTCTTCGCCACTACGCACGAACAGCGTGGCGACGCCGGCAGTCATCTGCTTGAACTCGTCAACTTCCTTGAAGTTGTTGTTCAACACTTCGCTGCCCAGGTGCAGGCCCGGGGTTTGAGTACCTGCAACCGTCACCGGCTCATCCGGGTGAATGCTCAGGCCCGCGCTGAAGCGCTTCTCGAACAGCCCGCTCAAGCGCTGGGTGCTCTCGCGCAGCGTGCCGTGGAAGGTGCTCAACTGGTCGGCCAGCAGCCGTGCCTCACTGGCGAGGTGCTCTTCACGGGTGGCAAGGTTGGCGGTATCCAGCGAACGCAGGGCGAACACCGTACTGCCGCTGATGACAATCGCCAGTATCACAGCGAGCGCGAGGCCCAGCTGCGAGGCGATCCGGGCGCGAGGTTGAGACATGAACAGCTCCTGGCCGAACATTTCGATCCTCCTTGATCGCTGCTCGGATAATTTCTAATAGTGGGGGTGAAGCGTGGTAACCGGCACGACGGTTCCACATGCACGTATTCGGCGGTACATCCGAATACTTGAGCGGACAACAGGGTTATGGCACAAGGCCGGCATTGTGCGGGCTCGAACGATTCAGCTCAAGCGCTTGACCGCCGGCAACGCCATGGCGCGCACTTCGCCTTGCAGGAAGTCGCTGAGGCGGCGCAAACGATCACCTCCGGGACGGGTTTTCGGCCACACCAGGTAATAATTCAGTCCACTGGCGACCGCGGTCGGCCATGGCAGGCTCAGTCTGCCTTGCGCCACATCCTCAGCGACCATCAACAAATCCCCCATCGACACCCCGTAACCTCGGGCGGCAGCGATCATCCCCAGCTCGAGGGTATCGAACACCTGCCCCCCCTTGAGCGACACCTGATCGGACAGCCCCATGTGCTCCAGCCAACTGCGCCAGTCGCGCCGATCCGGGGTCGGGTGCAGCAGTTCGGTGGAAGCCAGCCGCGCAACATCCCACGGCTGATCATTCAGCAGATTGGGCGCGCCCACCGGTATCAGCTCTTCGGGAAACAACAGGCTGGCTTCCCAGTCCGGCGGAAAATGCCCGTCACTGAGCAGCACGGCGCAGTCGAACGGTTCGTTGTTGAAGTCCACCGAATCGACGTCCATCCAGGCGCTGGTCAGCTGGACCTCGTTGCCCGGCTGCAGATGGCGAAAGCGGCTGAGTCGCGCCAGCAGCCAGCGCATGGTCAGGGTCGACGGCGCTTTCATGCGCAGGATGTCGTCTTCGGCGCGCAAGGTGTTGCAGGCGCGCTCCAGTGCCGCGAAACCATCGCGAATGCCGGGCAACAGCATCCGCGCCGATTCCGTCAGTTGCAGGTTGCGTCCGCTGCGGTGAAACAGCTTGCAGGCGAAATGTTCTTCCAGCGTCTTGATATGCCGGCTGACTGCACTCTGGGTGATCGACAATTCCTCGGCCGCGCGGGTGAACGAGCTGTGCCGCGCCGCTGCTTCGAATGCGCGCAGGGCATACAAGGGAGGAAGGCGACGGGACATACACAAAGCTCCTTTAGCGGCATCCGGCCAACCCGGCGGTTTTTTCTCATGATGAGTTTTAATCATGCCACCCATCCTTTTTATCCTTTTGTGCAAACCCTGCCAAGCGCCGAGAATCGACGGTCTCTTGTTCCCTCTGATTGATGGGTGGTGATGACCATGCAGCATCCTGTGCGTACCGAACTCTGGGCCATCCTGCGGCTGGCGGGGCCGCTGATCGCTTCACAGTTGGCGCACATGCTGATGGTGCTGACCGACACCTTGATGATGGCGCGCCTCAGTCCCGAAGCCCTGGCCGGCGGCGGACTGGGGGCGGCGAGTTATTCGTTCGTGTCGATCTTCTGCATCGGTGTGATTGCAGCGGTCGGCACCCTGGTCGCGATCCGTAAGGGCGCGGGCGACATCATCGGCGCGGCCCGCCTGACCCAGGCCGGGTTGTGGCTGGCGTGGCTGATGGCGCTCGGCGCCGGGTTGCTGCTGTGGAATCTGAAACCGGTGTTGCTGCTGTTCGGCCAGACCGAAACCAACGTCCATGCCGCCGGTCAATTCCTCATCGCCCTGCCCTTCGCCCTGCCCGGCTACCTGAGCTTCATGGCCCTGCGCGGTTTCACCAGTGCAATCGGCCGGGCGACCCCGGTGATGGTCATCAGCCTCGGCGGCACCGTGGCCAACTTCCTGCTCAATTACGCACTGATCACCGGCATGTTCGGCCTGCCGAAACTGGGGTTGACCGGCATCGGTCTGGTCACGGCAATCGTTGCCAACTGCATGGCGCTGGCGCTCGCCTGGCACATCCGCCGGCATCCGGCGTATGACGCTTACCCGTTGCGCGTCGGCCTGTCGCGGCCAAATCGTCAGTATCTGAAAGAACTGTGGCGGCTCGGCCTGCCGATTGGCGGCACCTACGCGGTGGAAGTCGGCCTGTTCGCCTTCGCCGCGCTGTGCATGGGCACCATGGGCAGCACGCAACTCGGCGCACACCAGATCGCCCTGCAGATCGTTTCGGTGGCGTTCATGGTGCCGGCGGGGATGTCCTACGCGATCACCATGCGCGTCGGCCAGCATTATGGCGCCGGGCAACTGAGCGATGCGCGGATGTCCGGGCGGGTCGGCATTGTTTTCGGTGCGGTGGTGATGCTGGGTTTTGCCATGGTGTTCTGGCTGTTGCCGAATCAACTGGTCGGGTTGTTCCTCGATCACAACAATCCGGCGTTTGCCGAGGTGATTCGTCTGGCCGTGAGCCTGTTGGCCGTGGCGGCATGGTTCGAGCTGTTTGACGGCACGCAGACCATCGCCATGGGCTGCATCCGTGGACTCAAGGACGCAAAAACCACCTTTCTGGTCGGCCTCGCTTGTTACTGGCTGATCGGCGCACCGGCGGCGTGGTGGATGGCGTTCCACCTGAACTGGGGGCCGACGGGCGTCTGGTGGGGTCTGGCGCTGGGCCTGGCCTGCGCGGCAGTGAGCCTGACCCTGGCGTTTGAATGGAAGATGAAGCGGATGATTCGGTCGGAGCCTGCATCATCAAAACAGTACACAATCGCTCAGGCAGACTGAGATTCCCTTGTGGGAGCGGGCTTGCTCGCGAAAGCGCTGGGTCAGACAGCACATGCCTGGACTGACACGACGCCTTCGCGAGCAAGCCCGCTCCCACAGGGGTAATGCATTCACCCGGAAATGGTGTTCAGCTCACGAATTCCAGTGATGACTGCTGGCTGGCGCCGAAGGTCAGGTACTCGACCAGTTCCGCCAACGGCAACGGCCGGCTGATCAGATAACCCTGCACCTGATCGCAGCCGAACCCGCGCAGCAGATCCAGTTGCTCCGGCGTCTCCACCCCCTCGGCCACCACTTCCAGATGCAGGTTGTGCGCGAGGTTGATCATCGCGTGCACCAGTTTTCGGTTCTCTTCGCGCTGCTCCATGCCGCCGACAAAGCTCTTGTCGATCTTCAGCAGGGTGATCGGCAGGCTGTTGAGGTGCACGAACGAGGAGAATCCGGTGCCAAAATCATCCAGCGAGAAACGCACGCCGAGACGGCCGAGGGCATCCATGGTCTGCTTGACCAGGTCGCTGCGGCGCATGACGGCGGTTTCGGTGAGTTCAAATTCCAGCCATTGCGCCTCGACCCCGCGTTCGGCAATCAGTCGGCTGAGCGTCGGCAGCAACTGGCTGTCCTGAAACTGGCGAAACGACAGGTTGATCGCCATGTGCAGCGCCGGCAGCCCGCGCTCGCGCAGCGCCTGCATGTCGCGCAGGGCGCGGGAAATCACCCAATAGCCCAGCGGCACGATCAAGCCGCTCTGCTCGGCCAACGGCACGAATTCGCTCGGCGGCAACAGACCGCGTTCGCCATGGCGCCAGCGCACCAGGGCTTCGAGGCCGACGATCTGCCCGTCGGCAAGATTCAGCCGTGGCTGGTAGTGCAGCTCCAGCTCATCGCGGCGCAGGGCCCGGCGCAGCTCGCTTTCGAGATCGGCCATGCTCCGGGCGTTGCGGTTGATGCGTTCGTTGAAGATATGAAAGGTGCAGCCCTGGGTGCTCTTGGCCTGCTGCATGGCGATGTGCGCGTGCCACATCAGCGGGTCGGCGCCACCTTGGGCGCGGGCATGGGCAATGCCGAGGCTGGAGCCGATCAGCAGGCTTTCGCCATCGACCCAATACGGTTCGGCCAAGGCTTCGGTAATGCGTTCGGCCATCCACTCGGCACGTTGCGGCGCGCGGCGGGTGTCGATCAGCAAGGCAAATTCGTCGCTGCCGAGGCGCGCCAGTTGATCACCGGCCTCGAGCTGACTTTTCAGCCGCGCAACGACTTGCAGGATCAAGCGGTCGCCGGCCTGATGGCCGAGGGCATCGTTGGCGTGACGGAAGTTGTCGAGATCGAGATGCCCGAGGGCCAGGCCGCGGCCGTCGTTTTCCGCCAGGCGCGCCGTAAGCAAGGTCTGGAAACCCTGGCGGTTGGCGATACCGGTCAGCGGATCCTGTTCGGCCAGGCGTTGCAGGGTGTTTTCGAGGACGCCGCGTTCACGCACATGGCGCAGGCAGCGGCGCAGCATATCGGCGTCGAGCGCGTCGAACACCAGCCAGTCGCTGACGCCAACCGGCGCCGTGGCCGGCTCGTGCTCCAGCAGCAGCACCGTCGGCAGGCTGCAACGGCCTGGGGCCGGCTGCAATGCCGGAATGGTCAACAACACCGCGTGGCGATTGTCTTCGAACAGACTGCTGACCGACTCCCAACTCGGCGCGCTGATCAGCACCGCCGTGCTCCCCATCGGAGCCAGACACTCGCGCAATAACGCTGTCCACGCTGGCTCTTCGGCCAGTAGCAGCAAACGCAAGGGTTCGACAGGCGTAGACAAGCTAGCTCCCTAGACTCTGCAATGATGTGGGCGGGGCATTATGCCGTTGCGATGTTCAATGACAACGATTATCAGACCGTTATTTTGTGTCACGAATGAGAACATTAGCCGCAAAATCACCGTGTATCCTCCGCGAAAGTAACAAAACCGGCAAATTTGAATCGCGTGGTACGTCACAAGTCGGACAGAGCAGCACAAATCGCTGAGCCTGTTAAAATGCCGGCCCATTTCGTCAACGACTCCCGAATTTTCGTATGTCCCGACTCAATCCCCGGCGGCAAGATGCCGTGAAGTTCGTCGGGGGCCGTCTATTGGTGCTCGGGGGCGGTGGGGCCGGCC
>NZ_JBIUVO010000100.1:9870-10743 GCF_044742995.1 Pseudomonas sp. NPDC087803
ATTCCCCCCCCCCCCCCCCAACCCCCCCGGCAGAAAGAAGCCGTGAACTACGTCGGCGGCCCTCTATTGGTGCTCGCCGGCGCTGGCTCCGGCAAGACCAGCGTGATCACCCGCAAGATCGCGCACCTGATCCAGAACTGCGGCATCCGCGCCCAGTACATCGTCGCCATGACCTTTACCAACAAGGCCGCGCGCGAGATGAAGGAGCGGGTCGGCACCCTGCTGCGTGCCGGCGAAGGTCGCGGCCTGACGGTCTGCACCTTCCACAACCTGGGCCTGAACATCATCCGCAAGGAGCATGCGCGGCTGGGCTACAAACCCGGTTTCTCGATCTTCGACGAGACCGACGTCAAAGCCCTGATGACCGACATCATGCAGAAGGAATACGCAGGCGACGACGGCGTCGACGAGATCAAGAACATGATCGGCGCCTGGAAAAACGACCTGATCCTGCCGGCCCAGGCGCTGGAAAACGCGCGCAATCCGAAAGAACAGACTGCCGCCATCGTCTACACCCACTACCAGCGCACGCTTAAGGCGTTCAACGCGGTAGACTTCGACGACCTGATCCTGCTGCCGGTGAAGCTCTTCGAAGAGCACGCCGACATTCTCGAAAAGTGGCAGAACAAGGTGCGTTACCTGCTGGTCGACGAATACCAGGACACCAACGCCAGCCAGTACCTGCTGGTGAAGATGCTGATCGGCAAGCGCAACCAGTTCACCGTGGTGGGCGACGACGACCAGTAGATCTACGCCTGGCGCGGCGCGCGGCCGGAAAACCTGATGCTGCTCAAGGACGACTACCCGTCGCTGAAAGTGGTGATGCTCGAGCAGTACTTCCGCTCCACCAGCCGCATCCGGCGCTGCGCCAAC
>NZ_JBIUVO010000101.1:0-10074 GCF_044742995.1 Pseudomonas sp. NPDC087803
CGAGCTGCGTCGCGCCGGCAAAGACATCATGTTCGAAGGCGCCCAGGGTTCGTTGCTCGACATCGACCACGGTACCTACCCGTACGTGACCAGCTCCAACACCACCGCAGGTGGCGTGGCGACTGGTTCGGGCGTTGGCCCGATGTTCCTCGACTACATCCTGGGCATCACCAAGGCTTACACCACTCGCGTCGGTTCGGGTCCATTCCCGACTGAGCTGTTCGACGACGTCGGTGCGCACCTGGCCAAGCAAGGTCACGAGTTCGGCGCTACCACCGGCCGTGCCCGTCGTTGCGGCTGGTTCGACGCCGTTATCCTGCGTCGCGCTATCGATGTGAACAGCATCTCGGGCATCTGCCTGACCAAGCTGGACGTACTCGATGGTCTGGAAACCATCAACATCTGCACCGGCTACAAAGACGCGCAAGGCAATGCCGTGGCGCCGACCGACGCTGACAGCTACGTGGGCCTGCAGCCTGTGTACGAAGAAGTGCCGGGCTGGACCGAATCGACCGTGGGTGCCAAAACCCTGGAAGAGCTGCCAGCTAACGCTCGTGCCTACATCAAACGCGTTGAAGAGTTGATCGGCGCGCCGATCGACATTATTTCGACGGGCCCGGATCGCAACGAAACCATCGTTCTGCGTCATCCGTTCGCTTGATAAGTCGTTGATGTAAAAAACAAAGGCCCCTTAATCGGGGCCTTTGTCGTTTATGCCTGTTGGACGGCATGACCTTTGCTGTAAATCTTCCTACAAGAGTGCCATCAAATTAATGGCGTCAGAAGTAGAGGGATTCACAGTGTCGGCCGTTCTCTCACTGTTACAAAGCCGTTTGTTGCGGCCCGTGTTCGTTACCCTTGGTATCGCCCTTTTGGTGCAAGTGCTGGTGGCAGTCGCCCTGACACGAAGCACGGTCACGGCGCTGGAAGCTGATCTCGGCACCCGCCTGGGCGCTGACAGCCAAAAGCTTTCCGGCGAGCTGGAGCAGGCCGGGCGTGAAGTCACCTCGAGCCTCGATAACCTTTCCGCAAGTACCCGGCAGCGTCTGACCGCCGGCCTGTCTTCTCGTCTGAAGGAAGAGCAGGCGCAACTGCGTACGACCCTGGAAAAGGACTTGAAGGATTCGGCCAATGACATGGCCCAGTTGCTCGCCTCGGTGGCGCCGCGCGCCATGTGGGACAGCGACGTGCCAACCCTGTCCGAATTCGCCCGCCGCGCCCAGCGCAATCCCAATGTGTTGTTCGTGGTCTATGACGACGCTACCGGTCAGCACCTGACGCGTTACCTCAATCGCGAAAACCCGATCAACAAGGCCTTGCTGGAAAAAGGCCAGGGCGAACGCGCGCTGGACAAGGTGCTGGACGCGGCGAAAAACGATCCGTCGGTCTACTATCTCGAAGCCTCGATCAACCCCAACGGTGTAGAAATCGGCAAGGTGCTGATGGGCGTCTCGACTGCTTCGGTGGAAACCGATCTGGCCGCGCTCGACCAGCGCTTCTCGGCGCTGATCGCCAGCAGCGATCAACTGGTCGGCGACAGCCTCAAGGGGGCCGCTGCTGACAGTGCCAGTGCGATGCGCGCGCGCCTGCAGTCGGCGCAATCCACCGCTGCCGAAATGAAAGCCAACACCACCAGCACCGTGCAGGACGCCGCTGCGACATTGCGCTGGCGGATCGGCATGGGCCTGGCGCTGGTCGGCTGTGGCGTGCTGTTGTTGCTGGCGGTGGTGCTGGGCCACCGGGTGGTCAATCGCTTGAAGATGCTTAACGCGGCGATGGACGATCTGGCGGCAGGCGAGGGTGACCTGACCAAGCGCGTGCAGATCAACAGCAAGGACGAAATCGGCGACATGGCCTCGGCGGTCAATCGCTTTGTGGATAAGTTGCAGCCGATCGTGCGCGAGGCGGGCGACGTGGCCCAGCGTACCGGCGTGGAAATTGGCGCGATGACGTTGCGCAATGCCGGTGCCGATGCGGCAGCCGGGATGCAGCGTGATGAAGTGGCGGAAAGCCTGCGCGCGCTGTCGCAAATGGCTGATGAGGCGCAATCGGAAAGCCACGCCATGCAGGCGGCGTTGAAACAGGTGGTGGATATTCGTCAGGCGACCGACGAAAACACCCGCACTTCGGCGAAGGTCGGCAGCCTGATCGAGGCGTTGGCCGGGCAGGTCGACACCGGGGCGAAAGTCATCGAGCGACTGGCGCAGCAGAGCGAACAGATCGAAGTGGTGCTGACGGTGATTCACGGCATCGCCGAGCAGACCAACCTGCTGGCCCTGAACGCGGCAATCGAAGCGGCGCGGGCCGGTGAGACCGGGCGCGGTTTTGCGGTGGTCGCGGATGAAGTGCGCGCCTTGGCGAGCAAGACGCAAAGCTCGACTGGCGATATTCAGGCGCACATCGTCGCGTTGCAGCAGGGCGCGCGTGAGGCGGTAGAAGCGATTGGTCAGGCCGGACGTCAGGCCAGCGAAGGTTTGCTGGTGTTGCGTGACAGCGCACGGTTGCAGCAGTCGGTGCAGGCTTCGGTCGAGCAGGTGCATGCGGCGATCGGTCTGGCGACGCAAGCCGCGGCGCATCAAGCGCAGGGTGCACAGGCGGTGCGCGGGCGGGTCGAGACGATTCATGCCCAGGCCGAGAAAGCGGCGCAGGCGGTGGTGGAGACCACGGCCAGTGGCAGGGTGCTGGATGGTTTGGCGGCGCAGTTGAAAGCCAGCCTGGGGCAGTTCAGGGCTTAAAATCAAAAGATCGCAGCCTGCGGCAGCTCCTACAGGAAACGCAAATTCCCCTGTAGGAGCTGCCGCAGGCTGCGATCTTTTAGCGGCTGAGATACATCCGCGTCGTCAGCAGATACACCGGCAGCCCCGACACCACGATCAACAACGCCGCATAAGGCGCTGCCGCCGCAAACTCGACATTCGCGGTATGCGCCCACACTTCCGTCGCCAGCGTGTTCAGTCCGGTCGGACTCAGCAGCAGCGTCGCCGTCAGTTCCTTCATCGCATCCAGAAACACCAGCGCAAACGCCGCACCCAATGCCGGGAAGATGATCGGCAGGGTCACCCGACAAAACGCGGTGAGCGACGAAGCGCCCAGCGTGCGTGCAGCCTCTTCGAGTTGCGGCGCGGCCTTGTTCAGTGCCGTGCGGATCGGTGCCTGCGCCAACGGCAGAAACAGCAACGCATAGGCGATCAGCAGCAACGCCGAAGTCTGGTACAGCACCGGCACGTAGTGCAGGGCGAAATACACCAGCGTCAGCGCAATCACCAGACCCGGCAAGGCGTGGAGCAGATACGGCAAGCGCTCGGCCCAGATCGCCAGTTGACCCTTGTAACGCACCACCAGCAATCCGACCGGCACCGCCAGCAGCAAGCACAGCGCTGCGCCACCCAGCGACAAGGCCAGTGAGGACAGCAGGGCCTCGGTGATCGCTGCGACCGGGAAGGCTGCCGATGAGCCAACCGCCAGCCAGTACGCGAGCATGCCCAGCGGAATCCCGCTGCCGACAATCGCCAGCAACATGCAATACAACTGACCGGCAATGGCCCATGGCCCCAAGCGCACTTGCTCCGCCTGCCGCGCCGCGCCCTGGCCGGTGCGCACATGGCGGCCCTTGCCGCGTACCCGCAGCTCCAGCCACAGCAGCATCAGACACAACGCGAGCAATACCGCCGAGAGCATCGCCGCGTTGGCGTTGCTGAATTCCAATTCGAATTGCTGATAGATTGCGGTGGTGAAGGTTTGTAGGCCGATGATCGACAGCGCGCCGAACTCGACCAGCATGTGCAGGGCAATCAACAGCGAGCCGGCCAGCAGCGACGGCCAGAGCAGCGGCAGGGTGACGCGGAAAAACACGCCCCAGCGATTCTGCCCCAGGGTGCGGGCCGATTCTTCGAGGGACGGATCGAGGTTGCGCAGGGTCGCCGCGACCGGCAGAAAAATCAGCGGATACTTCGACAGGCTCATCACCAGAATTGCCCCGCCGAGGCCTTCGAACTGCGCGCTCAACGATACCCAGGTGAAGCTGCTGACAAACGCCGGCACCGCAAACGGCAGGCACAGAATCACCCCCCACAGGCGTCGTCCCGGCAGATTGCTGCGCTCCAGCAGCCACGCCAGTGACAGACCGATCACGCCACAAGTCAGCGTCACGCCGACCATCAGCGCCAGTGTGTTGCGCAGCAGACCGAACACGTACGGGCGCCATAACAAGTGCAGCGCCTCAGCCCAGCCGGCCTGCCAGGCTTTCAAGCCGACGTAAGCCAGCGGCAACAGGCTCATGACCACCAGCAATAACACCGGCAGCACCAGCCAGATCGACGGCCGCTTGCGTCGTGGCACGTAACCCCCGCGCGCGGCGGGGGCGGATAACGATGCGGCCATCAGTTCAGGCCAACTTCACGTTCCAGATCCAGCGCTTCTTCGGCGTTGCCCAGATCGGCCGGGGTCACGTTCGGCGCTTGCAGTTCGCTGAACGGCTTGAGGCCGCGGTCCGATTCCATGCCTTTGTGCAGCGGGTATTCGGCGGTGGTCTGAGTGATCACGCGCTGGCCTTCCTCACTAGCCATGTAGGCGAGGAATTGCTGGGCTTCTTTTGGATGTTTGCTGGATTTCAGCACGGCAGCGCTGGACACGGTGATCAGCCCGCCGACGTCGCCGCCGGTGAAGTAATGCAGTTTCGAGTCGAGCTTGCCTTTCTCGCGCTGCAGGGCGAACCAGTAGTAGTTGTTCACCAGCACGGTGGCGACTTCGCCGTTTTCCACGGCTTTGAGCGCGACCATGTTGTTGCTGTAGGTCTTGCCGAAAGCGCGCAGGCCGGTCAGCCACGCTTCGGCGGCGTCGCGACCGTGCATCTTGATGATTGCCACGGCCTGTTCCTGGAATGCGCCGCTGGTTGGTACGAAACCGACTTTGCCTTGCCATTTCGGATCGGAGAATTCCATCACCGACTTCGGCAGGTCTTTCTCATCGACCAGTTTCGGATTGTAAGCGACTACACGAACCCGGGCGGTGACACCGATCCAGGTGCCGTTGCCGGCGACGTATTGCTTGGGCAGCACGGCCAGCGTGGCGTCGTCGGTCTTGGCCAGCAGGCCTTGCTCGCCGAGGTTGTTCAGTGGCGGGGATTCTTCGGTGTAGATCACGTCGGCGGGGGAGCGGTCACCTTCTTCGATGACCTGGCTGGCGAGCTGGTTGCTGCTGCCCTTGCGTACGTTGACGTGAATGCCGGTCTTGGCCTCGAATGCTTTGGCGATCGCGTCGCCGACTTCCTTGTGTTGACCGTTGTAGAGCGTCAGGGAAACCGCATCGGCTGCCTGGGTGAGGGGAGTGGCGAGTGCCAGGCCGAGCAGGGTGAAGGTCAAGCCGCGGCGCAGGGTATTTCGAAACATCATTCGCAGGGTTCCTCACTGTCGCATTGCAAAAACTTGCAACAATGATAAACGATATTGTTTCTCAAGTGCGCCTTGCGAGGAGGACGGAGGTTTGCTAGAGCATGATCTGGTGATCATTTGTGGCGAGGGAGCTTGCTCCCGCTCGGCTGCGTAGCAGTCGTTAATCCTGAGAGAGGGCATGACTGAAATCAGAGCGAGGAATGCTGCGCATCCCAGCGGGAGCAAGCTCCCTCGCCACAGGGAGGCCGCAGGTTTTCAAACGCCAGAAACGCAAAAACCCGCTTTCGCGGGTTTTTGGGAAACTCAAGGTCACGACCTTGAGTTTAAATTGGTGCCCAGAAGAAGACTCGAACTTCCACGACCGTAAGGTCACCAGCACCTGAAGCTGGCGTGTCTACCAATTTCACCATCTGGGCATTCATCGCGAGCGTTGCCGCTGTTGATGTGGCGCACTATACGGAGCGCTTTTTGATCTGTAAACCCCTGATTTAATTTTAATTAATCGGTTTTAACAAATCGGTTGCTTAGAATGCAAAAAACCCGCTTTCGCGGGTTTTGTGTGAGTCTTGAAACTGATCTAGTCTCAAACTCGAAATTGGTGCCCAGGAGAAGACTCGAACTTCCACGACCGTAAGGTCACCAGCACCTGAAGCTGGCGTGTCTACCAATTTCACCACCTGGGCATCTCGTCAACGTGTGTACGTCGTCGATGGCGCGCACTATACGGAGCGCCTTTTTAACTGTAAACCCCTCTCAGCAAAAAAAATGAATTTTTTTACCGGCGGTGTTCAAAAGGGCTTTCAGGCGTCGATACAAGGCTCTAGAAGGGCCTTATATAGTCGGAAATTTCCCGTTTGATGGCGCCTATGCCAAACTAACCCGCATATAGACAAGGTGAAAACTCTCTAATGGCCGATTGGCAGTCCCTCGATCCCGAGGCCGCTCGTGAAGCGGAAAAATATGAAAACCCTATTCCCAGCCGCGAACTGATCCTGGCGCATCTCGCCGATCGGGGTTCGCCTGCTGCCCGCGAGCAACTGGTCGAAGAGTTTGGTCTGACCACAGAAGACCAGATCGAAGCCCTGCGCCGCCGCCTGCGCGCCATGGAGCGCGACGCTCAATTGATCTACACCCGCCGTGGCACCTATGCGCCAGTGGACAAGCTCGACCTGATCCTCGGCCGCATCAGCGGGCACCGTGACGGTTTCGGCTTCCTGGTGCCGGACGACGGCAGCGATGACCTGTTCATGAGCCCGGCGCAGATGCGTCTGGTGTTTGATGGCGACCGTGCGCTGGCCCGTGTTTCCGGTCTCGACCGTCGTGGCCGCCGTGAAGGCGTGATCGTCGAGGTGGTGTCCCGCGCCCACGAAACGATCGTCGGTCGCTACTTCGAAGAGGGCGGTATCGGTTTCGTCGTTGCCGACAACCCGAAGATCCAGCAGGAAGTGCTGGTTACGCCAGGCCGCAACGCCAATGCGCAGATCGGTCAGTTCGTCGAGGTGAAGATCACCCACTGGCCGACGCCGCGCTTCCAGCCGCAAGGCGATGTGGTCGAAGTGGTCGGCAACTACATGGCGCCGGGCATGGAAATCGATGTCGCGCTGCGTACCTACGACATTCCGCATGTCTGGCCTGAAGCGGTGCTGAAAGAAGCCGCCAAGCTCAAGCCGGAAGTCGAAGAAAAAGACAAAGAGAAGCGTGTCGACCTGCGCCACCTGCCGTTTGTCACCATCGACGGCGAAGATGCCCGCGACTTCGACGACGCGGTCTACTGCGAAGCCAAGCCCGGCAAACTGCGCCTGTTCTCCGGCGGCTGGAAGTTGTACGTGGCGATTGCCGACGTTTCCAGCTACGTGAAGATCGGTTCGGCGCTGGACAACGAAGCCCAGGTGCGCGGCAACTCGGTGTACTTCCCCGAGCGCGTGGTGCCGATGCTGCCTGAGCAGCTGTCCAACGGCCTGTGCTCGCTGAACCCGCACGTTGATCGTCTGGCCATGGTTTGCGAGATGACCATCTCCAAGTCCGGCGAAATGACCGACTACTGCTTCTATGAAGCGGTGATCCACTCCCACGCCCGTCTGACCTACAACAAAGTCAGCGCGATGCTGGAAACCCCGAAAGCCACCGAAGCGCGCAAGCTTCGCGGCGAATACACCGACGTGGTGCCGCACCTCAAGCAGCTCTATGCGCTGTACAAAGTGTTGCTGGCTGCCCGTCACGTGCGTGGCGCGATCGATTTCGAAACGCAGGAAACCCGGATCATCTTCGGGTCCGAGCGCAAGATTGCCGAAATCCGTCCGACCACCCGTAACGATGCGCACAAGCTGATCGAGGAATGCATGCTGGCGGCCAACGTGGCCACCGCCGAATTCCTCAAGAAGCATGAAATTCCTGCGCTGTACCGCGTCCACGACGGTCCGCCACCGGAGCGTCTGGAAAAGCTGCGTGCGTTCCTCGGCGAACTCGGTCTGTCCCTGCACAAAGGCAAGGACGGCCCGTCGCCGAAGGATTATCAGGCCCTGTTGGCAAGCATCAAGGACCGTCCGGATTTCCATCTGATCCAGACTGTGATGCTGCGCTCCCTGAGCCAGGCGGTGTACAGCGCCCAGAACGAAGGCCACTTCGGCCTGAATTACGAAGCCTATACCCACTTCACTTCGCCGATCCGGCGTTACCCGGACCTGCTCACGCACCGCGCCATTCGCAGCGTGATCCATTCGAAACAGGACACTCCGCACGTTCGTCGTGCCGGGGCGATGACCATTCCGAAGGCGCGCATCTATCCGTACGACGAAGCGGCGCTGGAGCAACTCGGCGAGCAGTGCTCGATGAGCGAGCGCCGTGCCGACGAAGCCACCCGTGACGTGGTGAACTGGCTCAAGTGCGAGTTCATGAAGGATCGCGTCGGCGAATCGTTCCCGGGCGTGATCACCGCGGTGACCGGTTTTGGCCTGTTCGTCGAGCTGACCGATATCTACGTCGAAGGCCTGGTGCACGTCACCGCGCTGCCGGGCGATTACTACCACTTCGACCCTGTGCATCACCGCCTGGCGGGCGAGCGCACCGGTCGTAGTTTCCGTCTTGGCGATACCGTTGAAGTGCGCGTGATGCGCGTCGACCTCGACGAGCGCAAGATCGACTTCGAGATGGCTGAAAAAACCATCAGCGCGCCGATTGGTCGCAAGAAGCGCGGCAGCGAAACAACTGCTCCGGCAGCGACCAAGGCTGTGGAAGAGAAGGCTCCGGCGAAAACCGCCAGCCGTCGTCCAGCCAAGGAAAAGGCTGCCGAGGCCTATCGCCCGAGCGATGCCGTGGCGAAAAATGCCGAGCTGCGCAAAAGCCGTGAATTGAAGAAGGCCTTGCTGGCCGAAGCCAAAAGCGGTGGTAAAGCGGCGTCTGGGGGAAAGACCGGACGGTCGGCGCCTGAGAAGGCCGTCGGCGGCAAGCCAGCCAAACCGAGCAAACACCGTAAAGGCCCGCCGAAAGCGGGTTCGGCTCCAGCCAAAAGCGGCGGGTCGCGTAAACCGAAGGCGAAGTCATGAGTCAGTTGGAAAAAATCTACGGCGTTCACGCGGTAGAAGCGTTGCTGCGTCACCACCCGAAACGCGTCAAGCAGATCTGGCTGGCTGAAAGCCGCAACGATCCGCGCGTGCAGACCCTGATCGAACTGGCCAACGAAAATCGTGTGCAGATCGGTCAGGCCGAACGCCGCGAAATGGACGCCTGGGTTGAAGGCGTGCACCAGGGCGTGGTGGCGGACGTCAGTCCGAGTCAGGTCTGGGGCGAGGCGATGCTCGATGAACTGCTCGATCGCACCGAAGGCGCACCGCTGTTGCTGGTGCTCGACGGTGTGACCGACCCGCACAACCTCGGCGCCTGCCTGCGTTCGGCGGATGCTGCCGGTGCGCTGGCGGTGATCGTGCCCAAGGACAAGTCGGCAACCCTGACGCCGGTGGTGCGTAAAGTGGCCTGCGGCGCGGCGGAAGTGATTCCGCTGGTGGCGGTGACCAATCTCGCGCGCACTCTGGAAAAGCTTCAGCAACGTGGTCTGTGGGTGGTCGGCACGGCGGGTGAGGCCGAGGTCAGCATTTATGACCAGGACCTGACCGGCCCGACCATCCTGATCATGGGCGCCGAAGGCAAAGGCATGCGTCGCCTGACCCGCGAGCACTGCGACTACCTGGTGAACCTGCCAATGGCCGGTAGCGTCAGCAGCCTCAACGTGTCCGTGGCCACCGGTGTATGCCTGTTCGAAGCGCAGCGTCAACGCGGCGCCAAGGCCAAGGCAGCAGCCAAGAAATAAAGTTCTCTGTGTGGCCTGTAGGAGCTGTCGAGTGAAACGAGGCTGCGATCTTTTGATCTTGTTTTGAAAAATCAAAGTCAAAAGATCGCAGCCTTCGGCAGCTCCTACAGGTGTCTCCCGGTGATTGTTCAAATAATCACCAATTGCCTTGCACCTCTTCAGTCCCTTCTCTACAATTGCGCCCCTTGCTGTGACGGCAGGCACGCATGTGCCCCGCGCCAGCAAGTCCATAAGTGTCATTCACTCCTTGTCTGACCGTTTTTGAGCGGCAGGCTACAACCCGTAAGGAGCATTCATGCGTCATTACGAAATCATCTTCTGGTCCACCCTGACCAGAGCGAGCAAGTCGGCGGCATGGTTGAGCGTTACACCAAGCTGATC
>NZ_JBIUVO010000102.1:0-9898 GCF_044742995.1 Pseudomonas sp. NPDC087803
ATCGCTCAGGCCCCGCCCCTCCAGCCGGACGTGATCACCATGGACTACGAGATGCCGATGATGGCTGGCATCACGGCGGTGCGGCACAGCATGCAGCGCTGCCCGACTCCGGTGTTGATGTTCTCCTCGCTGACGCACGAAGGCGCCCGGGTCACCCTGGATGCGCTGGACGCCGGCGCGGTGGATTTCCTGCCGAAGAATTTCGAAGACATCTCGCGCAATCCCGAGAAGGTCAAGCAACTGCTGTGCGAGAAGGTCCACAGCATCTCGCGCAGTAATCGTCGTTTCAGTGCCTACAGTGCGCCGGCGCCGGCCGCTGCACCGACGCCTGCGCCAGCCCCGGCGGCTTCGAGTTTCAGCAGCCACAGCGCTGCTGCTCCGACGCGTCCGGCGCCCGCTCCGGCACCGACTCGTGCTCCGGCCGCCAGCGCTTCGTCGCCGGCACCGAAACGCAAAGCCTACAAACTGGTGGCCATCGGTACTTCGACCGGCGGCCCGGTTGCCCTGCAACGGGTGCTGACCCAGTTGCCGGCGAACTTCCCGGCGCCGATCGTGCTGATCCAGCACATGCCGGCGGCGTTCACCAAGGCTTTCGCCGAGCGCCTGGACAAGCTGTGCCGCATCAGCGTCAAGGAAGCCGAGGATGGCGACATCCTGCGTCCGGGCCTGGCGCTGCTGGCCCCGGGTGGCAAGCAGATGATGATCGACGGCCGTGGCGCGGTGAAGATCCTGCCGGGCGACGAGCGTCTGAACTACAAGCCGTGCGTGGACATCACCTTCGGCTCCGCGGCCAAGTCCTACGGTGACAAAGTTCTGGCGGTGGTCCTCACCGGCATGGGCGCCGACGGTCGCGAAGGCGCGCGTCTGCTCAAGCAGGGCGGCAGCTCGGTGTGGGCACAAGACGAAGCCAGTTGCGTGATCTACGGCATGCCGATGGCCATCGTCAAAGCCGATCTGGCTGACGCGGTCTATGGCCTGGACGACATCGGCAAGCACATCGTCGAGGCGTGTATCTGATGGATGTTTTAAGCCTTATCGGGATCATCATGGCGTTCGTCGCCATCATCGGCGGCAACTACCTTGAAGGCGGTCACCTCGGCGCGCTGGCCAACGGCCCGGCCGCGCTGATCGTCCTCGGTGGCACCATCGGTGCCGCGCTGCTGCAATCGCCGATGAGCGCCTTCAAGCGCGCCATGCAGATCCTCGCCTGGATCCTGTTCCCGCCACGGGTGGACCTGGCCGGCGGCATCGACCGCGTGGTCAACTGGAGCCTCACTGCGCGCAAGGAAGGCCTGCTCGGCCTGGAAGGCGTCGCCGATGCCGAACCGGATAACTACTCGCGCAAGGGCCTGCAACTGCTGGTCGACGGCGCCGAGCCGGAAGCGATCCGCAGCATCCTCGAAGTGGATTTCTACACCCAGGAAGCGCGCGACATCGAGGCTGCCAAAGTTTTCGAAAGCATGGGCGGCTATGCGCCGACCATCGGCATCATCGGTGCGGTGATGGGCCTGATTCATGTGATGGGCAACCTCGCCGATCCAACGCAATTGGGCAGCGGTATTGCCGTGGCATTCGTCGCGACCATCTACGGCGTGGCCAGTGCCAACCTGGTGTTGTTGCCGGTGGCGGCCAAGCTCAAGTCAATCGCGTTGCGGCAGTCGCGTTATCGCGAAATGTTGCTGGAAGGTATTTTGTCGATCGCCGAAGGTGAAAACCCACGCTCCATCGAGTTGAAGCTGCAAGGCTTCATGGATTAAGGGAATAACCTCATGGCTCGTCGCAGACATCAGGAAGAACACGTCAATCACGAGCGCTGGCTTGTGTCGTACGCTGACTTCATCACGTTGTTGTTCGCTTTCTTCGTGGTGATGTATTCCATCTCGTCGATCAACGAAGGCAAATACAAGGTCATTTCCGAAGCGCTGATCGGGGTTTTCACCGACTCCGATCGCTCGCTCAAGCCGATCCCGATCGGTGAGGAACGCCCGAAAACCGTGACCCCGGCCAAGCCGCTGGTCAAAGACAGTGAGCAGGTTGACGCCGGTATCGCCGGGGCCAGCGATCCGCTGAAAAGCATTGCCGATGACATCAGTGCCGCGTTCGGCGACCTGATCGCCTCCAACCAGATGACCGTGCGCGGCAACGAGTTGTGGGTCGAGATCGAACTCAACTCCAGCCTGTTGTTCGGCAGTGGCGACGCGATGCCGAGCGACATCGCCTTCAACATCATCGACAAGGTTGCGGCGATCCTTAAACCGTTCGACAACCCGATCCACGTCGAAGGCTTCACCGACGATCAGCCGATCCGCACCGCGCAATACCCGACCAACTGGGAGTTGTCCTCGGCGCGCTCGGCGAGCATCGTCCGGATGCTGGCGATGCAGGGCGTCAACCCCGGGCGTCTGGCCTCGGTGGGTTACGGTGAGTTTCAACCGGTAGCCAATAACGCCACCGCCGAAGGCCGGGCGAAGAACCGTCGCGTGGTGCTGGTGGTGTCGCGCAACCTCGATGTGCGCCGCAGTCTGACCGGTACCGGGACCGCCAATGCGCAACCGGACGCGGCATTGAAGCGCGCTGGCACACAAACTGCACCGTCCCCGGTCAAGACGCCGGGACGCGAGAGTGCCGTCAATTCTCCGTCGCCCGCATTAATACGCTGAGCTATGTCTCGGTCGAGCATATCGACCGGGAGGAACGAACCGAATGAGAGTCTGGGCAGTCGCCAATCAAAAGGGTGGTGTCGGTAAAACCACATCTTCCATCGCTTTAGCCGGATTGCTGGCGGAGGCGGGCAAGCGCGTGGTTGTGGTCGATCTCGACCCGCACGGCTCGATGACCAGCTATTTCGGCTACGACCCCGACAGCCTGGAACACAGCAATTACGACCTGTTTCTGCACAAGGGCACGGTGCCGCAAGGTTTGCCCGGGCAGTTGCTGCTGTCGACCAGCGACGAACGCATTTCCCTGTTGCCGTCGAGTACCGCACTCGCCACCCTTGAGCGCCAGTCGCCGGGGCAGAGTGGTCTGGGCCTGGTCATCGCCAAGAGTCTGGCGCAGCTGTGGCAGGATTTCGATTACGCGATCATCGACAGCCCGCCGTTGCTCGGTGTGTTGATGGTCAACGCCCTGGCCGCGAGCCAGCAACTGGTGATCCCGGTGCAGACCGAGCACCTGGCCGTCAAAGGCCTGGAGCGCATGGTCAACACCCTGGCGATGATCAACCGTTCGCGCAAACAGGCGCTGCCGTTCAGCATCGTGCCGACCCTGTTCGACCGCCGCACTCAGGCGTCGCTGGGCACCTTGCGCGTGCTGCGTGACAAATTCCCCGAAGAGATCTGGCAGGGTTACATCCCGGTCGATACGCGTCTGCGTGACGCCAGTCGGGCCGGGGTCACGCCTTCGCAGTTCGACGGCAAGAGTCGTGGCGTGCTGGCTTACCGCGCGCTGCTCAAGCATCTGCTGGCGCAACAACTTGTTCCGCAGGTGGCCTGAGATGACCGTGTTCCGATCACGCATGCCTGAATTGCACAAATCCTGTGGGAGCGAGCCTGCTCGCGAAGCAGGCGACGCGGTTTCCCTGTCTGGCGCTGTTGACCGATGAACCGCCCAATCAAGCTGACATCGCGTCCGCAACTGGCGTTGCAGTCCTATCTGGACAGCTTGCTGCAGGAAATCCCTGACGAGTTGCCGGTCGAGGCGCCGGTTGAGGTCGTCGAAAGTACCGAAGCGCTGGATGAATTCCAGGCTGCCGTGCTTGAAGAGCAGGCGCGTGATGCGCAGAAAGCCGCCAAGTCTGCCGCCCCGGTTGCCGCGCCTGCCGTGGCGCCCGCTACCAAAGCACCGGTGGCACTGATCGAAGAACCTGAGCCACCGCGCGCGCCGGTGTCGACACTCGCACCGCTGTTGCAAACCCAATTGCTGAAAACCGCGCCGGAGCCGGTCGTGGCCGAACCGGCGCCGGTGGCACCGGCACCCGTCGAGCAGACGCGGGTACCGCCGGTGGTGGAAGTGCACCTGCCGCCGAGCAACACGCCGCCTCCGGTGGAAACCGATGGCCGTCCGGCCTGGGCTGCCGAAGCCTTCGAGTGCCTGTTGTTCGATGTTGCCGGGCTGACGCTGGCGGTGCCGCTGGTGTGCCTCGGTTCGATCTATTCGCTGGCCGGCCACGAGTTGACGCCACTGTTCGGTCAGCCGGAATGGTTCCTCGGGATTCTGCCGAGCCAGGCCGGCAACCTGAAAGTGTTGGACACCGCGCGTTGGGTCATGCCGGATCGCTATCGCGATGACTTCCGTCAGGGCCTGCAGTACGTGATTTCGGTACAAGGTTACGAGTGGGGCCTGGCGGTGCATCAGGTCAGCCGCTCGTTACGACTGGACCCGAATGAAATCAAATGGAGAAGTCACCGGGGTCAGCGGCCATGGCTTGCGGGCACGGTGATCGAGCACATGTGTGCATTACTTGATGTAGCCGCGCTGGCCGAGTTGATCGCCAGCGGCGGGGCAAAGCACTTGGGCGGCCACAAGCCGCTACATAAATCGACATAGCAGCCGACATAACAGTCAGGCGACGGCATTGTTCAATGCCTCCACACAGAACACACACCGCTCAGTGCGGTTTTTTCGAGGGGTCAGGGTATGAGTAGTCAGGCGACGAATGCAAAAGGTTCTGAAGATCCGATCCTGCAATGGGTGACCTTCAAGCTGGACAACGAAACCTACGGCATCAACGTGATGCGCGTTCAGGAAGTCCTGCGTTACACCGAGATCGCGCCGGTACCGGGTGCGCCAAGCTACGTGCTGGGCATCATCAACCTGCGCGGTAACGTGGTCACCGTGATCGACACCCGTCAGCGCTTCGGCCTGAACAGCGGCGAGATCAGTGACAACACCCGTATCGTCATCATCGAAGCCGACAAGCAAGTGGTCGGGATCATGGTCGACAGCGTGGCCGAAGTGGTTTACCTGCGTCAGTCGGAAATCGAGACCGCGCCAAACGTCGGCAACGAAGAGTCGGCCAAGTTCATCCAGGGCGTGTGCAACAAGAACAACGAGTTGCTGATCCTGGTCGAGCTGGACAAGATGATGAGCGAAGAAGAATGGTCGGAACTGGAGAGCATCTGATTGATTCTCGAGGTTGCGGTCATTGTCCTGTTCCTCTTCTGGGCAGGCACGCTGGCAATGTTTCTGGCGTACATCAAGGCGCAGCGGGTGATCGCTGCGCAACAGGCTCAGGGCGATGCGCTGCGTGATCAGCGCATCAAGGACCTGGCCAAGCGCGTCGACGACTATCAGAACGGCAACGTGCGCATGGGTGAAGCCCTGCATGAGCTGCGCTCGGTGGTCGGCCCTCTGCCGGACAAGATTGTCGCGCTGGAACAGCGCGACCCGTCGAGCCTGTCGTTCGCCCAGGCGGCGAAACTGGTGGGGATGGGCGCGAGCGTCGATGAGCTGACCCAGTCCTGTGGCTTGACCCAGGCTGAGGCGGAATTGATGCGCAAATTGCACAGAAGCTGATTTTTGCTCTAAAGCGGAAATCGCCATTCGCGAGCAAGCCCGCTCCCACATTCGACCGCGATTCTATTGAAGGAATGCGATCAAATGTGGGAGCGGGCTTGCTCGCGAAGGGGCCTTCGAAACCTCAGTAATCATCCCCGCGTGCGGTGATGTCCTTCTCGACCATCGGCGCATTCGGGTCGTGTCCCTCGGGGAATTTTCCCTTCAGATTCCACGCAAACGCGATGATCTCGGCAATCGTCCGATACAGCTCCTCGGGGATGCTGTCGCCCAGTTCCATTCGCGCCAGCAGCCGCACCAGCTCGGCGTTCTCATAGATCGGCACTTCACAGTCACGGGCGATGCGCAGGATTTCTTCGGCCAGTTCCTCGTCACCCTTGGCGGTAAGGGTCGGGGCGTGGTTGCCGTCGTATTTGAGGGCGATGGCCTGGCGTGGAGCAGTGGAATCGTTCATGCGGTTTCGTCGACCCAGCGGTGTTCGAGGCGGGTTTGATTGCCTTGCGGCGGGGTGCCGAGGTGGCAGTCGAGATCGCCGACATTCAGGCCGCGATCGAGCAGGCGCTGACGCAGCGCGAACAGATTGGTTTCGATCAGGTCAGCGGTGTACGGGCGCTCGGCCCAGAGCTGGCTGGACAGGCTGCCGGCAATCAACTGCGCCTGAATCTGCATCGGCCCCAGCGGTTCCATGTCGAAGGCCAGATCGACGCGCCACAGCTGTTGCCTGGGTTCGCGCTCGTCACGGCGTTCGTTGGGTTGCGGTTCTCTTTCCTTCGCTTCTTCGCGCTGAAACTTGACCTGCAACGGCACGATGTCCTGCAGGTTGCGCATGGGGATTTCCAACTGCCAGGTGCTGAGCAGACGGCCGTCATCGGTGACCCCGGTCTGTTCCAGGCTCGACAGCTGATGGCTTTGCAGGCGCGACACGGCTGCTGCAGCGAGGCGTAGCAGATGTTCCAGATCGCCTTCGCCTTCGAGGCTTTGCAGCAAACGGTCAGGCAGCGGGAAACTGCTCGGCAGCGGTTTGGCGCTGACCTGGCCGAGGGTGCCGAGGGCGTTGCGCACGAAACTGGGCAGCGCTTGCGCCAGAGTGTTGGCGGCAATGATCGCGTTGAAACTGGCATTGCCCGGCGCACCCGGCGACAGCTGCGCGATCAGCTTGAGCAGATCGGCTTTCAGGTCCGGCGCCAGCGCCGGATTCTGTCCGGTCAGCAATTTGGCTTCGAGGAAGGCGCCGCTGTTGGCCAAGGCCAGGGCCACGCCTTTGGCACTGCTCATCTGCTGCACATCGGGCAAGTTGGCCAGCAGGCGCACGACAGCGGCGCGCAGGTCCTGCGAGGTCTGATCGTCGTCGGTGGGCAGGTTCTGCAGGGCGTTGAGCAAACCGTCCAGCGAACCCTGGCGACTCTGCTGGCCGAGCAGTTGCTGGCTCACCGCCAATTGCTCCTGGCGGCTGCTCAGTGGCACGAACTTGAGGGTTTGCGAGTCTTCGACCAGTGCCGAGAGCAGGGTGCCGATGCGTAGTGGCGTCGGGCTGTCGATATCCAGCGTGGCACCGCTCTGCGCGGTGTTCAGCAGACTGACCAGCGAACGGTACACCGTCGGCTGTCCGGACACTTGCGGCAGTGTCTGTGAGGTCAGCACCTTGCCTTGCAGCAGCGTGCCGACCGGCAACTGCGCCGTATCAATGCGGGTGAGGGCGGCGACGCTGCTGGCAATCGCTTGCTGCACGGTGATCGCCAGATTGCCCGCCGACGGCTGGGTGACGGCCAGGTTGGTGCCGGTCGGCAGCGGCAGGGTGCTGGTGGCCTGCACGGTGGTCTGCCGGCCGCCGTCGACGGTCACCTTCAGCAGCAGTTGAAAGGTCTGATCCGCCTGCTTGAGTGACAACACCTCGGCCTGGGCGCTTTGCCCGGCGCCGATCAAGCCTTCGACCGGGGTCAGCAGCTTAAGCAACTCACCGCTCATCACCAGCGGACGCGCGTTCGCCGGGGTGGTGGGCGGGAGCGGGAGGATGTTCATTTCACCTGTCATACGCGGACACAACCTGAGGAAATTGCGCTCTTGGGAGTAAGGCACGCCATGTATAATGCCGCGCGTCTTGCGCTTCGTTCAGAAAACATAGCAATTGTTTGATCCAGCTCTCTGGTTCGCACCGTCATTGCATTTATCCTGCATCTCTTTAACGGCCGCGCCAGAGCCGACTTGAACCGTATAAGGCCCGTGATCCCTTGACCAGCCCTGTCCTGCAAACCGTTGCCCTTGCCTGCGAGCGAGACCTGCGGCTGCTCTTCGAAAATCTCGAATTGCGCCTGGCCAGTGGCAATATGGTGCAGATCAGCGGCCCCAACGGCAGTGGCAAGACCAGTCTGTTGCGCCTGTTGTCCGGGTTGATGCAGCCGACCAGCGGTCAGGTGTTGCTCAACGGCCAGCCCTTGACCGCCCAGCCGAGCGAACTGGCGCGCAACCTGTTGTGGATCGGCTACGCCGCCGGGATCAAGGACCTGCTGACCCCGGAAGAGAATCTGTCCTGGCTCTGCGCCCTGCATCGGCCGGCCAAACGCGAGGCGATCTGGCAGGCATTGGCTGCCGTAGGATTGCGCGGTTTCGAAGATGTTCCCTGCCACACCCTGTCCGCCGGTCAGCAACGCCGCGTGGCGCTGGCGCGGCTGTATCTGGACAGCCCGCCGCTGTGGATTCTCGACGAGCCGTTCACCGCGCTCGACAAACAGGGCGTGGCGCAACTTGAAGAACACCTGGCCGGGCACTGCGAACGCGGCGGTCTGGTGGTTCTGACCACGCACCACACGCTGAGCCGGATGCCGGCCGGTTATCGCGATATCAATCTGGGGAACTGGGCAGTATGAGTGTGTTCGGCTTGCTGCTTGCCCGTGAGTCCCGCCTGCTGTTTCGTCGTCCGGCGGAACTGGCCAATCCGCTGATTTTCTTCGCCATCGTCATCGCGTTGTTCCCGCTGGCCGTCGGCCCGGAAACTCAAGTCTTGCAAAACCTGTCCCCGGGGTTAGTCTGGGTGGCCGCATTGTTGTCGGTCCTGCTTTCGCTGGACGGATTGTTTCGCAGCGATTTCGAAGATGGCTCGCTGGAACAGTGGGTCCTGTCGCCGCAGCCGCTGCCACTGCTGGTTCTGGCCAAGGTGCTGGCACACTGGTTGTTCTCGGGACTGGCACTGGTTCTGCTCTCGCCGTTGCTGGCGTTGATGCTCGGGTTGCCGGTCGCCTGCCTGCCGGTGTTGCTGTTGTCGTTGCTGCTGGGCACACCGGTGCTGAGCTTGCTCGGCGCGGTGGGCGCGGCGTTGACGGTCGGTTTGAAACGCGGCGGCCTGTTGCTGGCGTTGCTGATTCTGCCGTTGTACATCCCGGTGTTGATCCTTGGCAGTGGCGCCTTGCAGGCCGCCTTGCAAGGCATGCCGGCGACCGGGTATCTGCTGTGGCTGGGTAGCCTGACCGCCCTGGCGATCACCCTGACACCTTTTGCAATAGCTGCTGGCCTGAAGATCAGCGTCGGCGAATAATGAGGTCTGGTTAAAATTTAACCAGCAAAGACCCTGAGACTGCTCACACCGATGAGCGGCACCCGTGATGGAAACAGTATGAACTGGACCTGGTTTCACAAGCTCGGCTCGCCCAAGTGGTTCTACGGCATCAGCAGCAGGTTTCTGCCGTGGCTGAGCGTTGCCGCGTTGTTGCTGATCAGCATTGGCGTTGTCTGGGGCCTGGCCTTCGCGCCACCGGATTATCAGCAGGGCAACAGCTTCCGCATCATCTACATCCACGTGCCGGCGGCGATGCTCGCGCAGTCGATCTACGTGATGCTGGCGGTGTGCGGCGTGGTCGGGCTGGTGTGGAAAATGAAACTGGCCGACGTCGCCCTGCAATGCGCGGCACCGATCGGTGCATGGATGACTGCGGTGGCGCTGGTCACCGGGGCGATCTGGGGCAAGCCGACCTGGGGCTCGTGGTGGGTCTGGGATGCGCGGCTGACGTCGATGCTGATTCTGCTGTTCCTGTATTTCGGGGTGATCGCGCTGGGCAATGCCATCAGCAACCGCGACAGCGCGGCCAAGGCCTGCGCGGTGCTGGCGATCGTCGGGGTGATCAACATCCCGATCATCAAATACTCGGTGGAGTGGTGGAATACCCTGCACCAGGGCGCGACTTTCACCCTCACGGAAAAACCGGCGATGCCCGCGGAAATGTGGCTGCCGCTGCTGCTGACGGTGCTGGGTTTCTACTGTTTCTTCGGCGCCGTGGGGGTGGTGGGGGGGGGCCGGGGGGGGGGGGGGGCGGGGGGGGGCGGGGGGGGGGCGGGGGGGGGGGGGGGGGGGGGGGGGGGCGCCGCCCCCCCCCCCCCCCCCCCACGGCTCCGT
>NZ_JBIUVO010000103.1:0-9780 GCF_044742995.1 Pseudomonas sp. NPDC087803
GCCTGGCCGACCGCTTCATCAAGGGCACCTGCCCGAAATGCGGCACTGAAGACCAGTACGGCGACAACTGCGAAAAATGCGGTGCGACCTACGCCCCGACCGATCTGAAGGATCCGAAGTCGGCGATCTCCGGCGCCACCCCGGTGCTCAAGGATTCCCAGCACTTCTTCTTCAAGCTCCCGGACTTCCAGCAGATGCTGCAGACCTGGACCCGCAGCGGCACCCTGCAGGACGCCGTGGCCAACAAGATCGCCGAGTGGCTGGATGCCGGCCTGCAACAGTGGGACATCTCGCGCGATGCGCCGTACTTCGGCTTCGAGATCCCGGACGAGCCGGGCAAGTACTTCTACGTGTGGCTGGACGCGCCGATCGGCTACATGGCCA
The DNA here is from genome assembly GCF_044742995.1 of Pseudomonas sp. NPDC087803. Taxonomy (NCBI): domain Bacteria; kingdom Pseudomonadati; phylum Pseudomonadota; class Gammaproteobacteria; order Pseudomonadales; family Pseudomonadaceae; genus Pseudomonas; species Pseudomonas sp. NPDC087803. Next base: position 385 of record NZ_JBIUVO010000103.1, read on the forward strand.
GCTTCAAGAACCTGTGCAACCGCACGCCGGAGCTGGACTTCGACGCGTTCTGGGGCAAGGACTCGACCGCCGAGCTGTACCATTTCATCGGCAAGGACATCGTCAACTTCCACGCCCTGTTCTGGCCCGCCATGCTCGAAGGCGCCGGTTTCCGCAAGCCGACCGGGATCAACGTGCACGGCTACCTGACCGTCAACGGCCAGAAGATGTCCAAGTCCCGTGGCACTTTCATCAAGGCCCGTACCTACCTGGATCACCTGTCGCCGGAATACCTGCGCTACTACTATGCGGCCAAACTGGGCCGTGGCGTCGATGACCTCGACCTGAACCTCGAAGACTTCGTGCAGAAGGTCAACTCCGACCTGGTCGGCAAAGTGGTCAACATCGCCAGCCGCTGCGCCGGTTTCATCCACAAGGGCAACGGCGGCCTGCTGGTCGACAACAACGCCGCGCCAGAGCTGACCGAAGCGTTCCTCGCCGCGGCGCCAAGCATTGCCGACGCCTATGAAGCCCGCGACTTCGCCCGCGCCATGCGTGAAACCATGGCCCTGGCGGACCGCGCCAACGCGTGGATCGCCGACAAGGCGCCATGGTCGTTGAACAAGCAGGAAGGCAAGCAGGATGAAGTCCAGGCGATCTGCGCCACCGGCATCAACCTGTTCCGCCAGTTGGTGATTTTCCTCAAACCGGTACTGCCGTTGCTGGCCGCCGATGCCGAGGCGTTCCTCAACGTCGCCCCGCTGACCTGGAATGACCACACCACGTTGCTGGCCAACCATCAGTTGAACGAATTCAAGCCGTTGATGACCCGCATCGACCCGGTAAAAGTGCAAGCCATGACCGACGCCTCGAAAGAAGACCTGACCGCCAGCCAGACCGACACCGGTGCTGCCGCGCCTGCGGGCAACGGCGAACTGGCCAAGGATCCGCTGTCGCCGGAAATCGACTTCGACGCCTTTGCTGCCATCGACCTGCGCGTGGCCTTGATCGTCAAGGCCGAACACGTGGAGGGTGCGGACAAGCTGCTGCGCCTGACCCTGGATATCGGTGACGAGCAGCGCAACGTGTTCTCCGGGATCAAGAGCGCTTACCCGGATCCGTCGAAACTCGACGGTCGCCTGACCATGATGATCGCCAACCTCAAGCCACGGAAAATGAAGTTCGGCATTTCCGAAGGCATGGTGATGGCGGCCGGCCCTGGCGGTGAAGAAATCTACCTGCTGAGCCCGGACAGCGGCGCCAAGCCGGGTCAACGCATCAAGTAAGACCCAGCGGTACAACGATCCCACAGGCATGTTCTGCAGGCCTGTGGGATTTTTCATATCTGGCCCACCCTTCGCGGGTGCCGGATAATGCCTAACCTTAAGTGACACCCGCCCGTTGCTGCCGGCAGAACCATGACCGAACTTGCGCTTACGCTGATCAGTGCCGCCCTGCTCAACAACTTCTTGTTGCACTGGCCGCTGGGCGTCGATCCGTTGTTGGCCGGCAGTCGGCGCCAGGTGCATGCGCTGGGGCTGGCGACGGCGTGCCTGATGCTGAGCGTCGGTTTCATCGGTTATGTGCTCTGGCACTGGCTGCTGGTACCGCTGCAACTACAGGCACTGCAGCTGTTTGTGTTCCTGCCGCTCAGCGTGCTGCTGATCGCGCCGCTGCTGAAACTGCTGGCACGCGCGCTGCCTGACTGGCCGTTCGATGGGCTATGGCCATTGTTACTGGGCAATGCCGGCGTGCTGGGGCTGGCCTTGATCAATGCACAAAATGATCAAGGCCTGCTGCAGGCAACGGCGCTGAGCATTGGCGCCGGGCTGGGTTTCTGGCTGGTGCTGAGCCTGTTCAGCGACTTGCGTGAACGCACCGCGGACAACGACATTCCTCTGCCCTTTCGCGGCTTGCCGATCGATCTGATAAGCGCCGGACTGATTGCAGTGATTTTTCTCGGATTCAGTGGACTGATCAAAACATGAGTCTGATTCAACTCATCGATGCCCTCCTGCCGCAGACCCAGTGCGGCAAGTGCGGCCACCCCGGGTGCAAGCCCTACGCCCAAGGCATCGTCGATGGCGAACCGATCAACAAGTGCCCGCCGGGGGGCGACGAAACCATTACCGCCCTGGCCGAACTGTTGAAGGTACCGGTGCTGGAACTGGATATCAGTCGTGGCTCGGCACCGCCGCAAGTGGCGTACATCCGCGAAGCCGAGTGCATCGGCTGCACCAAGTGCATTCAGGCTTGCCCGATCGACGCCATCGTCGGCGCGGCGAAACTGATGCACACCGTGCTGATCGACGAATGCACCGGTTGCGACCTGTGTGTGGCGCCATGCCCGGTGGACTGCATCGAGATGCACCCGCTGCCGATCGGCACCTTACCGGTGGTGGGCGGGCTGGCATCCAGCGTTGAAGAGCAGCGCGCACGCACCGCCAAACGTGATCATGCACGCCAGCGCTTCGAACGACGCAACGCCCGCCTGCAACGCGAAGAGCAGCAGAAACAGGCTGAGCGCGAGGCTCGGGCACAGCGCACAGCGCAACCGGCGGTGGCCACCCTCGATCCTGTGCAAGCCGCTCTGGAACGGGTGCGCGCGCAGAAAGCCGCGACCGCCGACGCGGCGCTGAAAAAAGCCAAGATCGACGTCGCCATGAGCCGCGCGCAATTGCACAAATCGCTGAAAGCCTTCGGCCATCCACCGACCTTCGAACAGCAGTCGCAACTGATCGTGTTGCAACAGCAGTTCGAAGCCGCCGAACAGGCGCTGGCGAAACTCGAAAGCAGTGCCGCCGCTCCAGCCGCTGCGGCCCCGGCCCCGGCGAAGGACGCGGATCTGAAACGGGCGAAAATCCAGTTGGCCATGCGTCGCGCCGAATTGAAAAAGGCCCAGACCGCCGAGGCGCCAGCGCAGCAGATCGCCACGCTGGAACAGGCACTGCATGACGCCGAGCAGGCCCTTCACGCTGCCGAAGCGGCAAGCGAACAGCCTGCGCCTGATCTGGTGCGCGTAGAAAAGCGCCCGATCGACAGCCAGCTCCGCCAATTGAAAACCGAACTGGCCTATGCCCGCGCCGACCTGAACAAACTCGAACGCCGCGCCGACACGCCGAACGACATCCTCGACAAGGCCCGCGCTCGCCTGCAGGCCGCCGAGCGTCAGGTGCAAGATCATGTCGCCCCGTGAGGCAGCGGATGAGCGCCTGCAACAGGCGATGAAGCGGGTGCTGCTGGCCACGCTGCCTGGGCTGTTGGCGCTGTTCTGGTTTTACGGCTGGGGGGTGTTGATCAATCTGATCCTGGCGGCGAGCAGCGCACTGCTGGTCGAGGTCGGTGTCACCCGCCTGCGCCGACAACCTTTGCAACCGACCCTCAGCGATGGCAGCGCACTGGTCAGCGCCACCCTGCTGGCAGCCGCCCTGCCGCCTTATTGCCCGTGGTGGCTGACCGTGACTGCGGTGGCGTCGGGCCTGCTGTTCGGCAAGCATTTGTACGGAGGCGTCGGCAAGAACCCGTTCAATCCGGCCATGCTCGGTTTCGCCCTGGCAATGCTGCTGTTCCCGCAGCCAATGACCCACTGGCCGGCACATGGCATGAATCTGCAGGCGGCTTTTGCGCAAGTCTTGAATCTGGGCCAGGCGCCGGACGCCTGGGTGCAGGCTACCGCGCTGGACAGCCTGCGCATCAACAAAAGCCTGACCATGGATGAACTGTTCGCCGCCAACCCGGCATTCGGCCGTTTCGGCGGACGCGGCGCAGAGTGGATCAATCTGGCGTTTCTCGGCGGCGGTCTGTTGCTGTTGCAGCGCCGGGTGATTGCCTGGCAAGCGCCAGCTGGCATGCTCGCCAGCCTGTTTGTCGTCAGCCTGCTCTGCTGGAACGGTTCTGGCTCCGATTCCCACGGCTCGCCGCTGTTTCATCTGCTGAGCGGTGCGACCATGCTCGGCGCGTTTTTCATCATTACCGAACCGGTGTCCGGCGCCAAAAATCCATTGGCCCGGCTGCTGTTCGGCGTCGGCGTCGGCTTGCTGACCTACCTGATCCGCACCTGGGGCGGCTATCCGGATGGCGTCGCGTTTGCGGTGTTGCTGATGAATCTCGGCGTACCGGCCCTTGACCGCTTTGCCGCGGCCCGTCAAACAACGGTGAACCCATGAACCGCGCAGCCTCCGTCATCACCCTGGTGTTGATGGCCGGCGCCGGTCTCGGCCTGACCTATGTGGTGCAACACAGCAGCGCGCCGCAGATTGCCAGCGAGCAACGCCTGCTCGACAGTCGCAAACTGTTGGATCTGCTTGCGGCCGATACCTACGACAATCAACCGCTGGAACAGCCACTGGCGCTGCTCGACACCGGGTTAAGCCACAGCACGCTACTGGGCGGATACCGCGCCAGCAAACTCGGGCAGCCGGTGGCTGTGGTGTTGCGCACCCAGACTGAGGGGTATGCCGGCACCCTCGAACTGCTGATCGCGATTGATGCCAGCGGCCGACTGCTGGGGGTCAAAAGCCTGCGGCAGAACGAAACTCCGGCGCTCGGCGGGCACCTCGGCGACTGGCCGAATCAATGGCTGGCGACGTTTACCGGCAAGTCACGCAACAATCCTGACGACGCTGGCTGGGCGCTGAAAAAGGATCAGGGACAGTTCGATCAACTGGCGGGGGCGACCATCACGTCCCGGGCCACCGTCAATGCCATCCATGACGCCCTGCGCTACTTTGATGAACACCGGGCTTCCTTGCTGGGGATCGGACCATGAACCGGCCGGCGACGCTGACCAATTCTCTGGTGCTGGTGCTGCTGCTTGGCACCAGCACCACACTGGCGAACGCGCTGGGCATGCTGTTGATCTCGAGTGCGGTGCTGACGGTGTACGGCGCAGGCATCGGCCCGCTGCGTTCACGGCTGTCGGGCGACAGCGGGTTGCTGGCCAGCCTGCTGCTGGCTGCGACCCTGGCCAGTTGCGCCAACATCCTCGCGCAGCGCTGGGCGTTGCAGTGGCAACAGGCACTCGGAATCTACGCCGGGCTGATCGCCTTGCAATGCGTGGTGCTGGAATACAATGGATTCTTTCGTCAGGCACTGAGCCAGCGTCTGAAGCTTTTCGCCCTGTCGAGCGGGCTACTGCTGACGCTTGCCGCTGTGCGCGAATTGTTCGGTCAGGGCCACCTCGGCCGTGATCTTTCCGAGCACTGGCGAGGACTGGTGTTGTTCAACGATGGGCTGCACCTGATCACTCTGGTTCCCGGTGCCTTCATTTTGCTTGGGCTGCTGCTCGCTGCCCGTCAGGCCTGGACCCGTTCCAACGCTCTCCCCAAGGAAACACATCATCCATGAATGCCGCAAAACGTCTGGAAATCTTCCGCAGACTTCATGAGGACAACCCCGAGCCGAAAACCGAGCTGGCCTATTCCTCACCGTTCGAGTTGCTGATCGCGGTCATTCTTTCGGCGCAATCAACCGACGTAGGCGTCAACAAGGCCACGGCCAAACTGTTCCCGGTGGCCAATACCCCGGCAGCGATCCACGCGCTGGGCGTCGAAGGGCTGTCCGAATACATCAAGACCATCGGCCTCTATAACAGCAAAGCGAAAAACGTGATCGAGACCTGCCGCATGCTGGTCGAACTGCACAACGGCGAGGTCCCGCAGACCCGCGAAGAGCTGGAAGCCCTGCCCGGCGTCGGCCGCAAGACGGCCAACGTGGTCCTCAATACCGCTTTTCGTCAGTTGACCATGGCGGTTGATACGCACATTTTTCGCGTGAGCAACCGCACCGGCATCGCCCCGGGCAAAAATGTGGTCGAGGTGGAAAAGAAGTTGATGAAGTTTGTGCCAAAAGACTACCTGCTGGATTCCCACCACTGGCTGATTCTGCACGGTCGTTATGTGTGCTTGGCGCGCAAGCCACGTTGTGGCAGCTGCCGGATCGAAGACTTGTGCGAATACAAACACAAAACCTCGGACGATTGATTGGCTATTGGAATAATTGATTCGTCGATTGAAAAAATCTTTTTTACCCGCAGCAGGAATATCGCTATAAGGAGCGCCAAAGGCAGTCTTAGCCTGGAGTTCACCTTATGACTGACAGCAAAGAACTGGATGTAGAAGAAGATTTCACCGCTGCGGAAACCGACGACGCCGAACCGGTGGTCGAAGTCGCCAAGACCAATTTGAGCAAGCGTCGCACCATTGATAACCTGCTTGAGGAGCGCCGACTGCAAAAGCAATTGGCCGATTACGATTTTGATCTCTGACACTTGAAAGCCTCCCGAACCGGAGGCTTTTTACTATCTGGGGAATATGACGCTGAACCAACCTTGATCCCTGGACCGCTGAAATCATCAGACCAGCCCGTTGCGTTGTGCCAGCTCAATCAGGTCCACCAGCGACCGGGCATTGAGCTTCAATAACAGGCGGGTCTTGTAAGTACTGACCGTCTTGTTGCTGAGGAACATGCCGTCGGCGATTTCCTTGTTGGTCTTGCCGCGCGCCAACTGTTGCAACACCATCATTTCCCGCCCGGAAAGGCGGTCTACCATATCCGCCTCACTGGCATTGCCCAGGCTGGTCCGCACGGTATGCAGGGCCTGGTTTGGAAAATAGCTGTACCCGGACAGTACGGCTTTGATCGCACTGAGCAACTCAGTCAGATCCTGTTGTTTACAGACATATCCCGCCGCTCCCGACTGCATGCAGCGCATCGAAAAATGCCCCGGCGCCTGTGAGGTGAGCACCAGAACTTTCAACGGCATCGGTGTCGAATTCAGACGTGCAATAACTTCCAGGCCATCGAGCTTCGGTATTCCAATATCAAGAATAACGATATCCGGCATTTGTTCACGCGCAAGTTGCAATGCGTCCACACCATTATCTGTTTCGGCAATGACTTCGTAGCCATGACGTTCCATCAGCATACGCACAGCAAGACGAATGACGGGGTGATCATCCACGATCAGCACTTTATTCATGGGCAAGTCCAGTTTCGCTGTTCGAATTTTTAGAACCCGCACAATAGCCTAGTCACTTCCGACATGGCACAAGAGAGTTCCATCACACTCCCAGCCCAAGACATTCCCTACAACAAAAAAAGATTATTCCTACAAAAAAACCGATACCGGTGATATCGGCGTGCGCTAACTGTTTCTCTGACTGCGACTTCAACGTGAAAAATACTACGCCCACGCAGCCATGCCCGGCGACGCTTCCGAGCGACGCGACCAGCGAATGACTGCAAAAAGCACCGTTATTACATGACCAGGTATGACTGACACCCTGAAAAATTCAGGCAAACAATCAATTGCAACGACAATTGAAAAACCATCTATATACTTTAATAAATCAACGTCTGAAACAAGATACTTCTACCCAACGTATTTCTTTTAATATAAAAAAGAACATCAAACGCAAAACACCACTCACATAAACACCATTCAATACACACAATGGAATAAACACTTAATGAGCAAACACCATGATAAAAGTCAGAAAGAAAATCACCAACCCCATGACTGTAATTGCGATCTTTGCATTTATTTCCGAATCATCGGCAGCCCTCTCCCTGCCCTTTCTTGATAACGACGAAAGAGAAGTCTACGTCTGGTTTCTGATCAGCTTCCCGTTTTACTTGCTGCTGCTGTTTTTTTTAACGCTCAATTTCAACTACCGATCATTGTATGCGCCCTCGGACTTCGACAAGGACGACAGCTTTCTGAAAGTCTTTGACGAGCTGAAGCCGGCCGAGCACACAGCGGGTTCGCCTCCATCAGACACTCGGGCAACGCCTGGCGGGGCAGCAACTTCAAGCGGTTTGCAATGGACGTTACCGGAACACAGTGCTGACCCGGGCGCGACCGGCGAATCCTGCGCGGAACACCCCTGGATTGAGCACAACATTCAGTTGCCCAAACCCATGGGTACGTTGCGGGCGATAGACGTACGTTCGATGAGCAGCGCACAGGCATTCGACAGGCTGGCCGAATACATTCCGCACCTTGGCAAGCAATCGGCCAACGCAGTGGTCTTTTTGACCGACTCGGCGTCCGAGGTTTTGCTCAAGCAAATTACCCCGAGTCTTAACAAACAATCGAAAAAAAACGGGGGGGCCAAACTGTTCATTGCTTACAACGTGAACACGCAAAGCACTACGGTCTTAAGAGGGGTATGAAACGCAGAGTTGATGCCTGAAGTGGACATTCAAGAAAATGCTGGAATTGACCATACCCACCAGCGCAACGCGGTAAGGTCAGACACGCACAGGAAAAAAAATGGCGGCTTTGTCACTGGGACAAGCCGCCATTTCTTCACAGGCCCGCGAGGCTTAGAACAGCTTGCGGCCCTTGTTTGCAGCAATGCGCATGCGCAGCGCGTTGAGCTTGATGAAGCCCGCCGCGTCGGCCTGGTTGTAGGCGCCGCCGTCTTCTTCGAAGGTCGCGATGTTGGCGTCGAACAGCGAATCGTCGGACTTGCGACCGGTGACGATCACGTTGCCCTTGTACAGCTTCAGGCGAACCACACCGTTCACGTTGACCTGGGAAGCGTCGATCATCTGTTGCAGCATCAGACGCTCCGGGCTCCACCAGTAACCGGTGTAGATCAGGCTGGCGTATTTCGGCATCAGCTCGTCTTTAAGGTGAGCGACTTCGCGGTCCAGGGTGATCGACTCGATGGCGCGGTGCGCGCGCAGCATGATGGTGCCGCCCGGGGTTTCGTAGCAGCCACGGGACTTCATGCCCACGTAACGGTTTTCGACGATGTCCAGACGACCGATACCGTGCTGGCCACCGATCTTGTTCAGCGTTGCCAGTACGGTGGCCGGGGTCATTTCGACGCCGTCCAGCGCGACGATGTCGCCGTTGCGGTAGGTCAGTTCCAGGTATTGCGGGGTGTCGGGAGCGTTCTCCGGGGAGACGGTCCAGCGCCACCTGTCTGCGTCGTGCTCGGTCCAGGTGTCTTCCAGCACGCCGCCTTCATAGGAGATGTGCAGCAGGTTGGCGTCCATCGAGTACGGGGACTTCTTCTTGCCGTGGCGCTCGATCGGGATCGCATGCTTTTCGGCGTAATCCATCAGCTTCTCGCGGGACAGCAGGTCCCACTCACGCCATGGCGCAATCACTTTCACGCCAGGCTTGAGCGCGTAGGCACCCAGTTCGAAACGCACCTGGTCGTTGCCCTTGCCGGTGGCGCCATGGGAAATGGCGTCGGCGCCGGTTTCGTTGGCGATTTCGATCAGGCGTTTGGCGATCAGCGGACGTGCGATGGAGGTACCCAGCAGGTACTCGCCTTCGTAAACGGTGTTGGCGCGGAACATCGGGAACACGAAATCACGCACGAATTCTTCGCGCAGGTCGTCGATGTAGATTTCTTTGACGCCCATGGCCTGAGCCTAGGCGCGAGCCGGCTCGACCAC
>NZ_JBIUVO010000104.1:0-1296 GCF_044742995.1 Pseudomonas sp. NPDC087803
CCCCAAGACCTGAAGATTTAACGGACTCGTTCAGTATGTCGGCGACTCAAAATTACGGCACTGGCCGTCGCAAGACCGCAACCGCACGCGTTTTCCTGCGTCCGGGTACTGGTAACATCTCCATCAACAACCGTTCGCTGGATAACTTCTTCGGCCGCGAAACTGCCCGCATGGTAGTTCGTCAGCCGCTGGAGCTGACCGAGACTGTCGAGAAATTCGACATCTACGTCACCGTGATCGGCGGTGGTGTAAGTGGTCAAGCTGGCGCAATCCGCCACGGCATCACTCGCGCTCTGATGGACTACGACGAAACCCTGCGTAGCGCTCTGCGCAAAGCTGGCTTCGTTACTCGCGACGCCCGTGAAGTTGAACGTAAGAAAGTTGGTCTGCGTAAAGCGCGTAAGCGTCCGCAGTACTCGAAGCGTTAATTCGTTTCCACGTTCAAAAAAGAACGCCCGATTCCTCACGGAACCGGGCGTTTTTTTATGCCTGCGATTTATTGAAGAATTGCGCTGTGACAACTTGCCACATTCGTAGACCCCCTATACTACAAGGCTTGAGGGTGGGAGCTCCGGGTAATTCCCTTGTCAGAATTGGGGCTTTTCATTACCATCTCGGCAAAATTTTTATAAGTAACATTGATTTATTTAGTAGATGCCTGATTTAACAGGCCACAAAGCTGATGGGAGAGGACTGAATGAGCAATGACGGCGTGAATGCAGGCCGGCGTCGCTTCTTGGTAGCAGCCACATCCGTGGTGGGTGCTGCAGGAGCGGTGGGGGCTGCGGTCCCGTTCGTGGGGTCATGGTTTCCCAGTGCCAAGGCGAAAGCCGCTGGTGCACCGGTGAAAGTGAATGTCAGCAAGATCGAGCCAGGACAGCAGATGATTGCCGAGTGGCGCGGCCAGCCGGTGTTCATTGTCCGCCGTACTGCGGAAATCCTGGGGAATCTCAAGAAGATCGAGGGCCAGCTCTCCGATCCGACTTCCAAAAACTCCACGCAACCTACCTATGTCGATCCTGAAGTGCGTTCGATCAAGCCGGAAATTCTGCTGCTGATCGGGATCTGCACTCACTTGGGTTGCTCACCAACCTTCCGTCCCGAAGTGGCACCTGCGGATCTGGGTAAAGACTGGGTCGGCGGCTATTTCTGCCCTTGCCACGGTTCCCACTACGATCTGGCTGGCCGCGTCTACAAGTCGCAACCCGCGCCTTTGAACCTGCCAGTTCCCCCGAATTCGTATGAGACCTATGATCTTATTGTGTTTGGCTTGTATATGTAGTATGCGTTATGATT
>NZ_JBIUVO010000104.1:1306-9420 GCF_044742995.1 Pseudomonas sp. NPDC087803
TCATTGGCGTCGATACGGAGAAAGCGTGATGAGCAAGTTCATGGATTGGGTGGATGCACGCTTCCCTGCCACCAAGATGTGGGAAGACCATCTCAGCAAGTATTACGCTCCAAAAAACTTCAACTTCTTTTATTTCTTCGGCTCGTTGGCGCTGCTGGTGCTGGTCAACCAGATCGTCACCGGTGTCTGGCTGACGATGAGCTACACGCCGTCGGCAGAAGAGGCGTTCGCTTCCGTCGAATACATCATGCGCGACGTCGAGTACGGCTCGATCCTGCGTCTGCTGCACTCCACCGGCGCTTCGGCGTTCTTCATCGTGGTCTATCTGCACATGTTCCGTGGCCTGCTCTACGGTTCGTACCAGAAACCGCGTGAACTGGTCTGGGTGTTCGGGATGCTGATCTACCTGGCGCTGATGGCTGAAGCCTTCATGGGGTATCTGCTGCCGTGGGGTCAGATGTCCTACTGGGGTGCCCAGGTGATCATCTCGCTGTTCGGTGCGATTCCGGTGATCGGTAACGACCTGACTCAGTGGATTCGTGGTGACTACCTGATCTCCGGAATCACCCTGAACCGCTTCTTCGCCCTGCACGTCGTGGCCCTGCCGATCGTGATTCTTGGTCTGGTGGTGCTGCACATTCTGGCGCTGCACGAAGTCGGCTCGAACAACCCTGATGGCGTCGACATCAAGAAGCACAAAGACGAAAACGGCATCCCGCTGGACGGCATCGCCTTCCACCCGTACTACACCGTGAAAGACATCGTCGGCGTGGTGGTGTTCCTGTTCATCTTCTGCTTCATCGTGTTCTTCTTCCCGGAAATGGGTGGCTACTTCCTCGAAAAACCAAACTTCGAGCAAGCCAACCCGTTCAAGACGCCTGAGCACATTGCACCGGTCTGGTACTTCACGCCGTTCTACGCGATCTTGCGTGCGATCCCGGACAAGCTCATGGGCGTGATCGCCATGGGCGCCTCGATTGCCATGCTGTTTGTGCTGCCATGGCTTGATCGCAGCCCGGTCAAATCGATGCGCTACAAGGGCTGGATGAGTAAAGCCTGGCTGGTCGTGTTCTGCATTTCCTTCGTGATTCTCGGCATTCTGGGCGTACTGGCCCCGACGCCGGAGCGCACACTGGTGTCGCAGATCTGCACCTTCCTGTACTTCGCCTACTTCATTCTGATGCCGTTCTACACCAGGCTCGAGAAGACCAAACCGGTTCCGGAAAGGGTGACTGGCTGATGAAAAAGTTATTTTTTGCTCTGATTTTTGCTGCTCTGCCTGTGCTGTCTTTTGCCGCCGAACACGGTGGTCCGGAGCTGGAAAAAGTCGATATCGACGTGTCCGACAAGGCTGCCCTGCAAGATGGTGCGCGTACCTTCGCCAACTATTGCATGGGTTGCCACAGTGCCAAGTTCCAGCGTTATGAGCGGGTTGCCGATGACCTCGGCATCCCGCATGAAATGATGCTCGACAAACTGGTGTTCACCGGCGCCAAGATCGGCGATCACATGAACATCGGCATGCAGCCGGCAGACGCCAAGACCTGGTTCGGTGCTGCTCCGCCGGACCTGACGCTGGTGGCGCGCGTGCGCGGCACCGACTGGCTCTACGGTTATCTGCGCTCGTTCTACGAAGATCCGGCGCGCCCATGGGGCGTGAACAACAAGGTCTTCCCGAACGTCGGCATGCCTAACGTGCTGGTCGGCCTGCAAGGTCGTCAGGTGGTGGGCTGCAAGCAAGTGCAGATCGTCGAGGACGGCAAGAAGCAATACGATCCGCTGACCGGTACGCCGCTGACGCATGAAGCGTGCGATCAGTTGACCATCGTGCCGAAAACCGGTGCTCTGAACGAAGAGCAGTTCGATGAGAAGGTCAAGAATCTGGTAACCTTCCTGGCTTACTCGGCTAACCCGGTTAAGCTGCAACATCAGCGCATCGGTACTTACGTCTTGCTGTACCTGGCGTTCTTCTTTGTGTTCGCCTACCTGCTCAAGCGTGAATACTGGAAAGACGTGCACTGATACGCTTCAAGCATTGCTGTTAATCGCGCGCGCCCAAGGGTCCCTCCGATAACGCAACGTCTGGTTCGCCAGGCATTGCGGGAGGCACCCTCTGGGCGCGCGCGTTTTTCCGGTTCCGATAATTTCAACAAGCGAGGAGGATCGCCATGGGCGTGACCAATCGGTTGGCCTGTTACTCCGACCCCGCCGACCACTATTCCCACCGAGTGCGCATCGTGCTTGCAGAGAAGGGTGTCAGCGCCGAAATCATTTACGTGGAAGCTGGTCGCCAGCCGCCTAAACTGATTGAGGTGAACCCTTACGGCAGTCTCCCGACACTGGTCGATCGCGACCTGGCGTTGTGGGAGTCGACCGTGGTGATGGAATATCTGGATGAGCGTTACCCGCATCCGCCACTGATGCCGGTTTATCCGGTGGCGCGTGCCAACAGTCGTCTGCTGATTCACCGTATTCAGCGTGACTGGTGTGGTCTGGTGGATCTGATTCTTGATCCCAAGTCCAAGGAGGCTGCGCGTGTCGTGGCGCGCAAGGAATTGCGTGAAAGCCTGACGGGCGTGTCGCCGCTGTTCGCCGACAAGCCGTTTTTCCTCAGTGAGGAACAAAGTCTGGTGGATTGCTGCCTATTGCCAATACTCTGGCGTTTGCCGATTCTGGGTATTGAACTGCCGCGGCCGGCCAAGCCGCTGCTTGATTATATGGAGCGCCAGTTTGCGCGTGAGGCTTTCCAGGCGAGTCTGTCTGGTGTCGAACGCGATATGCGCTAAGGCTTAAGGAGCCGCTATGAACTCCAGTCGACCTTATCTGGTCCGCGCGCTCTACGAGTGGATTGTGGATAACGATTGCACCCCGCACATGCTGGTCAATTCCGAATACCCGGCGGTGCAGGTGCCCCAGGGTTTCGCCAGTGACGGGCAGATTGTCCTGAACATTTCGCCCAGCGCCGTGCGTCACTTGCACATGGACAACGACGTGGTGACCTTCGAGGGTCGCTTCGGTGGCGTTCCGCACAGTCTGTATGTGCCGATCAGCGCGATTCTGGGCATCTACGCCCGGGAGAACGGGCAGGGCATGGTGTTCGATCTCGAGTCGCCGATGGATGACGAAGACGATATCGAGCCGGATGACGACTTGCCGCCACCAGGCAGCGAGCCGCCGCGCCCAAGCGGCCGACCCAGTTTGAAAGTGGTGAAGTAATAAAAAAGGCGACCCGAAAGGGTCGCCTTTTTTATTACGTAGGAGCTGCCGAAGGCTGCGATCTTTTGATCTTGATCTTAAAAACAAAATCAAAAGATCGCAGCCTGCGGCAGCTCCTACACGGTGTTGGTCAGTCGATGTATTCGAACAGCTTGACGATCTTCTGCACGCCGGAAACGCTCTGCACCAGATTGGTCGCCTGTTGCGCTTCTTGCTTGGTCAGCAAGCCCAGCAGATAGACGATGCCATTCTCGGTCACGACCTTGATGCGCGAGCCGGGAATGCTGGCATCGGTTAGCATCTGGGTCTTGATCTTGGTGGTCAGCCAGGCGTCGTTCTGGCGGGCGAGGAAGCTCGAAGGCGCGATCACTTGCAGCTCGTTGTGCACCTTCTTCACCCGCTGGACGTTGGCGGCGGCCTGTTCGGCCTTGGCCTTGAGGTCTTCGCGCGGCGTCTGGCCGGCGAGCAGTACCACGCCGTTGAAGCTGGTGACGACGATATGCGAGTCCTTGTCCAGGCCTGGGTCGGCCTTGGCCACGTTGACACCGACTTTGGTCTCGATCAGCGAGTCGTCGATTTTGCTGCCGAAGGTTCGGGTGCCGCGGTCGTCTTCAATCGGTGCTTCGCGGCTGGCATTTACCACCGAGGTGCAGCCGCTGATGCCGAGGCACAGGGTCAAGGCCAGAAGGCCAAGGCGATTAGGGGTCATTCTTCACTCCCGAACAGTTGGCTGTCGATCAGATCGCAGAGGCAATGGATCGCCAGCAGATGGACTTCCTGAATACGTGCAGTGACATGGGCCGGTACGCGAATCTCGACATCCTCAGGCAGCAGCAGCGAAGCCATGCCGCCGCCATCGCGGCCAGTCAATGCTACGACAATCATTTCGCGATCATGTGCGGCCTGGATCGCTTGAATAATGTTCGCCGAGTTGCCGCTGGTCGAAATCGCCAGCAACACATCACCGGGCTGACCGAGTGCGCGGATCTGCTTGGAGAACACTTCGTTGTAGCTGTAGTCGTTGGCGATCGAGGTGATCGTCGAGCTGTCGGTGGTCAGGGCGATGGCCGGCAGGCTCGGGCGTTCGCGCTCGAAGCGGTTGAGCAGTTCCGAGGAGAAATGCTGGGCGTCGCCGGCAGAGCCGCCGTTGCCGCACGAAAGCATTTTGCCTTCGTTGAGCAGGGCGTTGACCATGATCTGGCTGGCTTGCTCGATGTGCGGTGCAAGTACGTCCATCGCCTGTTGCTTGGTGTCGATACTGGCCTGGAAAAGCTGGCGAATTCGGGATTGCATGTCCATCTGTGTGACCTTAAGTGGCGCGGCTGTTCGGCACGTGAATGTGCAGCCCGCAAAGCAAAGAGCAAAAATTGTCGGTGAAAGTGTCCGGAGCGGTGTGCAGAGAATCAACCATCGAACGCATTCTGCAACCAGTTCAACTGATCAGGGTGCCTGTCGATGGCCACCACGTCGAAGCGGCAAGGGGAATCGGCCCAGCGTGACTCACGCTGAAGAAAATACTGTGCGGCGAAAATCAGTTTCTGCCGTTTGCGCTCATCGATGCTAGCGAGCGCGCCACCCCATTGAGTGTTTTTTCTGTAGCGGACTTCGACGAATACTACTGTATCGCCATCAAGCATGACCAGATCAAGCTCGCCCCGTTTGCATGACCAGTTCTGCGCCAGCAGGCGCAGACCCTGGTGTTGCAGATGCTCGAGCGCCTGGCGCTCGGCATCCTTGCCGCTTTGCAGGTGCGAGCTGTCGGGCATCAGCGCGGGGTGTCCGGCAGGCGTTGAACCTGACCGTTGACGAACTGCGCCCATGGCAACTGGCGCACCACGCGTTGGGTCTGGGTCATGCCCAGGCTGCCCGACTGACCTTCGATGCGGCTGTCCGGCAGGGCCTTCAGCTGACCCAGGCGCGGCGCCAGACGGTAGGCATCGACGCCCATCGCGTACAGGCGACCGAGACTGCCGGCCGCTTGTGGCCATTGTGCGGTGACTTGCTGACGCAGCGGATCATTGGCTTCCAGCAACCATGGGGTTTCGCAGAAGCGCACGCCATTCATGTCGTTGTACTGGTTCACATCGCCGCTGGCGCTGTAGACGTGGGAAGTTGCGTACACCGGAACGTCACCCGCGTACTGGAAGTTCAGGGTCGGCTTGATCTGTTGCGCTTGCTGCGGGGTGGCTGCCAGGAAGATGAACTCGATGTCCTGACGACGCGACGGCTGTGCGGCGACGTTGGTGCCAGCGGCGTTCTGCAGGCTCTTGGCGCGGGCTTCGCTTTGACGCAACTGGAACATGTCGGCGATCTGCTGGGCCAGTTGCACCGGCTGATCGACACGTTCGGTGGCCACGATGCTGCCGCCATTGGCTTGCCAGTCCTGGCTGAACGCACGCAGTACGCGGTCGCCCCATTCGCCTTTCGGCACCATGATGGCGGCGCGGTGCAGACCGTCGGCACGGGCACGACGCGAAACTTCGCGAGCTTCGTCTTCAGCCGCCAGGCCGAACTGGAAAAGTTGCGCCGGACCTTGATCGCCTTCGCTGTAATTCAATGCGAGGGTGGTGATCGGCAGTTGCGGACGGGTGCTCAGTTGTTTGACCAGCGGTTTTTCCAGCGGACCGACGACCAGTTGCACGCCATCAGCCTGGGCCTTGCGGTAGAACTCATCCATCGAGGTCAGCTTGGAGCTGTCGTAGAACTCGATGGCGGGCGGCTTCTGGCCGGCCTGTTGCGCTTGATAGTGCGCCGCCATGAAGCCTTCACGCAGGGCCTTGCCGACCGAGGCCAGCGGGCCGTCTTGCGGCAGCAGCAGGGCAATCTTGCTCAGGGGCTGGCTGGCCAGTTCCTTGAGTTTGGTCAGGGGCAGCGGCAGGTTGATCGCGGCCGGATGTTTTGGATTCTGTGCGCGCCAGGCATCGATTGCCGCTTGCTGCTGTTCCAGGGTGCCGGCGGTCTTCACGGCGAGGGCCAGGCCCATCCAGCCACCGAGGTCGTCGGAAGTGTTGGGTTGCAGCTGATCGGTCGGCAGCGAAGCGATCAGGGTCCAGATTGCTTCGTGGTTCTTGCTCGCGGCTTCGCCTTTGAGCATCGGTGCGATGAAGATGCGCTCGCGAGCGGCCGCCAGAGTCTGGCCATCGGCTTCCAGGGCGCGGGCATGCACGGTGCCGGTGCGCACTTGCTGATCTTCCGGCATTTCGCTCAAGTGCTGCAGGCTCGGATGGCTCAGGGCGGTCAGCGCAGCTTTCGGCTGATTGCGGGTCATCGCCAGTTCAGCGGACAGGGTGCTGGCGAAGATCTGTTGGCCTGGCTTCAACTGCTCCATCGGCACTTGTTGCAGGATCTGCGCGGACTGGCCGGCATTGCCCTGGCGATAAGCCAGGTCTGCCGCGCTCAAGCGCAACAGGGCGGCTTTTTCCGGCGTCTTGGCCTGGGTAGCCTGTTCGAGCAGTTGCTCGATGCTGGCATCCGGAGTCCGTGGAAGTTCGCCAAGGCTGGAGGAAGGGGAGCTGGCGCAGGCCGCCAGCAAGGCAGCGAGGCAGAGGGCAGTGAACAGCCGCAGGCAAGCGATCATGTAAGTGTTCCTGATACTCGATCAAATTAGCGTGGAATTGTACCCAAGCACTGGCCGGGGCGCGATGTTACTGGCGTGAAACCGTCAATTTAGCTGAAGCAAATGTTGCGGCGTCGCACAAAGACGCGCAAAACCGGCGTCGGCCGGAACGCATCGCAAGCCTCGTGACGCGTTACAATGCCGGCTTTTACCGATCATGAGGTGTGCGCTTTGACTGCTCCAGGTCCTTTGAATTCCGCTGCTGGCTCGCTTTATGTGGTGGCGACGCCCATCGGCAACCTGGACGACATCAGCGCCCGGGCCCTGAAAATCCTTCGCGAGGTTGCACTGATTGCCGCCGAGGACACGCGGCACTCGGCGCGCCTGATGCAGCACTTCGGCATTTCCACGCCGTTGGCTGCGTGCCACGAACACAACGAACGTGATGAAGGTAGCCGCTTTATTACCCGTTTGCTGGCGGGCGATAACGTCGCGCTGATTTCCGATGCCGGGACGCCACTGATTTCCGATCCGGGCTATCACCTGGTGCGTCAGGCGCGGGCGGCAGGGATCAATGTGGTGCCGGTGCCGGGTGCCTGTGCGTTGATCGCGGCGCTGTCGGCGGCGGGTCTGCCCTCCGACCGGTTCATCTTCGAAGGCTTTCTGCCGGCCAAGTCGGTGGGGCGCAAGGCGCGTCTGGAAGCAGTCAAGGAAGAGCCGCGAACGCTGATTTTCTATGAGGCCCCGCATCGCATTCTCGAATGCCTGCAGGACATGGAAGCGGTGTTCGGTGGCGAGCGTCAGGCGCTGCTGGCCCGGGAAATCACCAAGACTTTCGAGACACTTAAAGGCTTGCCGCTGTCCGAGCTGCGTGCATTTGTCGAGTCCGACAGCAACCAGCAGCGCGGCGAGTGCGTGGTGCTGGTCGCGGGCTGGTCGGCACCGGAGTCCGAAGATGCAGTCAGCAGCGAGGCGATGCGCATCCTCAATCTGCTGCTCGAAGAGATGCCGCTCAAGCGTGCGGCCGCCCTGGCTGCACAAATCACGGGTGAGCGCAAAAACGTCCTTTACCAGGTCGCACTGGCCCAGCAGAAGGGCGAGTAACCCGTCGCGCAGACAGGTTTTACGGCTATTAGCGCTTGTTCTTCGGGCGCTCTGCCGTTAACCTGCGCGGCGGAGAGTCGATCGGACAGTCGCTGCCCTCTATGAAAATTAGGGGGGGGAGGAAAGTCCGGGCTCCATAGGGCGAAGTGCCAGGTAATGCCTGGGAGGCGTGAGCCTACGGAAAGTGCCACAGAAAATAACCGCCTAAGCGCTTCGGCGCCGGTAAGGGTGAAAAGGT
>NZ_JBIUVO010000105.1:0-9082 GCF_044742995.1 Pseudomonas sp. NPDC087803
CAGCCTCACCTCCCCCCTTCCCCCCCCCACCCCCGCCCCCCCGCCCCCTCGGGCGACACCCCCCCCCCCCCCCCCCCCCGCCCCCGCCCCCCCCCCCACAGCGGTTGGCTGTGGGTACGCACCAGGCGTTGCGGCAAACGATAGCGCAACCAGCCCCGGGTACAGGCCAGTATTTCAACATCTTCACGTTCCAGGCCAACTTCTTCGTTCAGCTCGCGGTACAAGGCGTCCTCCGGCGTCTCCTCGGGGTTGATTCCCCCTTGTGGAAACTGCCAGGCATCTTGATTGATACGGCGAGCCCATAGCACCTGGCCGGCGTCATTCGTCAGAATGATCCCGACATTGGGGCGGAAACCATCGGGGTCGATCACGGCAACAACCTCGCAAACGCATGTCGCCGCATTGTTCCACAAAGCTTGATAAGGCGGCAACGAAGGTTCCTACCTTATGTGCACTCTTGTGAAAAGACCGTATTCTTGTCGCCTTTTTACTGACTTTTCAGCGGGTAACTGCAATGCGCCTGGCTCTATTCGATTTGGACAACACCCTTCTGGGCGGCGACAGCGATCACGCCTGGGGCGACTATCTGTGCGAACGCGGCTTCCTCGACCCGGTGGCGTACAAGACGCGCAACGACGAGTTCTATCAGGATTACCTGGCCGGCAAGCTGGATAACGCCGCGTACCTGAACTTCTGCCTGGAAATCCTCGGCCGCACCGAAATGGCCGTGCTTGAGCAGTGGCACAACGACTACATGCGCGACTGCATCGAGCCGATCATGCTGCCCAAGGCACTGGAATTGCTGAAACAGCACCGCGATGCCGGCGACAAACTGGTGATCATCACCGCCACCAACCGCTTCGTCACCGCACCGATTGCCGTGCGCCTGGGGGTCGAAACCCTGATCGCCACCGAGTGCGAGATGGTCGATGGCCGCTACACCGGGCGCAGCACCGACATTCCGTGCTTCCGTGAGGGCAAGGTGACGCGCCTCAATCGTTGGCTGGATGAGACGGGTTATTCGCTGGACGACAGCTATTTCTATAGCGATTCGATGAATGATTTGCCGCTACTGGAGCAGGTGGCGAATCCGGTGGCGGTGGATCCGGATCCTAATCTGCTGGCCGAGGCCGAGAAGCGGGGCTGGCCCGTTATCTCGTTGCGCGACTGAAGATCAAAAGATCGCAGCCTTCGGCAGCTCCTACATTGAATGCGTACCTCTGTAGGAGCTGCCGAAGGCTGCGATCTTTTCGCTTCACACAGGTTTGGCACCCATCAACCCGGCAATCGCGATAAAGCAGACGAAACTGAACAACGCCAGGGCAAACGTGAACTTGCCAACCCCACCCGGCGCCTTGCGCAACCGATTCAAGCGTACCAGCAACCAGAACCACGCCAGCGCCGCCACGGTGTACAGCACGCTGGAGGCCAGCAACCAGGTTTGCCCCAGCGGCCAGCCGACCAGATGCACCATGCCCCAGCCGGTGAACGGCATGCTCAACAGCGCCAGGCCCATCAACAGCCAGATGAACACCCGTGGCCGTTGCAGGGTGCGGCTGCCAGCCGTTGCATCACCTTTGCGCTTTGCCAGAAAAACCCAGACCCCCAGACCCAGCGCACTGGCCAGCAACACTACGGTGGCGACCATGTGCGCGGTTTTCAGGGCAGTTAACGTTTCCATTGTTCGATTTCCTTATGGCCTGCCCATCAGCGTAGCCGCTCAGCCAAGAAACAGCTGATAGGCCGGGTTCTCGCTTTCATCCCAGTACGGGTAACCGATTTCTTCCAGCGCCGCCGGCACCAGATGCCGCTCGTCATGCGGTACTTGCAGGCCCGCGACCACCCGGCCGTCCGCCGCGCCGTGGTTACGGTAGTGGAACATCGAGATGTTCCAGCGTCCGCCGAGCTTGTTGAGGAAGTTGAACAGCGCCCCCGGACGCTCTGGGAATTCGAAGCGGAACACTACTTCGTCGATCACATGCGCCGCGTGGCCGCCGACCATGTGGCGGATGTGCAACTTGGCCAGTTCGTTATCGGTCAGGTCGAGTACCGGGAAGCCCTGCTCGGTCAGGCTCGCCAGCAGTGCGCTGCGCGGGTCGTTTTCCGGGTGCGTCTGCACGCCGACGAAGATGTGCGCTTCGCTGCCGGTGTTGTAGCGGTAGTTGAATTCGGTGATCTGGCGCTTGCCAATGGCTTCGCAGAACGCCTTGAAGCTGCCGGCCTGCTCGGGAATGGTCACGGCGATGATTGCCTCGCGGCCCTCGCCCAGCTCAGCGCGCTCGGCGACATGGCGCAGGCGGTCGAAGTTGACGTTGGCCCCGGAGTCGATGGCGACGAAGGTCTGGCCGCTGACGCCGCGCAACTCGACGTACTTCTTGATCCCGGCCACGCCCAAGGCGCCGGCAGGTTCGGTAATCGAGCGGGTATCGTCGTAGATATCCTTGATGGCCGCGCAGATCTCGTCGGTGCTGACGGTGATCACTTCGTCGACGTAATCCTTGCAGATATCGAAGGTGTGCTGACCGATCTGCGCCACCGCCACGCCGTCGGCGAAGATACCCACGGTCGGCAGCACCACACGCTCGCCGGCGGCCATGGCCGCTTGCAGGCAGTTGGAGTCGTCCGGCTCGACGCCGATGACCTTGATGTCCGGACGCAGGTATTTCACGTACGCCGCGATCCCGGCGATCAGACCGCCGCCACCGACCGGGACGAAAATCGCGTCCAGCGGTTGCGGGTGCTGCCGCAGAATTTCCATCGCCACGGTGCCCTGCCCGGCAATGGTGTGCGGATCGTCGTACGGGTGGATGTAAACGTAGCCCTTTTCATCGACCAGTTTCAGCGAGTAGGCCAGGGCTTCCGGGAACGAGTCTCCGTGCAGCACCACTTTGCCACCGCGCGAACGCACGCCCTCAACCTTGATCTCCGGGGTAGTCTTGGGCATCACGATGGTCGCTTTCACGCCCAACACTTTCGCCGCCAGCGCCAGACCCTGCGCATGGTTGCCCGCCGACGCGGTGACCACGCCACGGGCGCGCTCTTCGTCGGTCAGCTGGGTCAACTTGTTGTAGGCGCCGCGAATCTTGAACGAGAACACCGGCTGCAAGTCTTCGCGCTTGAGCCAGATATCATTGCCCAGCCGCTCGGAGAGCTGGCGAGCGTTCTGCAGCGGGGTTTCTACGGCAACGTCGTAAACGCGCGAGGTGAGGATCTTTTTGACGTACTGTTCGAGCATCGGAAAGCATCACTGAGCGGTTGGGCAGGGCCGACGAGTCTAACCCGGCTTTTGGGCGCACGACCACACTGAACAGGGGGATTCAGGGTACAGAGATCCAATGTGGCGAGGGAGCTTGCTCCCGCTCGGCTGCGCAGCAGTCGTAAACCTGAACAGGCGATCTGCCTGAAGGAATGCAGGGGAACGCTTCGCGCTCCAGCGGGAGCAAGCTCCCTCGCCACAGGGGTGTTTCCCCCTTCACCACCGCGAGGCCTATAATGCCGGCCTTTCCGCACTCACCTTGCCCGCTTCCGGAGCCCGCATGACCCAGGATCAACTCAAACAGGCAGTGGCTCAGGCCGCCGTCGACTTCATCCTTCCGAAACTCGACGACAAGAGCATTGTCGGGGTCGGCACCGGCTCCACCGCCAACTGCTTCATCGACGCACTGGCCCAGCACAAGGGCGCGTTCGATGGCGCGGTCGCCAGCTCCGAAGCCACCGCGGCGCGCCTCAAGGGCCACGGGATTCCGGTGTATGAGCTGAACACCGTCAGCGACCTGGAATTCTACGTCGACGGCGCCGACGAGAGCGACGCGCACCTGAACCTGATCAAGGGCGGCGGCGCCGCCCTGACCCGCGAGAAAATCGTCGCCGCCGTGGCCAAGACCTTCATCTGCATCGCCGACGCCAGCAAACTGGTACCGGTGCTGGGCGAGTTCCCGCTGCCGGTCGAAGTGATCCCGATGGCCCGCAGCCACGTCGCCCGCCAACTGGTGAAACTGGGCGGCGACCCGGTGTACCGCGAAGGCGTGCTGACCGACAACGGCAACATCATCCTCGACGTGTACAACCTGCAGATCACCAACCCGGTGGAGCTGGAAACGCAGATCAACGCGATCGTCGGCGTGGTCACCAACGGCCTGTTCGCGGCGCGTCCGGCGGATCTGCTGTTGCTGGGCACCAGCGAAGGTGTGAAGACGCTGAAGGCTGAGTAAGCCCGGCCGCCCCATTCTTAGGGTAATTGCATCACCCCCTGTGGGAGCGGACTTGCTCGCGAATGCGGTGTGTCAGATACATTAATTTGTCTGATACACCGCATTCGCGAGCCAGCCCGCTCCCACATTTGGTTTTTTGGGGTGTCAGTCAGTTTTGCTCAGGTTTTTTGAAGACGTAAAACAAGTTCGGTTCACTCACCAGATACAACGTCCCGTCGTCATCCATCGCAATGCCTTCCGCCTGCGGTACGGTTTTCTTCAGACCTTGTCGGCCACCGCTGATGGACATTGTGCTCAACGGGCGCCCGTCGACATCCAGCTCCAGAATCAGCCGCGACTCATCCGACAGCGCCAGCAAATGCCCGCTGCGCTCGTCATACTGCAAACTCGACAGATCGCGCACAAACATCCCGGCGTCACGCTTGGGATCGTTGATCACATGCACGGCATAGGATTTCTCCGGATTAAAGTGCGGAAAGCCGTGCACCTCGTAGATCAGCATCGGATTACGCTCTTTCGCGACAAACAGTCGCTTGCCTACCGAGTCGTACGCCAAGCCTTCGAAACCCTTGTTGCCGCTCATGTGCACGCCGAGGGTCATTTGTTCGGCGTCTGCCGCATCGAGGAACGTGGTGTCCTGCTGCAGATGCACCTTGATCAGGCGTTGCTGGCGCTCGTCGGTGATCACATAGGTGTCGGCGCTGATGAACTCCACCGCTTCAGGATCACCGAAGCCGATCAGCGCGATGCGCCGCAGAATTTTGCCGCCGAGTGACAACTCGACCAGCTCGGCATTTTTGTTGGTCACGGTGAACAGGCTTTTGCGCACCGGATCGTAGGTCAGCGCCGAGACATCGTCGTTCAGCCCGTCGATGATTCTTGCCTCGACCTCGACCCGATATTGATCGAGACCAATGGCCTCGCTGCTCAACGGCTGCCACAGGCTGTGCAGGTTGAACCAGGCGCGCTCGAACAGGCGCAGGTATTGGCCGATCGCGATCAGCGCGATCAGGGCAATCAGCGACAGGATGACAAACAGGGGCTTGGGGCGGGCAAGTCGACGCATTCGGGCAGGCTCGGGATCAAAACAGGCGGATGAAATATCACGCCTGTCTGAACTGAAGCTTAATGGCCACTTGCCCCAGGCCACAAGACAACCCTGTGTAGGAGCTGCCGCAGGCTGTTACTTTTGCTTTTCGAAGCGGTAGAACAGGTTCGGCTCGCTGACCATGTACAGCGTGCCAGCCTCGTCCATGGTTACGCCTTCGGCGCGGGGAATGGTGTTCTTCAGACCGTTGAAGCCGCCGAGCAGGGTCATGAAGCTGACTTGCTCGCCCTTCTCGTCCAGCTCCAGCAACAGGTGCGAATCGGCGGACAGCACCAGGGTGTGGCCGGTACGCGGGTCGATGGCCAACGCCGAGAGATTGCGGATATCCAGCTCATCACTTGCCAGCTTTTGCTTGTCGCCCTTGAGGATCTGGCTGCCGTCGCTTTTCCAGGTGAACAGCGCCGGCGGACGCTCTTCGCCCAGCAGCAACTGCTGGTTGCGTGGGTCCCAGGTGATCGCCTCGAAGGCTTTGTTCTGGTTTTTCGACGGGCCGAGGTCGTATTTCGGGTAGTCGGCGATATTCAGCTCGCGGGTATTGGCATCGACCTTGACGATGGTCAGCAGGTGCTGGCGCTCGTCGACGATCGCCAGCAGACCGTTTTCCATCACGGTCACGCCCTCCGGATTGCTCCAGCCCACCAGCGGCATCTTGCGCAGCACATCGCCCTGCAGGGTGAGTTCGACCAGGAACGGATTCTTGCCCATCACCGAAAACAGGGTTTTGGTCTGCGGGTTGTAGGACAGGTCCGAGGCCTCGTCCTTTTCCATGCCCGGCAGCAGCTTGCCGTCGATCACCGCCCGATAGTCCGGCAACCAGATGCTTGCCTTCTGCTCGGTCTGGCTCTCGAAACGCTCGCGCAGCCACAGCAGGCCACGGTCGTCCCAATGCAGGATATACGCCACGCCATAAGCGACGGCGAGCACCAGCAACAGCCAGACATACCAGCGCAGGGCAAAACGTGAGCGAAGGGAAGGTTTGAGCTGAGTTTGAGCTGACATCAGGGACGCGTTCCGAAAATTCAGGCTAAGGGTAATAGCACAAAGAGGCCGGCTCAGACGCCAGAATGAGCGGAATTATCCGGACAGGATGTGAAAAAAACGGCAAATGGCGGGATTGCCGTGCGGCTTTGCGAGCCGCGACACAGAACTAAAGCAGGAGCGGGCACTTGTGGCGAGGGAGCTTGCTCCCGTTGGGGCGCGAAGCGACCCTGGTTTTCACTGCAAAAAGCAAGGGCCTGCTGCGCAGTCCAGCGGGAGCAAGCTCCCTCGCCACAGTTGCTGGGCATCCATAAAGAGAGGATGCGCTCGGTCAGCGCACGCTGCTGCTGAAGCTGCTCGCGCCAACCAGTTCGAGGACGATGTCGTCACCGACATTCAGCGGGCCGACGCCCACTGGCGTGCCGGTGAGGATCACGTCGCCGGCCTGCAGCGAGAAGCAGCCGGCCATGTGCTGGATCATCGGCACGATCGGGTTGAGCATCGCGCTGCTGTTGCCGTCCTGGCGCACTTCACCGTTGATGGTCAGGCGGATGCCGATGTCGGTCAGGTCGGCGAAGGTGCTGCCGACCACGAACGGGGCGATTACCGCCGCGCCGTCGAACGACTTGGCGATTTCCCACGGCAGGCCCTTGGACTTGAGCTCGGCCTGCTTGTCGCGCAAGGTCAGGTCCAGCGCCGGGGCGAAACCGGAGATCGCGTCGAGCACTTCTTCGCGGCTCGGTTTGGTCGACAACGGCTTGCCGATCAACACGGCGATTTCCGCTTCGTAGTGCACCGAACCGCGCTCGGTCGGAATGCTGAAACCGCCTTCCAGCGGCACCACACAACTGCCCGGCTTGATGAACAGCAACGGTTCGGTAGGAACCGGATTGTCCAGTTCCTTGGCGTGTTCGGCGTAATTACGCCCGATGCAGACCACTTTCCCGATCGGGAAGTGGATGCGCGTGCCGTCGACATACTGGTGCTGATAGCTCATTTACCGACTCCTGCCTTCATTGATTCAGGGGATTGCCAATCAAACCGCGAAGATCTTGCCCGGGTTCATGATGCCGTTCGGGTCGAACACCGCTTTGACCGCTTTCATGTACTCGATTTCGACCGGCGAACGGCTGTACGTCAAGTAGTCGCGCTTGGTCATGCCCACGCCGTGCTCGGCGGAGATCGAACCGTTGTATTTCTCGACGGTTTCGAACACCCACTTGTTGACGGTCGCGCACTTGGCGAAGAACTCGTCCTTGCTCAGGTTATCCGGCTTGAGGATGTTCAGGTGCAGGTTGCCGTCGCCGATGTGGCCGAACCAGACGATTTCGAAGTCCGGGTAGTATTCGCCGACGATCGCGTCGATTTCCTGCAAGAATGCCGGGACTTTCGACACGGTGACCGAAATGTCGTTCTTGTACGGTGTCCAGTGCGAAATGGTCTCGGAGATGTACTCGCGCAACTTCCACAGGTTCTGCAGCTGGGTTTCGCTCTGGCTCATCACGCCGTCCAGCACCCAGCCCTGCTCGACGCAGTGTTCGAAGGTTTCCAGCGCCGTGTTGGCCACCTCCTCACTGGTCGCCTCGAACTCCAGCAGCGCGTAGAACGGGCAGTCGGTGTCGAACGGCGCCGGTACGTCGCCACGCCCCAGCACTTTGGCCAGGGCCTTGTCGGAGAAGAATTCGAACGCGGTCAGGTCGAGCTTGCCCTGGAAGGCGTGCAGCACCGGCATGATCGAGTCGAAGTCGGCGGTACCAAGGACCATCGCGGTGAGGTTTTTCGGCGCGCGATCCAGACGCATGGTCGCCTCGACCACAAAACCGAGGGTGCCTTCGGCGCCGATGAACAGCTGGCGCAGGTCGTAACCGGTGGCGTTCTTGATCAGGTCCTTGTTCAATTCCAGCACATCACCCTTGCCGGTGACCACTTTCAGGCCGGCGACCCAGTTGCGGGTCATGCCGTAGCGAATCACCTTGATTCCGCCGGCATTGGTGCCGATGTTGCCGCCAATCTGGCTGGAGCCGGCGGAAGCGAAGTCCACCGGGTAGTACAGGCCGTTTTCTTCGGCGACGTTCTGCAGATGTTCGGTGACCACCCCCGGCTGGCACACGGCGGTGCGGTCGGTGAGGTTAACGTCGAGAATCTGGTTCATGTAGTCGAACGACACCACCACTTCGCCATTCGCGGCCACGGCGGCGGCGGACAGCCCGGTGCGCCCGCCGGATGGCACCAGCGCCACTTTGTGGGTATTGGCCCAGCGGACGATGGCCTGCACCTGTTCGATGGTCTTGGGAAACACGATGGCGCAAGGTGCGGGGGCGAAGTGCTTGGTCCAATCCTTGCCGTACGCATTCAGGGAGTCGGCGTCGGTCAGGACCTTGCCAGGCTCGACCAGGGTCTTCAGTTCATCAATCAGGGCAGGATTGGTCATCGACAGAACTCTCGAACAATTCATGGTCATCCTGAAGACGCTTCACGTCGCAGGAATGAGTGTTTAGCGGGGCGGCTATGCTAGCATACCGACCCCGCAGGCCAGTGCCCAAGGCCAGTTCTGCGGTGACGGCTTTCTTGTCGTCCAGGTCAATGTCTGTTGACCATTTCCTGCCATTTTTCTCCGGGATACAGGTTTACGCAGATGAGCAAGACTTCTCTCGATAAGAGCAAGATCAAGTTCCTTCTTCTCGAAGGCGTCCACCAATCGGCTGTCGACGTCCTCAAGGCGGGGGGGGGCACCAGCACGGAATCACAGACAGGCGCCCAGGCGGCGGCCCAGGGCACGGATTAT
>NZ_JBIUVO010000106.1:0-8605 GCF_044742995.1 Pseudomonas sp. NPDC087803
ACGCAGACCAGCTCTTCGGGCGTGCAATCCATCAGGGAGAGAAAGTGCCTTGCGCTCATCATTGACTACCTTTTTGCTACAAACCGCAGATGCTCAAAGCCTTGTTTAACGGAACAACGGGCGAGACCTGCGGCGTAAGCCGCACGGGGCGACGAAATAGGGGGAGGCGCGATATTGACACTAAATGTCGCGTTTTTCCAATAGGCTACGGTTTTTGCAGAATTTGCGGCAGCGACAGGGTGTTTCAGTCGCGCATTGGAAGTCGGGTCAAGACGTGTAACGGTCTCATTTGTACACTGGCGCCGCGGGGCTTGGCAATCCGGCGTGGCGGGGATGGGGCAGGTCAGGTCGGTTTGCGACCGTCCGGCCATGCACTCGCTTGGTCGGAAGCTCAGACCGAAACATTTGCTAATGCAAAGTGCTGGGTTATAACTACCTTTCGAGCGACGCAGGAAGCCTCCGCATGGAATCGAAAGAACAATTGTTAATGGAATTGCTGGGCCACACGGCTCGCTCCCTGACCCATCTCACCGCCTCGGTGACGTCAATGTCCTTCGAACTGCTGCGCAGCGAAGATGATGTGGTCAAGGCTGCCAGTCGCCAGATGATCGACCGCATGGCGACCATCAGTGCCGGGCTCGACGAGCACTGGCGCCTGATCGGCGAACTCACTGGCGTGCACGTCGCCCACGAGCAGATCGAAACCATTCAGGAAATTCAGCTGCAGGCGCCGCCACAGCTGCCGTCCAACTGAGCCTGACTGGCTATCGGCTCACCTGATAGCCGTCGATTCACAAGACGAACATCGCTGGCGTCGCTCCCGCACACGGGCCATAGTTTTGTTCCCGCAGGCATCATCGTTGCCTGCTCAGAACAAGACAGAGACTGGCCATGACCAAGACTCTCCATCACCGTGCCTGCCACCTGTGCGAAGCCATTTGCGGCCTGACCATCGAGACCACCGAAACCGATGGCAACGTCGCGATCACCTCGATCAAGGGTGACGCGCTCGACACCTTCAGCCGCGGGCACATCTGCCCCAAGGCCGTGGCCCTGCAAGACATCCAGAACGATCCCGATCGCCTGCGTCAGCCGATGCGCCGGGTCGGCAGCGAATGGCTGCCGATCGAGTGGGACGAGGCCTTTGCGCTGGTGGCCGAGCGTCTGGCGGCGATTCAGGAGCGTCACGGGCAGAACGCGGTGGCGGTCTATCAAGGCAATCCGAGTGTGCACAACTACGGGCTGATGACCCACAGCAACTACTTTCTCGGCCTGCTGAAAACGCGCAACCGCTTCTCCGCGACCTCGGTCGATCAACTGCCGCATCACCTGAGCAGTTATCTGATGTATGGCCACGGTCTGCTGCTGCCGATCCCGGACATCGATCACACCGATTTCATGCTGATCCTCGGCGGCAATCCGCTCGCGTCCAACGGCAGCATCATGACCGTGCCCGATGTCGAGAAACGCCTGAAGGCGATTCAGGCGCGTGGCGGCAAAGTGGTGGTGGTCGATCCCCGGCGCAGCGAAACGGCGGCCATCGCCGACCAGCACTTGTTCGTGCGCCCCGGTGGCGATGCGGCGCTGCTGTTCGGGGTGCTCAACACCTTGTTCGGCGAAGGCCTGACCCGTGACAGTCACCTGCCGGTTGATGGCCTCGATGAAGTGCGCGCAGCCGTCGCAACCTTCACTGCCGAAGCCATGAGCCCGTTGTGTGCGGTGCCGGCCGGGCAGATCCGCCAACTGGCGCGGGATTTCGCTGCGGCGCCGAGCGCGGTGTGCTATGGGCGCATGGGCGTTTCCACTCAGGCGTTCGGCACCTTGTGCCATTGGCTGGTGCAGTTGATCAATCTGGTCACCGGCAACCTCGATCGGGTCGGCGGTGCATTGTGCACCGAGCCGGCGGTGGATCTGGTGGCATCGACTTCCGGCGGGCATTTCAACAAGTGGCAGAGCCGGGTGTCCGGGCGGCCCGAGTACGGCGGTGAACTGCCGGTATCGGCGCTGGCCGAAGAAATGCTCACTGAAGGCGAAGGGCAGATTCGTGCGCTGATCACCGTGGCCGGCAATCCGGTGTTGTCGACACCGAACGGCCGGCAACTGGAGCAGGCGCTCGATGGTCTGGAGTTCATGCTCAGCATCGACCTGTACATCAACGAAACCACGCGTTACGCCGACCTGATCCTGCCGTCGACTTCGGCGCTGGAAAACGATCACTACGACACCACGTTCAACCTGTTCGCGGTGCGCAACGTCACTCGCTTCAATCGGGCGATTCTTGCCAAGCCCGAGGGCGCATTACACGACTGGGAGATCTTCGTCGGCCTGGCCAAGGCGTTTGCCGAGAAGACCGGCAAGGAGCTGAAACCGACCATGCCGCCGGCGAAGATGATCGATATGGGGCTGCGCATGGGGCTGTATGGCGATGCTTCGGCGCACAAGCTGTCGCTGGCGACGCTGTTCGATCATCCGCACGGCGTCGATCTGGGCGCGCTCAAACCGAATCTGGCTGCGCGTTTGAAGACCCCGAACCAACGGTTGCAGGCGGCGCCGCCGGAAATCCTCGCTGATCTTGCACGCTTTGCGGCCTTGCAGGCGCCGGCGGCCGATGAGCTGCTGATGATCGGCCGACGCCATGTACGCAGTAACAATTCGTGGATGCACAATTATCATCGTCTGGTGAAGGGCAAGCCGCGCCATCAATTGCTGATGCACCCGGATGATCTGGCCAGTCGCGGGCTCGACGACGGGCAGTTGGTGCGCGTCAGCTCACGGGTCGGGCAGATCGAAGTGGAAGTGCTCGGCAGCCTGGACATGATGAAAGGCGTGGTCAGCTTGCCGCACGGCTGGGGGCATGCGCGGCCGGGGGTGCAGATGGCGATTGCCTGCGGTCAACCGGGATCCAGCGCCAACGACCTGACCGATGAATGTCAGCTCGACGAGTTATCGGGCAACGCTGCGCTCAATGGCGTACCGGTGACGGTGGTGGCAGCTTGAGCATGTCTGTCGGGGAGACCGAGCAGCGCGCTCGGGATTCCGTTACAATGCGCCACCGTGCCGACCCATGAGTCGGAAAGTTCAGCCGAGGTGCTCCATGGATATCATCGAAACGATTAAAGAGCAGATTGCCAACAACACCATTCTGCTTTACATGAAAGGCTCGCCGAATGCCCCACAGTGTGGCTTCTCCGCGAAAGCTGCGCAGGCCGTGATGGGCTGTGGCGAGAAGTTCGCCTACGTCGACATCCTGCAGAACCCGGAAATCCGCGCCAACCTGCCAAAGTACGCCAACTGGCCGACTTTCCCGCAACTGTGGGTTGGCGGTGAACTGGTCGGCGGCAGCGACATCATGGCTGAAATGTTCGCCAACGGTGAGCTGCAGACTCTGGTCAAGGATGCATCGGCCAAGGCTGCTGCGGCCAAGTCCGAAGCCTGATCCGGCTTTGTGGGAGCGGGCTTGCTCGCGAATGCGGTGTATCAGAAAAATAGTAACTGACTGATACACCGCATTCGCGAGCAAGCCCGCTCCCACAGGGATCTGCATCTGATCCGGGATTTGCCAATAAAAAGCCCCGCACCTCGTAAGAGGGCGGGGCTTTTTAGTGCGCTGGAAAAGTTGATTCGAGTTGCCAGTGCAATCTGAAAAGATCGCAGCCTGCGGCAGCTCCTACTCTTCGCCCATCTGTGATTGCAGATAGTTCTCAAGGCCGACTTTATCGATCAGGCCCAGTTGAGTTTCCAGCCAGTCGATGTGTTCTTCTTCGGACTCGAGAATGTCTTCCAGCAGTTCACGGCTGCCGAAGTCGCCAACCGATTCGCAATGGGCGATGGCGGCTTTCAGATCGGCGTGGCCGGTCTTCTCGATACGCAGGTCGCATTCGAGCATTTCCTGCGTGTGCTCGCCGATGTGCAGCTTGCCCAGGTCCTGCACGTTCGGCAGGCCTTCAAGGAACAGGATGCGCTTGATCAGCTTGTCCGCGTGTTTCATCTCGTCGATGGATTCGTGGTACTCGTGCTTGCCCAGCTTGTTCAGGCCCCAATCTTCATACATGCGCGCATGCAGGAAGTACTGATTGATCGCGACCAGCTCATTGGCAAGGATCTTGTTGAGATGCTGGATGACTGTAATGTCGCCTTTCATGATGGGAGTCCTGCCCTGTAATAGCTGTATATAAGGCGGAGTTTGAGCTTGGTATTTATAAGTGTCAAACCTAAGTTATTGAATAATAAATGAAATTAAATCTGAATAAGAATGTTTGTGTTCCGCGTCTAGCGTCTAACCGCTTGATTTGCAGGCATAAAAAAACCGGACATAAGTCCGGTTCTTCGAAATTGGTGTAATTACGCAGCAGTAAATTCTACTGGATAGGGGATCGCGGCCTGGGCGGTTTGCAGCTTGGTCAGGGTTTCGCGGACCACTTCCTTGGCCAGGCAGGCACATTTGCCGCATTGGCTGGCGACGCCGGTGGCCAGGCGGACTTCTTTGTAGCTGCAGCAACCTTCATAGATCGCTTCGCGGATCTGTCCGTCGGTGACGCCAGTGCAGAGACAAACATACATAAGTGAGAACCGTCGCTGGTTGTGACTCAATTGCGATGGATCTTAATGTTAACGAGAATGATTGTCAAAGTGCTTTCTGAACGCTTTCTGAACAAATCCGTGATGGCTGACGAACGGTGCTTAATGGCTTTTCGCCTGGCCCCGAAAATGCTGCCTGGTTATCCGCTTTTGGCAAAAAACCGTTAAGGAGAGGCGAAAAACGCAGTGTATGATGGTCGGCCCTTGCGAAGAGGGTTCGTGTCACAGGGCTGTCGCCTCAGGGTGGCAGGCTGGCCCGGACCCTGAACTTCAAAGTTATTCACCAGGAGATATCCATGAGCGTACTCGTAGGCAAACAAGCCCCTGACTTCACCGTCCCGGCCGTACTCGGCAATGGCGAGATCGTTGACAGCTTCACCCTGTCCTCGGCCATCAAAGGCAAATACGGCCTGGTGTTCTTCTACCCACTGGACTTCACCTTCGTCTGCCCGTCCGAGCTGATCGCTCTGGACAACCGCATGGCCGACTTCAAAGCGCGCAACGTGGAAGTGGTCGCCGTGTCGATTGACTCGCACTTCACCCACAACGCGTGGCGCAACACCCCGGTCAACAACGGCGGTATCGGTCAGGTGAAATACACCATGGCTGCCGACATGAAGCACGAAATCGCCAAGGCCTACGACGTTGAGTCCGAGGGCGGCGTGGCTTTCCGTGGCGCGTTCCTGATCGACGACAAGGGCGTTGTCCGCTCGCAGATCATCAACGACCTGCCGCTGGGCCGTAACATGGAAGAGCTGATCCGTCTGGTCGATGCTCTGCAATTCCACGAAGAGCACGGCGAAGTCTGCCCTGCCAACTGGAAGAAAGGCGACAAAGGCATGAACGCTTCGCCAGAAGGCGTTGCGGCTTACCTGACCGAGAACGCTGCTGCCCTGTAAGGCGCAACGTCGCGGTAAAAAAAAACCGGCCCACGTGGCCGGTTTTTTTATGTACGGGAAAAACCCGACGAGGATCAGTCGTCGAAGTCTTCCCAGCCACCCATCTGTTTCCAGCGGTTGACGATCCCGCAGAACAGCTCGGCGGTCTTCTCGGTGTCGTAACGCGCCGAATGCGCTTCACGGCCATCGAAGTCGATGTCGGCAGCCTGACAGGCTTTCGCCAGCACGGTCTGACCGTATGCCAGGCCGGCCAGCGTCGCGGTGTCGAAGCTGGAGAACGGGTGAAACGGGTTCCGCTTCATGTCCAGACGCGCAACCGCAGCATTGAGGAAGCCAAGGTCGAAGCTGCTGTTGTGGCCGACCAGAATCGCCCGTTTGCAGCCATTGGCCTTGAGCGCCTTGCGGATGCCACGGAAGATGTCGGTCAGCGCGGTTTCTTCGCTGACGGCCATGCGCAGCGGATGATCGAGCTTGATCCCGGTGAATTCCAGCGCCGCCGCTTCGATGTTGGCGCCTTCGAACGGTTCCACGCGGAAGAAGTAAGTGTGATCCGGGTAGACGAAACCCTTTTCATCCATGGCGATGGTGGTCGCGGCAATCTCCAGCAGCGCGTCGGTGGCCGAATTGAAGCCACCGGTCTCTACGTCGACGACAACCGGCAGGTAACCGCGAAAACGTGCTGCCATTGGGTGACGGGAACCGCCGCCGCCACCTTGACCGTCCAGTTCGTCGTCGAAATGGTCTTCACTCACGCGTGTTCCTCCAGCAGGCGCCAGCGCAGTTTTTCACCGGCGCGCAGCGGGATAACGGTCAGCTCGCCGAATGGCAGGCTGGTCGGGGCGGTCCATTCTTCGCGAACCAGGGTGATGCGATCAGTGTTTGCCGGCAGACCGTAGAAGCGCGGGCCGTTGAGGCTGGCGAAGGCTTCGAGCTTGTCCAGCGCGTTACGCTGTTCGAACGCTTCGGCATACAACTCGATGGCGGCGTACGCGGTGTAGCAGCCGGCACAGCCGCAGGCGGCTTCCTTGGCATGCTGGGCGTGCGGCGCCGAGTCGGTACCGAGGAAGAACTTAGCGCTGCCGCTGGTGGCGGCGTCGAGCAGGGCTTCCTGATGGGTGTTGCGCTTGAGGATCGGCAGGCAGTAGAAATGCGGCCGGATCCCGCCCACCAGCATGTGGTTACGGTTGTACAACAGGTGGTGCGCGGTGATGGTCGCGCCGACGTTGGCCGAAGCCTCGTTGACGAACTGTACGGCGTCGCCGGTGGTGATGTGTTCGAACACCACTTTGAGCGTCGGGAAACGCTCGACGACACGGCGCATGTGCTCATCGATGAAAATCTTTTCGCGGTCGAACACATCAACGTCGCCGCGAGTGACTTCGCCGTGGATCAGCAGCGGCATGCCGACTTCGGCCATGGCTTCCAGCGCCGGGAAGATCTTGTCGATGCTGGTCACCCCGGAGTCGGAGTTGGTGGTGGCGCCGGCCGGGTACAATTTGGCGGCGTACACGAAACCGCTGGCCTTGGCCTGACGAATTTCTTCGGGCTGGGTGCGGTCGGTGAGGTACAGCACCATCAGCGGTTCGAAACGACTGCCGGCCGGGCGGGCAGCGAGAATCCGCTGGCGATAGCCATCGGCTTCAGCGGCGTTGCGCACCGGTGGTACCAGGTTGGGCATGATGATGGCGCGGCCAAAGGTGCGCGCAACATCGGCAACGGTATTGGTCAACACGGCACCATCACGAAGATGTATGTGCCAGTCGTCGGGACGCAGCAGGGTCAGGCGGTCGGACATGAGGGGATTCCAGGCGGGTCAAACTGAGGGGAATGCTACCGGAAAAGACTCTTGCAGGCACTCGCTATCAAGTTTTGCCGGAACCTTCCGATATCCCGTAGGTATGCCGTAAACATAGTGTGAATCGGTCTTTGTGTTACAGAAGCCAATGGAGCCTCCCGTGCGCCAGCGATATTTAGCCTTGCTCAGTGTGTTTGCCAGCCTCCCTGCGATGGCGCTCACCTACCAGACGCGTCTGGAGAACATTGAGTGGACGGTCGAGGGCGACAAGTTCGAGTGCCGCCTGACCCAGCCGATCACCGATTTCGGCTCGGGCCAGTTCGTGCGCAAGGCCGGCGAGCAGGCGATATTTCGCCTCAATGCCTACAACGCGATGCTCGGCGGCGGTTCGGCGACCTTGCTCGCGGCGGCGGCGCCATGGCAGCCGGGGCGCAACGATATCAACCTGGGCAGCGTCAGGATCGGTACCGGCAACGTGCTGTTCAACAGTTCGCAATCCCAGGCCGGCGGGCTGATCAGCGGTTTGCTGGACGGTCGCAGTCCGGTGGTGCGCCGTGCGTCCGGCGATGGCCGGGTTTCGGAAGTGCGTCTGCTGCCGGTGAAGTTCAGCAAAGCGTTCAATGATTACCAGACGTGTGTGGCGAAGTTGCTGCCGCAGAATTTCGATCAGGTCAAACAGTCGCAGATCGGCTTCCCCGGTGAAGGCACCGATCTGGATGCCGCCGCCAAAGCCAAGCTGCAGGTGATGCTCGAGTTCATGAAGGCCGATCCGACGGTCAATCACATCGAACTCGACGGCCACTCCGACAACAGCGGCAACCGCCTGACCAACCGTGAACTGTCGCGGCGTCGCGCGCTGGCGGTGGTCGACTTCTTCAAAGCCAACGGCATCGCCGAATCGCAGATCACTGTGCGTTTCCACGGCGAGCAATACCCGTTGGTGCCAAACACCAATGCGGCTAACCGGGCGAAGAATCGCCGGGTCAGCGTGAAGCTTGCGCGCGTGGCACCGACCACTGCACCAGCGCCACAAGCCAGCACGCCTGCCAACGCCGCGGCGACTTCCTGACCCGCCGGTCATCGTCGCGCTGTCGACAGATTCTGTCGCTTTGTCGTCTTAAGCTGTCGCGCCTCTGTAAATTATCGGATTTGAGCGGTAGACTCCTCGGCTTTCCGTAGAACCCCGTGGAGTGATGGCATGGCGGACGTAAACAAGGTCGTTCTGGCGTATTCCGGCGGCCTGGACACTTCGGTGATCCTCAAGTGGCTGCAGGATACTTATAACTGTGAAGTGGTGACCTTCACCGCTGACCTGGGTCAGGGCGAAGAGGTC
>NZ_JBIUVO010000107.1:0-8505 GCF_044742995.1 Pseudomonas sp. NPDC087803
ACACCCCCCAACTGCCGCCCAGCCCACACACCGTACCCTCCCTGGTGCCCCACGCGGTCCTGGCCTACATCGATGCGCACGGTCTGTACCGTGCGTCGAACTGAACAAGGCGTGCTTCACTGATACGAATCCACGTATCGCCAAGCCGCCGAATACATGAGCAAAACGAGTTTTATATGACCGACAAAGATGTAAGCAAAGTTAAGCGCAAAGGCACATTCAAGAGCGCGCCGCTGCCGGAAGTGGCCAACACCAACGAGCCGCTGAAGGGCGACGAGCTGGTCAAGATTGCCGTGGCAGCCCTGGAAGACGTCAAGGCACAAGACATCCAGATCATTGATGTTCGCGACAAGCAGAGCATCACCGACTACATGATCATCGCCACCGGTACTTCCAATCGCCAGATCAACGCGATGCTGGACAAGGTCCGCGAAGAAGTCAAAAAGCAGGGCGCCAAGCCGCTGGGCGAAGAAGGCAAGGGCGACAGCGACTGGGTGCTGCTCGACCTGGACCTGGTGATCGTGCACATGATGACCGCCTCGGCGCGTCAGTTCTACGACCTGGAACGCCTGTGGGCCGGTGCCGAGCAAAGCCGTGCGGCAGACGCCAAGCACCACAGCCCGGAAAACACCCACGAGCATTTCACCAAGCTCAACAAAGACCAGCTGTAAGGGATCGCTGTGCGACTGCGACTGATCGCCGTCGGTTCACGTATGCCCAAGTGGGTGGAAGAAGGCTGGCATGAATATGCCAAGCGTCTTCCGTCCGAGCTGGCGCTGGAACTGGTGGAAATTCCGCTCAATACCCGTGGCAAGAACGCCGACGTGGCCCGTTTCATCCGCCAGGAAGGCGAAGCCATGCTGGCCAAGGTCGGGCCGAACGAGCGGATCGTCACGCTGGAAGTCCACGGCAAGCCTTGGAGCACCGAGCAACTGGCGGTCGAACTCGACCGTTGGCGGCTGGATTCGCGCACGGTCAATTTCATGGTCGGCGGCCCCGAAGGGCTGGCGCCGGAAGTCTGCGCCCGCGCTGATCAGCGCTGGTCGTTGTCGCCGCTGACCTTGCCGCATCCGCTGGTGCGGATCCTGATCGGCGAACAGCTGTACCGTGCCTGGACCGTGCTGTCCGGTCACCCTTACCACAAGTAGTCCAGCCCTCATGTCTCAGCCGATCCGCATCAAGGACCACGAAAAGGACGCCCGCCTGGTGCGTAGCCGCGTCGTGTTCGGGGCCATTGCGGTCATGCTGTTGATCTGCGTGTTGATTGCGCGGCTGTACTACTTGCAGGTGATCCAGTACGAGTACCACTCGACACTCTCGGAAAACAACCGCGTCCACGTGCAGCCGATTCCGCCGACCCGTGGGCTGATCTTCGACCGCAACGGCGTGGTGGTGGCGGACAACCGTCCGAGCTTCAGCCTGAGCATGACCCGCGAGCGTTCCGGTGACTGGCAGCAAGTGCTCGACGTGATCGTCGAAGTGCTGCAGCTGACGCCCGAGGACCGGGTGATCTTCGAGAAGCGCATGCGTCAGGGGCGTCGGCCATTCGAGCCGGTGCCGATCCTGTTCGAGCTGACCGAAGAGCAGATCGCCCGGATCGCGGTGAACCAGTTCCGCCTGCCTGGGGTGGAAGTGGTTGCGCAACTGGTGCGCCACTACCCGCAGGGCGCGCACTTTGCGCACTCGGTGGGTTACATGGGGCGGATCAACGAGAAAGAGCTGAAAACCCTCGATCCGGTCAACTACAGCGGCACTCATCACATCGGCAAGACCGGCATCGAGCGTTTCTACGAGCCGGAACTGCACGGGCAGGTGGGTTACGAGGAAGTCGAGACCAATGCCCGCGGCCGCGTGTTGCGCGTGCTCAAGCGTACCGATCCGATTCCCGGCAAGGACATCGTCCTGAGTCTGGACATCAAACTGCAGGAAGCGGCCGAAGCTGCACTGGGCGGGCGGCGTGGCGCGGTGGTGGCGCTCGATCCGAAGACTGGCGAAGTGCTGGCGATGGTCAGTCAGCCGAGCTTCGACCCGAACTTGTTCGTCACCGGTATCAGCTTCAAGGCCTACGCCGAGCTGCGTGATTCCATCGACCGGCCGCTGTTCAACCGGGTGCTGCGCGGCCTGTACCCGCCGGGTTCGACGATCAAGCCGGCGGTGGCGATTGCCGGTCTCGATTCTGGCGTAGTGACGGCGTCAAGCCGGGTGTTCGACCCCGGTTACTACATGCTGCCCAACTACGATCACAAGTACCGCAACTGGAACCGTACCGGCGACGGCTTCGTCGATCTCGACACGGCGATCATGCGTTCCAACGACACCTACTTTTATGACCTGGCGCACAAGCTGGGCATTGATCGGTTGTCGGCTTACATGAACAAGTTCGGCATCGGCCAGAAGGTTTCGCTGGACATGTTCGAAGAATCCCCCGGCCTGATGCCGTCCCGCGAGTGGAAACGCGCGACGCGCAAGCAGGCCTGGTTCCCGGGCGAAACCCTGATTCTGGGGATCGGCCAGGGCTACATGCAGTCCACACCGCTGCAATTGGCCCAGGCTACGGCGCTGGTGGCCAACAAAGGCATCTGGAACCGGCCGCACCTGGCCAAGACTATTGAAGGCGCCAAACCGGTAGACGAGAACCCGATGCCGGACATCGTCCTGCGCGATCCGTCGGACTGGACCAAGGTCAACCACGGCATGCAGCAGGTGATGCACGGCGCCCGTGGTACCGCGCGCAAGGCGGCGATCGGTGCGCAATACCGCATCGCCGGCAAGTCCGGTACGGCCCAGGTGGTCGCGATCAAGCAAGGTGAGAAGTACGACCGCTCCAAGGTTCAGGAACGCCACCGCGACCACGCCTTGTTCGTCGGTTTCGCCCCCGCCGACAACCCGAAAATCGTGGTCTCGGTGATGGTCGAGAACGGTGAATCCGGCTCCGGTGTGGCCGCGCCCGTGGTGCGTCAGGTGATGGATGCCTGGCTTCTGGATCAGGAGGGTCGATTGAAGGCCGAATACGCCGGTCCTATCAGTGCGGAGGCTACGGCCCGTGATGAATAATTTTGATCGCATGCTCTCCAGCGAGGATGTGATGCGTCGCCGGGCGACGCTGCTGCAACGTCTGCATATCGATGGCCCGCTGTTGATCCTGCTGCTGATCCTCGCTGCGGGCAGTCTGTTCGTGCTGTATTCGGCCAGCGGCAAGAGTTGGGATCTGCTGGGCAAACAAGCCACTTCGTTCGGCATCGGCCTGGTGTCGATGATCGTCATCGCCCAGTTCGAGCCGCGGTTCATGGCGCGCTGGGTGCCACTGGGTTACGTGGTCGGCGTGGTGTTGCTGATGGTGGTGGACATCATGGGCCACAACGCCATGGGTGCGACGCGCTGGATCAACATCCCCGGGGTGATCCGCTTCCAGCCCTCGGAGTTCATGAAGATCCTGATGCCGGCGACGATTGCCTGGTATCTGTCCAAGCGCACGCTGCCGCCGCAACTCAAGCACGTCGGGATCAGCCTGATGCTGATCGGTGTGCCGTTCATTCTGATCGTGCGCCAGCCCGACCTCGGTACGTCGCTGCTGATTCTGGCGGGCGGCGCGTTCGTGTTGTTCATGGGCGGGCTGCGCTGGCGCTGGATCCTCAGCGTGCTGGCCGCCGCCGTACCGGTGGCCATCGCCATGTGGTTCTTCATCATGCACGACTACCAGAAACAGCGGATCCTGACGTTCCTCGACCCGGAAAGCGATCCGCTCGGCACCGGCTGGAACATCATCCAGTCGAAAGCCGCGATCGGTTCCGGCGGCGTGTTCGGCAAGGGCTGGCTGCTGGGCACCCAGTCGCATCTGGACTTTTTGCCGGAAAGCCACACCGACTTCATCATCGCCGTACTTGGCGAAGAGTTCGGTCTGGTGGGCATCTGCGCGCTGCTGTTGATCTATCTGTTGCTGATCGGGCGCGGCCTGGTGATTACCGCCCAGGCACAGACGCTGTTCGGCAAACTGCTCGCCGGCGCGCTGACCATGACGTTTTTTGTTTATGTTTTCGTCAACATCGGTATGGTCAGTGGCCTGTTGCCGGTGGTGGGGGTGCCGTTGCCCTTCATTAGCTATGGAGGAACTTCGCTGGTGACACTGCTGTCAGCGTTTGGGGTTTTGATGTCGATTCATACGCATCGCAAGTGGATCGCACAGGTTTGAATAAGGTGAAGAGTTCAATGCAAGTCATGCGCAGCTGGGCGACTCGTTACGCGCCGTGGGTCGGCCTGGTCGGCATCCTTGGCAGCGCGCAGGAAGCGCTGGCCGGCGATTACGAAGGCTCACCGCAGGTGGCCGAATTCGTCGGTGAAATGACCCGCGACTACGGGTTTGCCGGTGAGCAACTGATGGCGGTGTTCCGCGAGGCGCAGCGCAAGCAGGCGATCCTCGACGCGATTTCCAAGCCTGCCGAGCGGGTCAAGCAGTGGAAAGAATATCGCCCGATGTTCATCACCGACGCGCGCATCGCCCGTGGTGTGGACTTCTGGCGCCAGCACGAGGCCGTACTGGCCCGTGCCGAGCAGGAATACGGCGTACCGGCACAAGTCATCGTGTCGATCATCGGCGTCGAGACCTTTTTCGGACGTAATACCGGCAATTACCGGGTGATTGATGCCTTGTCCACGCTCGGTTTCGACTATCCTCCCCGTGCCGAATTTTTCCGCAAGGAATTGCGTGAGTTCCTGCTGCTGGCCCGCGAAGAACAAGTCGATCCGTTGACCCTCAAAGGCTCGTACGCCGGGGCGATGGGCTTGCCGCAATTCATGCCGAGCAGCTTTCGCGCCTATGCGGTGGATTTCGACGGTGACGGTCACATCAATATCTGGACCAATCCGGACGATGCGATCGGCAGTGTGGCCAGTTACTTCAAGCGGCATGGCTGGGTCGCCGGGGAACCGGTGGTCAGCCGCGCCGATGTGCGCGGCGAGCAGGTCGATGAAGGCCTGACCACCGGCATCGAGCCGACGAAGACGGTTGGAGAGTTGCGGGCGCTGGGCTGGTCAAGTCATGACGCGCTGCGCGATGATATGCCGGTTACTGCATTTCGCCTCGAAGGCGACAACGGCCCTGAATACTGGATGGGCCTGAAGAATTTCTACGCGATCACGCGTTATAACCGCAGCGTGATGTACGCCATGGCCGTACATCAACTGTCTGAAGAGCTGGTAAAAGCACGGGGCGTCAAGTAATGCGGGCATTGCCTATCAATAAACCCCTGAAGCTGGTGGCTTTCGCTGCGTTGGCGGTGCTGGTCGCCAGCTGTTCAACCAGCCGCGCGCCGACCCAGAAGACCTCGTCCACCGCCGTACGTGCGCAGCCGGGGCTGGACATCAACCGCGCGCACAAAGACGGCGCGCCGTGGTGGGATGTCGACGTTTCGCGGATCCCGGATGCCACGCCGACCCTGCACACCGGCCCGTACAAGGCCAACCCGTACACCGTGCTGGGCAAGACCTATTTCCCGTTGCAGGAATCCAAGACCTACGTCGCTTCGGGCACGGCGTCCTGGTACGGCACCAAGTTCCACGGGCAGAACACCGCCAACGGCGAAGTGTATGACCTGTACGGCATGAGTGCCGCTCACAAGACTCTGCCACTGCCAAGTTACGTTCGGGTGACCAACCTGGACAACAACAAGAGCGTGATCCTGCGGGTCAACGATCGCGGGCCGTTCTATTCGGACCGGATCATCGACTTGTCTTACGCGGCCGCGAAGAAGCTCGGGTATGCCGAAATCGGCACCGCGCGGGTCAAGGTCGAGGGCATCGATCCTCAGCAATGGTGGGCCGCGAAGGGCCGTCCGGCGCCGCTGATGCTCAACGAGCCGCAAGTCGCGCAGAATAGCGCCCCGGTGATCACGGCTTCGGCCGGTACCATCGAGCAGTGGACCCCGCCGCCGCAGCAACATGCCTCTGACACTGTACCTGTACAGATCAGCGCAAAAAAAAACGCTTCTGCACCAGCGTCTGGCCAGTATCTGCAGGTGGGCGCGTTCGCCAACCCGGACGCTGCAGAACTCCTGAGGTCGAAGCTCAGCGGGATGGTGAGCGCTCCGGTGTTCATCAGCTCGATCGTGCGCAATCAGCAGACCCTGCACCGGGTACGCCTGGGGCCGATCGGTTCGCCGGGTGAAATCGCCCAGGTGCAGAACAGCGTGCGCCTGGCCAACCTCGGTTCGCCGAGCGTGGTCACCGAGTAAGAAACGTAGCACTTGATTGACGGTTCACTTGCGGTTTTGGGGGGTGAACCAGGTTGTTGGCTCGTCGAAGAACAAAAGCCCGGCAAGGGTGACTGGAGTGAGCAACTGAACACGCGATGGCCCGTTAGAAGGCTGTCTGAATAGTTTTGCCTTCGGGCAAGTTTCCATTAGCGATTTCGAGAGACGGATGAACATCACCACCTTTGCCAAACGCCTGTGTCTGCTAGTCCCGCTGCTCCTCTCGCCAGCCGCCTTCGCGGCCGAGATGATGCCGTCGCCACCTCAACTGGCTGCTAAAGCCTACGTGCTCATGGACGCCAGCAGCGGCAACGTGCTGGTGGAGAACAACGGTGACCAGCGTCTGCCGCCAGCCAGCCTGACCAAGCTGATGACCGCGTACATCGCTACGCTGGAAATCCGTCGCGGCCAGATCGGTGAAAACGATCCGGTGACCGTCAGCGAAAACGCCTGGCGTACCGGCGGTTCGCGGATGTTCATCAAAGTCGGCTCGCAAGTGACCGTCAGCGACCTGCTGCACGGCATCATCATCCAGTCCGGCAACGACGCCAGCGTGGCGCTGTCCGAGCACATCGCCGGCAGCGAAGACGCGTTCGCCGACCTGATGAACAAGACGGTCGCCGATCTGGGCATGACCAACTCGCACTTCATGAACCCGACCGGTCTGCCGAATCCTGAGCACTACTCGTCGGCTCACGACATGGCGATCCTGGCCCGTGCGATCATCCACGAAGACCCGGCTCACTACGCGATCTACTCGCAGAAAGAGTTCTTCTGGAACGGCATCAAGCAGCCTAACCGCAACCTGCTGCTGTGGCGCGACAAGACCGTTGACGGTCTGAAAACCGGTCACACCGACGAAGCCGGCTACTGCATGGTGTCCTCGGCTGTACGTGATGGCCAGCGCCTGATCGCCGTGGTGTTCGGCACCAACAGCGAAGTGGCCCGTGCTGCTGAAACCCAGAAGCTGCTGACCTACGGTTTCCGTTTCTTCGAAACCCAGACCTTTTACCAGAAGGGCACCGAACTGGCTCAGGCCCCGGTGTGGAAAGGCACCACCAGTCAAGTCAAGGCCGGCCTGGCTGAAGACCTGACCATGACCCTGCCAAAAGGCCAGCTGAAAAAGCTCGCTGCCAGCATGACCATGAACCCGCAACTGACCGCGCCAATCGCCAAGGGCGACGTGATCGGTAAAGTCGAAGTGAAACTGGACGACAAGGTGGTGCACAGCGCTGACCTGATCGCTCTGGACGCTGTCGAGGAGGGTGGTATCTTCCGCCGCATGTGGGATAGCATCCGTCTATTCTTCTACGGCTTGTTCAACTGATTGAGTGTTGACCTGCATGGCCCCGTTCCTATCCGGTTCGGGGCCATGTGCGTTACCACGGCTTACGCTTACGAGGCCGTTACGCCATGACCGATACCGAAGTAAAGGCGCCAAAGATCGAATTCCCTCAGGTTGATTATCCGGTTAAGGTAATCAGCGATACGGGCGTCGGGCACAAAGACAAGATCATCGAGATCGTGAAGAAATTCGCGACCATCAACGATGAGCGTGTCGACGAACGCTCGAGCAGCAACGGCAAGTACACCACCATCCAGTTGCACATCGTCGCGACCGATCAGGATCAGCTGTACAACATCAACAGCGAACTGCGGGCGACCGGTTTCGTACACATGGTGTTGTGATGCACGGCACGCTGGGCTTTCGCGAACTTGGCCAGATGGCTTACGAGCCGGTCTGGCATGCCATGCAACGCTTCACCAACGAACGCGGCAGCGATGCCGCCGACGAAATCTGGCTGGTCGAGCACCCTCCGGTGTTCACCCAGGGCCAGGCCGGCAAGGCCGAACACCTGCTGCTGCCGGGCGATATCCCGGTGGTACAGGTCGATCGCGGCGGACAGGTGACTTATCATGGCCCCGGCCAACTGGTGGCTTACCTGTTGCTGGACGTGCGCAAGCTGGGCTTTGGTGTGCGTGATCTGGTCACGCGCATGGAACACTGCCTGATCGAACTGCTGGCCAGCTACGGCGTGATCGCTGTAGCCAAGCCAGATGCTCCCGGCGTCTACGT
Source organism: Pseudomonas sp. NPDC087803 (assembly GCF_044742995.1). NCBI lineage: Bacteria > Pseudomonadati > Pseudomonadota > Gammaproteobacteria > Pseudomonadales > Pseudomonadaceae > Pseudomonas > Pseudomonas sp. NPDC087803. Next base: position 8,323 of record NZ_JBIUVO010000107.1, read on the forward strand.
CGACGGAGCGAAAATCGCTTCTCTGGGTTTGCGGATTCGCCACGGTTGCTCCTTTCATGGCCTTGCCCTGAACGTGGATATGAACCTGGAGCCGTTTCGACGGATTAATCCCTGCGGCTATGCCGGGCTGGCGATGACCCAGCTGAGCGATCACGCAGGATCGATTGAATTTGCCGAGGTAAG
>NZ_JBIUVO010000108.1:0-3855 GCF_044742995.1 Pseudomonas sp. NPDC087803
GAGAATAAATCCGATGTGCTGGTATTTCTCACTCCGCGTTTCATGAATAACCAGGCGATTGCTGTGAGTCGTTGATTCTGTGCGAAATTTGATTCTTGTAGGACCGATGGGCGCTGGAAAAAGCACCATCGGCCGGTTGCTGGCCAAAGAGCTGCGCCTGCCGTTCAAAGATTCCGACAAGGAAATTGAACTGCGCACGGGCGCCAATATCCCGTGGATCTTCGACAAGGAAGGCGAACCCGGCTTTCGCGACCGTGAGCAGGCGATGATTGCCGAGCTGTGCGCGTTCGACGGCGTGGTGCTGGCGACCGGCGGCGGCGCGGTGATGCGCGACGCCAATCGCAAGGCCCTGCACGCGGGCGGGCGGGTGGTGTATCTGCACGCCTCCGTCGAGCAGCAGGTCGGGCGTACGTCGCGCGACCGCAATCGTCCTTTGCTGCGCACCGCCGATCCGGCGAAAACCCTGCGTGACCTGCTGGCGATCCGCGATCCGCTCTATCGGGAAATCGCCGATCTGGTGGTGGAAACCGACGAGCGGCCACCGCGCATGGTGGTACTCGATATTCTCGACCGTCTCGCTCAGTTGCCACCCCGTTAAAGCGCTGCCCGAAATGCGCTATCCTCGGCGTCCTGTCACAGCCGTCGAGGTTGTGGCGGATGGCGTGCGAGCGGCGTCATACCCGCTATAGGCCGCAGACAACCAATAATTCAGGGCAGGACGCCTGCTTCCATCTTCACTGTGGGGACACATGCAGACACTCAAGGTCGATCTAGGCGAGCGCAGCTACCCGATTCATATTGGCGAAGGTTTGTTGGATCAGCCCGAGTTGCTGGCGCCGCATATCCACGGGCGGCAAGTAGCAATCATCTCCAACGCGACTGTGGCGCCGCTCTATCTTGAACGTCTGACCCGCAGCCTGGCGCAGTTCTCGGTGATCTCGGTGGTGTTGCCTGACGGCGAAGCCTTCAAGAACTGGGAAACCCTGCAACTGATCTTTGACGGCCTGCTGACCGCCCGTCACGACCGCCGCACCACGATCATCGCCCTCGGTGGCGGTGTCATCGGTGACATGGCCGGTTTTGCCGCCGCCTGCTACCAGCGCGGCGTCGACTTCATCCAGATTCCTACCACGCTGCTGTCCCAGGTCGATTCGTCAGTCGGCGGCAAGACCGGCATCAATCATCCGTTGGGCAAAAACATGGTCGGCGCGTTCTATCAGCCGAACGTGGTGCTGATCGATACCGCGTCCCTGAAAACCCTGCCAGAGCGTGAGTTGTCCGCCGGTCTGGCTGAAGTCATCAAGTACGGTCTGATCTGCGACGAGCCGTTCCTGACCTGGCTCGAAGACAACGTCGATGCCCTGCGCGCGCTGGACCAGAAAGCCCTGACCTACGCCATCGAGCGTTCCTGTGCGGCCAAGGCTGCGGTGGTCGGTGCCGATGAGAAGGAAACCGGCGTGCGCGCCACACTCAATCTCGGCCACACCTTCGGTCACGCCATCGAGACCCACATGGGCTATGGTGTCTGGTTGCATGGTGAAGCGGTCGCCGCAGGTACGGTGATGGCGCTGGACATGTCCGCGCGTCTGGGCTGGATCAGCGAGCAGGAGCGTGATCGCGGCATTCGTCTGTTCCAGCGTGCCGGTCTGCCGGTGATTCCGCCGGAAGAAATGACCGAAGCCGATTTTCTCGAACATATGGCAATTGATAAAAAAGTGATCGACGGTCGTCTGCGCCTGGTGCTGCTGCGCCGGATGGGCGAAGCGGTGGTGACCGCCGATTATCCGAAAGAGGTTCTACAGGCCACGCTGGGAGCGGATTACCGCGCTCTGGCTCAGCTTAAAGGTTAATAAGATTCCGATGACTAGTTTGCATGCCGACGAGGCGTTCCTCGGCCATTTACAGTTAAGTCACGACCCTTTCGCGCCGCGGGTGCCGGGCTTCAAATTCTTCCCGGCCCAGCGCAAGCCGGTGCTGGGGCAACTGCACCATCTGGCGCGTTACAGCCAGTTGCTGCTGGTGGTCACCGGCCCGCAGGGCAGCGGCAAGACCCTGCTGCGTCAGGCGCTGGTAGCCAGCACCAACAAGCAATCGGTGCAAAGCGTTGTAGTGTCGGCCCGTGGGGCTGGCGATGCCGCCGGCGTGCTGCGTCAGGTTGCTCAGGCGCTCGACGTGGCGCAGGCCGAGGTCGGCGCGATTCTGGCGCAAGTGGTGCAGCTGGCACTGACCGGGCAGGAAGTCTATCTGCTGGTGGATGACGCCGAGCAGCTCGACGAATCCGCGCTCGAAGCGCTGATGGCCTTGGGGGCCGGTGCACCGGAAGGTCGTCCGCACGTGTTCCTGTTCGGTGAATCGTCGCTGATCGCGCAGTTGGAGGCCTTGCACCTCGAGGAAGAGCGCTTCCACGTCATCGAGTTGCAGCCGTACACCGAAGAAGAGACCCGCGAATATCTCGACCAACGGCTCGAAGGTGCGGGCCGGGGTGTCGAACTTTTCACCGCGGATCAGATCTCTGAGATTCACGAAAGCGCCGAGGGGTGGCCTGGCAACATCAACCAGGTCGCTCGCGATGCACTGATCGAAGTCATGATTGCCAGCCGCTCTGCGGTCAAGCGTCCAAGTATGGGGTTCAACATGCCGAAGAAACACGTATTGGCGATTTCCGCCGTCGTTGTGGTCGCGGTCGCCGCCGCCTGGCTGATGCCGGGTCGCAACAAGGCGCCAACCACTGGCGCACCCGCCAACGAACAGGCACAACTGCCACTGGGCCAGGGCGCCAAGGGTGGCGCGCCGAACGTCGAGTTCGCCGGCAATACCCAGCCGATGCCGCTGCCGCTGGTCGGCAACTCGCAGCCGGTGATGCGCGGCCCGTTGGCTGAGGCCGCCGGCGGCATCACCGAAGGTGACGATGGCGTGCCTGTCGAAGGTTCCAGCGCGACGCCGCCGACCGTAACGACTTCCGCGCCACCGGCAGGTGTTCCGGCCGGCCCGGCGCCGACGCCGGTCCCTGTTCCAGCCGCCAAGCCGACCCCGGCACCGACTCAGGTCGCCAGCGCCAAGCCTGCTCCGGCAGCGCCAGCAGCCAAACCGGCTCCGGCTCCGGCCAAGCCTGTTGCTGCCGCCAAACCGGCCGAGAAGCCGGTTACCGTGGCCAAGGCTGCCGGTGGCAGCTGGTACGCCGGTCAGCCGACCAGCAACTACGTGGTGCAGATCCTTGGCACCAGCTCCGAAGCGACCGCGCAAAACTTCGTCAAGGAGCAGGGCGGCGAGTACCGTTATTTCAAGAAAGTCCTCAACGGCAAGCCGCTTTACGTGATCACCTACGGCTAGTTCGCCTATCGTGATGCAGCCGTTTCTGCCATCAAGGCCTTGCCAGCGAAGGTTCAGGCTGGTAAACCTTGGCCTCGCACTGTCGCCAGCGTCCAACAGGAACTGGCAACAACTCGCTGAAGATTCGGCGGCCTTACCCAGGCCGCCTCTCCAAGCACCTCAAAATTTCTACGAGTGCGCGCCGCCCTTACGGGCCGCGTGCCTTGTGGTGTCTGCGTCACAGTAGTCTTTGAGTCGTTGCAGTCAGAATTAAAAAAGTTTTGACTAGCACAGCATATCGCTTTAAACCTTTCACAAATGCGACATAGATTTGCGACATTTCGTCGTCAAATTTGTGAGCGTCTGTGTCGCTGTGTACAATGACCACCCTTTTGCCCCCGCTAAGCCGGCGTACGTTCGGCGCGGTCAGCAAGTGGTTGAATTGAAAAGAAATTTGCCTCGAAAAGAGGCAGCCTGGTGAGAAAGTGTCTATGAACGCAGGTCTGTACCAACCAGATGAATTCAAGGATAACAGCGGTTACGGCC
>NZ_JBIUVO010000108.1:3865-8322 GCF_044742995.1 Pseudomonas sp. NPDC087803
CACCGCGGTGGGATTAATGCCGACGGCAAGACCGGTGACGGTTGCGGTCTGCTGATTCAAAAGCCTGACGCGTTCCTGCGGGCGATTGCCCAGGAAAACTTTAGCGTCGAGCTGCCCAGGCAATATGCCGTGGGCATGGTCTTCTTCAACCAGGATCCGGCCAAGGCCGAAGCCGCTCGCGAGAACATGAACCGCGAGATCCTTGCTGAAGGCCTGCAACTGATCGGCTGGCGCAAAGTGCCGATCGACACCAGCGTCCTCGGCCGCCTGGCCCTTGAGCGCCTGCCGCAGATCGAGCAGGTGTACATCGGCGGTGAAGGCCTGAGCGATCAGGACATGGCGGTCAAGCTGTTCAGCGCCCGTCGTCGCTCGTCGGTGGCCAACGCCGCCGACACCGACCACTACATCTGCAGTTTTTCGCACAAGACCATCATCTATAAAGGCCTGATGATGCCGGCCGACCTGGCCGCGTTCTATCCGGACCTCGGTGACCAGCGCCTGCAAACCGCGATCTGCGTGTTCCACCAGCGCTTCTCCACCAACACTTTGCCGAAATGGCCGCTGGCACAGCCATTCCGCTTCCTCGCCCACAACGGCGAGATCAACACCATCACCGGTAACCGTAACTGGGCTCAGGCCCGTCGGACCAAGTTCAGCAACGATCTGATGGATCTGGAAGAGCTCGGCCCGCTGGTCAACCGTGTCGGTTCCGACTCCTCGAGCATGGACAACATGCTCGAACTGATGGTCACCGGTGGCATCGACCTGTTCCGTGGCGTGCGGATGATCATTCCGCCAGCGTGGCAGAACGTCGAAACCATGGACCCGGATCTGCGTGCGTTCTACGAGTACAACTCGATGCACATGGAACCGTGGGACGGTCCGGCCGGCGTGGTGATGACCGATGGTCGTTACGCGGTGTGCCTGCTCGACCGTAACGGTCTGCGTCCGGCGCGCTGGGTGACCACCACCAACGGTTTCATCACCGTTGCGTCGGAAATCGGCGTCTGGAACTACCAGCCGCAAGACGTGATCGCCAAGGGCCGTGTCGGCCCGGGCCAGATTCTCGCCGTGGACACCGAAACCGGGCAGATCCTCGACACCGACGCGATCGACAACCGTCTGAAATCCCGTCATCCGTACAAGCAATGGCTGCGCAAGAACGCCCTGCGCATCCAGGCGACCATGGAAGACAACGACCACGGTTCAGCGTTCTACGACGTCGATCAGCTCAAGCAATACATGAAGATGTATCAGGTCACGTTCGAAGAGCGTGATCAGGTGCTGCGTCCGCTCGGCGAACAGGGCTACGAAGCCGTCGGTTCGATGGGCGACGACACGCCGATGGCCGTGCTGTCGCAGCGCGTGCGCACGCCATACGACTATTTCCGCCAGCAGTTCGCGCAGGTCACCAACCCGCCGATCGACCCGCTGCGTGAAGCGATCGTGATGTCGCTGGAAATCTGCCTCGGTGCCGAGCGCAACATCTTCCAGGAATCGCCGGAACACGCCTCGCGCGTGATCCTCAGCTCGCCAGTGATCTCGCCGGCCAAGTGGCGCTCGCTGATGAACCTCGAGCGCCCGGGTTTCGAGCGGCAGATCATCGACCTCAACTACGACGAAAGCGTCGGCCTCGAAGCGGCGATCCGCAACGTCGCCGATCAGGCTGAAGAAGCCGTGCGCGCCGGGCGGACCCAGATCGTTCTGAGCGACCGCCATATCGCCCCGGGCAAACTGCCGATCCACGCCTCGCTGGCGACCGGTGCCGTGCACCATCGCCTGACCGAAAAAGGCCTGCGTTGCGATTCCAACATCCTCGTTGAAACCGCGACCGCACGCGATCCGCACCACTTCGCGGTGCTGATCGGTTTCGGCGCCTCGGCGGTCTATCCGTTCCTGGCCTACGAAGTGCTGGGTGACCTGATCCGTACCGGTGAAGTGCTGGGCGACCTCTACGAGGTGTTCAAGAACTACCGCAAAGGCATCACCAAAGGCCTGCTGAAGATCCTGTCGAAGATGGGCATCTCGACCATCGCCTCGTACCGCGGTGCGCAGCTGTTCGAAGCCATCGGCCTGTCCGAAGAAGTGTGCGAGCTGAGCTTCCGTGGCGTGCCGAGCCGCATCAAGGGTGCGCGTTTCGTCGACATCGAAGCCGAGCAGAAAGCCCTCGCTACCGAAGCCTGGAGCCCGCGCAAGCCGATCCAGCAGGGCGGTCTGCTGAAGTTCGTTCACGGCGGCGAATATCACGCTTACAACCCGGACGTGGTCAACACCCTGCAAGCCGCCGTGCAGCAGGGCGATTACGCCAAGTTCAAGGAATACACCTCGCTGGTGGATAACCGTCCGGTGTCGATGATTCGCGACCTGTTCAAGGTCAAGACGCTCGACCAGCCGCTGGACATCAGTGAAATCGAACCGCTGGAATCGGTACTCAAGCGCTTCGACTCCGCCGGTATCTCGCTGGGCGCTCTGTCGCCGGAAGCTCACGAAGCCCTGGCCGAAGCCATGAACCGCCTCGGTGCGCGTTCCAACTCCGGCGAAGGTGGTGAAGACCCGGCGCGCTACGGCACCATCAAGAGCTCGAAAATCAAGCAGGTCGCGACCGGTCGTTTCGGTGTCACCCCGGAATACCTGGTCAACGCTGAAGTGCTGCAGATCAAGGTCGCTCAGGGCGCCAAGCCGGGCGAGGGCGGGCAACTGCCGGGCGGTAAGGTCAACGGGCTGATCGCCAAGCTGCGTTACGCAGTGCCGGGCGTGACCCTGATTTCGCCACCGCCGCACCACGACATCTATTCGATCGAAGACTTGTCGCAACTGATCTTTGACCTGAAACAGGTCAACCCGAAGGCACTGGTTTCGGTGAAGCTGGTAGCAGAAGCCGGCGTCGGTACCATCGCCGCCGGTGTGGCCAAGGCCTATGCGGACTTGATCACCATCTCCGGCTACGACGGTGGCACCGGTGCTTCACCGCTGACCTCGATCAAATACGCGGGAGCGCCGTGGGAACTCGGCCTGGCTGAAACCCACCAGACCCTGCGCGGCAACGACCTGCGCGGCAAAGTCCGGGTGCAGACCGACGGCGGCCTGAAAACCGGCCTCGACGTGATCAAGGCTGCGATCCTCGGCGCCGAAAGCTTCGGCTTCGGTACTGCGCCGATGATTGCTCTGGGCTGCAAATACCTGCGCATCTGCCACCTGAACAACTGCGCCACCGGCGTTGCGACGCAGAACGAGAAGCTGCGCAAGGATCACTACATCGGTACCGTCGACATGGTGGTGAACTTCTTCACCTACGTCGCCGAAGAAACCCGTGAGTGGCTGGCCAAGCTCGGCGTACGTTCCCTCGAAGAGCTGATCGGTCGCACCGATCTGCTGGAAATCCTCGAAGGCCAGACCGCCAAGCAACACCACCTGGATCTGACCCCGCTGCTGGGCAGCGATCACATCCCGGCGGACAAACCGCAATTCTGCGGCGTTGAGCGCAACCCGCCGTTCGACCAGGGCCTGCTGGCCGAAAAAATGGTCGACATGGCGACCTCGGCGATCAACGACCTCAGCGGTGCCGAGTTCGAACTGGACATCTGCAACTGCGACCGTTCGATCGGTGCGCGGATCTCCGGCGAAATCGCGCGCAAGCATGGCAATCAGGGCATGGCCAACGCGCCGATCACCTTCCGCTTCAAAGGCACGGCCGGTCAGAGCTTCGGCGTGTGGAACGCCGGCGGTCTGCACATGTACCTGGAAGGCGACGCCAACGACTACGTCGGCAAAGGCATGACCGGCGGCAAACTGGTCATCGTGCCGCCGAAGGGCAGCGTCTATCAGACTCAGAACAGCGCCATCATCGGCAACACCTGCCTGTACGGCGCCACTGGCGGCAAGCTGTTCGCCGCCGGCACCGCAGGCGAGCGTTTCGCCGTGCGTAACTCCGGTGCCCACACGGTCGTGGAAGGCACTGGCGATCACTGCTGCGAGTACATGACCGGTGGTTTCGTCTGCGTTTTGGGCAAGACCGGTTACAACTTCGGCTCTGGCATGACCGGTGGTTTCGCCTACGTGCTCGATCAGGACAACACCTTCGTAGACCGGGTCAACCACGAACTGGTGGAAATCCAGCGGATCAGCGGCGAGGCGATGGAAGCCTACCGCAGCCACCTGCAGAACGTGCTGAACGAGTACGTCAAGGAAACCGAGAGCGAGTGGGGTCGTGAACTCGCCGAAAACCTTGATGACTACCTGCGTCGTTTCTGGCTGGTCAAGCCTAAGGCTGCCAACCTGAAATCGTTGCTTTCCAGCACTCGTGCCAACCCGCAGTGATATGCGCCTGAAGAGTTTGATGAGGTTTTAACAATGGCTGAACGTCTGAAAAACGACTTCAAGTTCATCGATGTCGGGCGCAATGATCCGAAGAATAAACTGTTGCGTCAACTCAAGAAAGAGGTCGTCGAGATCTACGA
>NZ_JBIUVO010000109.1:0-2093 GCF_044742995.1 Pseudomonas sp. NPDC087803
AAACAGACCGAATAACACAAATTCATAGCACACTGTACTACGAAGTTCTGTTACACAGCCGTCGCCCATGTTGATGCCACGACCCGGGTTGAGGATATTGCTCATGCGGCCGAAGTGTTCGTCGGAGCAGGCGAGGGCGCGGCCACCGTTAAGGGCTGCAGCCAGATCGACTTGCTCGTTGTCGCCAACCGCGGACCAGTCGCGGAACGGAATACCGTAGACGCGCAGACGAGCGACACCGCCGTCCGGGTAGATGTTGAAGCGCAGGTGGCTGAACGCTTGGTCGTTGCTGATTTCGTGGTAGTGGTGGCTGTTGCCTTGCAGCTCGACGGCCGACAGCACTTCAGTCCACTGGGTGTTTTCGTCAGGCTCGCCCGAGGCCAGGAAGCACGCTTCCAGCGAGGCCGATGGCGGGAAGTTGCCGGTGAAGAATGAAGTGTCGATGTCCACGCCTTTGATCGAACCCGGTACGCCCAGGCGGATTACCGCGCTGTCGTAGCCTTCGAAGCGCTTGCGACGCGATTCCCAGCCGTCCATCCACTTGCCGTTGTCGTCGAACACACCCTCCTTCCACACGGCCGGGGTCGGCTGAAACAGACGATTGGCGTCTGCGAACCAGTCATCGGTGACCGAGATGATTTTGGTGCCCAGACGGGCATCGGCCAGGTTGACGAACTTCTCGAAAGGTACGGCGTAATCTTTCATTCTTCTTGTCTGCCTTTAAATAAGTGGCTGGGGATGCTTGCGAGGCCCTGGGCATTCTCCGCGTCTGACATGCTCGGGCCAGGCTTGCTAAAGAGTCAGTAAACGGAACAGGGCGATCTTGTTGATCTCCGCCAGCGCGCATTTGAATTCGGTGTCGACCGAGTTGTGAATGCGCGTTTCGAACGCCGCGAGGATCTGATGCCGGTTGCTGCCTTTTACCGCCATGATGAAGGGAAACTTGAACTTGGCCTTGTAAGCGTCGTTCAGCTCGGTGAAGCGCTGGAACTCTTCGGCCGTGCATTGGTGAATACCGGCGCCAGCTTGTTCATTGGTGCTGGCTTCGGTCAGTTGGCCCTGGACGGCAGCTTTGCCGGCCAGGTCCGGGTGAGCGTTGATCAGTGCCAGTTGACTGGCGTGATCGGCGCTCAACAGGATGTCGCTCATGCGCTGGTGCAGGGTTTCGATCTCGTCGATCGAAGCGTCCGCGCCCAGGTCGTAGGCCTTCTCGGCCACCCATGGCGAATGTTCGTAGATGTCGGCGAAGGCTTTGACGAAGGCGTCGCGGCTCAGGGTCGACGGTTGCAGGGTTTGAAAGCGGCTCATTTGGCGGCCCCTTGGTACGGATGGGTTTCTTGCCAGTGACGTGCGATGTCGACGCGACGGCTGAACCACACCTGTTCATGACCTTTGACGTATTCGATGAAGCGTTTGAGCGAGGCGAGACGACCCGGACGGCCGATCAGGCGGCAGTGCAGACCGATCGAAAGCATCTTCGGCGCTTCGGCGCCCTCGGCGTAGAGCACGTCGAATGCGTCTTTGAGGTATTCGAAGAAATCGTCGCCCTTGTTGAAACCCTGCACCTGGGTGAAGCGCATGTCGTTGGTGTCGAGGGTGTACGGGATCACCAGATGCGGCTTGCCGGTCGGGTTGTTCGGTTCCCAGTAGGGCAGGTCGTCGTCGTAGGTGTCGCAGTCGTAGAGGAAACCGCCTTCTTCCATCACCAGACGACGGGTGTTCGGACCGGTGCGACCGGTGTACCAGCCCAGTGGGCGCTCGCCAGTGAGTTCGGTGAGGATGCGGATCGCTTCGAGCATGTGCTCGCGTTCCTGCGCTTCATCCATGTACTGGTAGTCGATCCAGCGGTAGCCGTGGCTGCAGATTTCGTGACCGGCTTCGACCATCGCGCGGATCACATCCGGGTGGCGCTGGGCGGCCATGGCCACGGCGAAGATGGTCAGCGGAATGTCGAATTCCTTGAACAGTTTCAGGATCCGCCAGACGCCGGCGGGGGGGGGGGGGGGGTGGCAAACAAACATGTATTTTGTGGGGGGATGCCGGGCGGGGGCGCGACCAAAAGGCCTGGTGGGGGGGGTTTAAATAGATTACAT
>NZ_JBIUVO010000109.1:2103-8213 GCF_044742995.1 Pseudomonas sp. NPDC087803
CACGGCGACAAAGAATCTGAAGCCTTCCTCTCGTAAAGCGATTCCATGCTCATGTTGCGCGCGCCTTGCAGCGGCTGGGCAGCGACCATTTCCGAGAGGAAGGCTTCAGATTCTTTGTCGCCGTGCAGGATGTTGCGCTCGCCGCCTTCTTCGTAATTGAGCACGAAGGACAGCGCGATGCGCGCGTTGCCCGGCCAGTGTGGGTGAGGAGGGTTACTGCCGTAACCGATCAGGTCGCGTGGGTAGTCAGCGCTCACTGCAGTCTTCCTTCTTATTCGTTGACAGGTTTGTGTAACGGCCTGCACAGGCTGGCGTCACAGCGATGGGCTGATTGTATACAACTTTATTCGCAATTTGTAAGCCTGAATTTTCGCATTTTTCACCGACTGTCATCTTTTGCTGCTAATGGCGTAAACCTGCAAGAAACCTGCCTGATCAGTCAGCTAATGGCTGCGAGGTTCAATAGCCAGGCGCTTGAGGGGCAGATCAGGGGCAAACGCCCGAATGGCGGGGATGAGGTGAAAAATGTCGTTTTTATTGTGTACAATTTTTTTGAAAAGTGTCTTAATCAATCGCTCGCCGCAGCTTTTCGTGCTCCGAATCGGTGCGGTCTCCTTTTTACCTGACTTCGGGAGGCGCGAAGTCTGACTGCTCTTGGCAGCCAGGCGCGCAGAATCAATGGGACGTTTGACAACACACGTTTTGGACGCTGCACACGGTTGCCCGGGCAGTTCGATCAAGGTCGAGCTGTACCGCGTTGAAGGTTCGCATCTGGAATTGGTCGCCAGTGCGATTACCAACAGCGATGGCCGGGTCGATGCGCCGCTGCTGCAAGGCGATGACTACCGCACCGGGGTGTATCAGGTGCAGTTCCACGCTGGCGATTACTACCGCGCCCGTGGCGTGCAGTTGCCGGAACCGGCGTTCCTCGACGTGGTGGTGCTGCGCTTCGGCATCTCCGCCGAGCAGGATCACTACCATGTGCCACTGCTGATTTCGCCTTACAGCTATTCCACATACCGGGGCAGCTGACCCCCAAGCAGCTGCCCCCACCGGGAAGCGACTGCGCATATAGCTTCTTTGGTCTTTCGCCCGCTCACACTGCGGGCTTTTTTTCGCCTGTAGGAAAGTGTCGCCTGATCTGACGCCTTCGCGAGCAAGCCCGCTCCCACAAGGGAGTGCATTCCAAATGTGGGAGCGGGCTTGCTCGCGAAGCTTTTGCTGTCAGCGGCTCAACAGCGACGCAGCACCGGCACCACTGAACAACCCGGCACTCACCCGGTTGAACCAGCTCTGTCCCTTGCCGCTACGCAGATAGCGCGCCGCACCATGTGCACCCAGCCCGTAAGCCAGTTTGCAGCACAGGTCGAGCACCACCCAAGTCGCGATCATGATCAGCAATTGCGGGAGGAACGGCTGTTGCGCGCTAAGGAACTGCGGCAGAAACGCGGCGAAAAACAGAATGTCCTTCGGATTGCTCGCGCCCAAGACAAACGCGCGGCCGAACAGTGTGCGGAAACGTGGCACTGGCGCGGCTTGCGGCACTTCGGCGCCTACCGACGGTTGACGCGATTGCTGCCAGCTCTGCCAAGCGAGGTAGAACAGGTACAGCGCGCCAACGATTTTCAGGGCACTGAACAGTTGTTCCGAGGCCAGCAGCAGGGCGCCAAGCCCCAGCGCCGAGGCACTGAGCAGACAGATCGAGGCGATCACCCCGCCGAGAAACGCCGGGTAAGAGCGGCGCAGACCGTAGTTCAGACTGTTGCTGATCATCAGCAATGACAGCGGTCCCGGAATCAGGATCACCACCAATGCAGCGCCGCTGAACAGCAGCCAAGTTTCCAGACTCATCACTTTGCTCCTTTTTTTGTTGTACCAGGAATGTGCAAAAGCCCCACCCGCGAGGGTGAGGCTGGTTTGACGCTTGAACCGCGTGACGCTTACAAGAAGATGAACTTGGCGATGAAGATCGCGCAGAGCACCCACAGGCTCACGGAAATTTCCTTGTACTTGCCGGCACCGGCCTTCAACGCCACATAGGTGATGAAGCCAAGCGCAATGCCGTCGGCGACCGAAAAGGTCAGCGGCATCATGATCGCGGTGACAATCGCCGGAATCGCATCGGTGGCTTCGTCCCACTCGATGTGGGCCATGCCGCCCATCATCAGCATCGCAACGTAAATCAGCGCACCGGCAGTGGCGTAAGCCGGAATCATCCCGGCCAGCGGTGCGAAAAACATCGCGGCTATAAATAGCACACCCACGGTGACTGCGGTAAGACCAGTCCGACCACCAGCCGCTACGCCAGCGGCACTTTCCACATAGCTGGTGACGGGCGGAACGCCGACCACCGCACCGAAGACGCTGGAGGCGCTGTCGGCTTTCATCGCCCGGGAGAGGTTTTCGATACGCCCGTCAGCGTTGACCAGATTGGCGCGCTGGGCGACGCCCATCAGGGTGCCGGCGGTGTCGAACATGTGTACGAAGAGGAAGGCCAGGACCACGCTGATCATGCTGACGTTGAACACGCCCGCGACGTTCATTGCCATGAAGGTCGGCGCCAGGCTTGGCGGGGTCGACATGATCCCTTCGTAGTGCACGATGCCCAGGCCCCAACCGGCGAGGGTCACGGTGATGATGCTGATGAGGATCGCGCCGAAGACTTTGTGGTAGCTGAGGATCGCGATCATCAGGAAGCAGATCGCCGCCAGCAGCGGGCCGGGTTCACGCAGGGAGCCGAGTTTGATCAGGGTGGCCGGGCTGTCGACGACGATGCCAGCGGTTTTCAGACCGATCAGCCCGAGGAACAGACCGACCCCGGCGCCCATCGCAAAGCGCAGGCTGACCGGGATGCTGTTGAGCAGCCATTCGCGAATCCGCGAAAAGGTCAGGATCATGAACAGCACACCGGAGACGAACACCGCACCGAGCGCGGTCTCCCAGTTGTAGCCCATGGTGCCGACCACGGTATAGGTGAAGAAGGCGTTGAGGCCCATGCCCGGCGCCAGGCCCACCGGCCAGTTGGCGTACAGGCCCATCAGCAGGCAGCCGAGCGCGGCGGCGATGCAGGTGGCGACGAAGGCTGCACCGTGATCGATCCCGGCATCGGCCATGATGTTCGGGTTGACGAAGATGATGTAAGCCATGGTGATGAAGGTTGTCAGACCGGCAATCAGCTCGGTCTTCACCGTGGTGCCATGCAAGCTGAGTTTGAAGATGCGCTCCAGCACGCCTGTGCGTAAGGGCGGCGAGAGTTCCAGCGTCGATGCTTCGGATTTGCGGCTTTCCACAGCGAGTACTCCTCAAGAGTTTTATTGTTATTTCCAGGGCCGGACCCATGAGGGGTGGCAGCAGCCCTTTGAGGCATACGCGAATTTGTTGACCATGCGGTCAGGAACTCGCACGCAGTGGATTATGCTTTTGTGTACAAATAAAGCAAATATTGTTTTTGGTTTTGTTTACGAAAGGTCCGGCGATAGGGATATATCGTTTGTTCTGGCCCCTTCGGGAGCAAGCCCTCTCCCACAGTGGATCTCCAGTGGACCGAAATCATGGGTAACCAGCAGAACCCTGTGGGAGGGGGCTTGCTCCCGAAGAGGCCAGTCCAGTCAATCAAGAGGTGACTGAGTGCTCCCAAGCGCCATATTCACCGCCAACCACCCATTCACCGCCGCCTCCCCGGCCTCGGCAAACACCCGCTCGAGCAACTTCACCTGCTCACGCCGTAACGCCTGCTCGAACTTCGCTCCCTCAACGGTCAGCTCCAGCAGCCGCTTGCGCTTGTCCTCCTGCGACGCCGCGCTGTCCACCAGGTGCATTTCCTGCAACTGGCGCAGCGGCATGTTCAGTGCCTGTTTGCTCACGCCGAGCAATCCCAGCAACTCCTTCACACTCAAATTCGGATAACGCGCGATGAAAAACACAATCCGCTGATGCACCCGGGACAGGCCGCGGCGTTCCAGCATTTCATCCGCTTTGGCGGTGAACGCCTGATAGCCGAAGAAAAACGCTTCCATCGCCTGTTGCTGGCTGGCGGGGTTTTTAAGGTCAAGCATGTTGACGTACTCGCTCAAGCTGTCGTAGTTTCAGTCAACCAGTTTGACTCATTTTTCCCAGGCCTCGCTACCGGTGACTCCCATGGCTTTTTCCGAACGTGTCTCGCGCCTTAAAAGTTCTCTGATCCGTGAAATCCTCGCCGCCGCCCAACGCCCGGAGGTGATGTCGTTCGCCGGCGGGCTGCCGGCCGAAGCCATGTTGCCGAAGGTCGACTGGGCCGACATGCCGCTGTCCCTCGGCCAATACGGCATGAGCGAAGGCGAGCCGGCATTGCGTGAAGCACTGGCGGCGCAGGCGAGGGCGCTGGGTCTGGAGTGTGCGGCGAGTCAGGTGCTGGTGGTCAGCGGTTCTCAGCAAACCCTCGATCTGGCGGCCAAGTTGTACATCGACCAGGGCACCGAAATTCTCCTGGAAGCGCCGACCTACCTGGCCGCGTTGCAGATCTTTCAGCTGTTCGGCGCCGATTGCCTGACCGTGCCGCAAGAATCCGATGGCCCCAATCTGGCCCAACTGCGCAGCCGACTTGAGCAACATCGCCCGGCGTTCATCTACCTGATCCCGACGTTCCAGAACCCCTCCGCCGTGCGCTACAGCGAAGCCAAGCGCGCCGCCGTCGCCGCATTGCTCGATGAATTCGGCGTAACCCTGATCGAAGACGAGCCGTACCGCGAACTGACATTCGATGGCGGCAGTGCCAAACCGATTGCCGGGCGTCTGCGGAAAGCCAGTTGGATCTACACCGGCACCGTATCGAAAACCTTGCTGCCGGGATTGCGCGTCGGCTACCTGATCGCCAGTCCGGACCTGTTTCCGCATTTGCTCAAACTCAAGCAATCGGCGGATCTGCACACCAACCGCATCGGCCAGTGGCAGGCGCTGCAATGGATTGGTAGTGAACAATATCAGCAGCACCTGAGCGAACTGCGCGGTTTCTACCGGCAGCGCCGCGATGCTTTCCAGTCAGCGCTCGAAACGCACTTTGCCGATCTGGCGGACTGGAACATGCCGCAGGGCGGGTTGTTTTTCTGGCTGACGCTGAAGCAACCGCTGGATACACGGACATTGCTCAACGAGGCGCTGGCCAATGACGTGGCGTTCATGCCGGGCGAGCCGTTTTTTCCCGATCCGGATAAAAACCTTGGGCATCTGCGTTTGAATTTCAGCCACATTGATCCGGTGCGATTGGATGAGGGGCTGAAGCGATTGGCGGCGGTGGTGAGGCAGGCGCAGATAGATCAAGCGGCCTGAAAAAAATAAACCGGCTCGAGGCCGGTTTATTTTTATAGGGGGAGTTTATGGTGCCCTCACGTGCCTCATCGCGAGCAGGCTCACTCCTACAGGGGGAACGCATACCAATTGTAGGAGTGAGCCTGCTCGCGATAGGGCCTTCAAATGCACCCAAAAAACTTAGACTGCAGCAAAGCGCTTATCCAGATAATCAATGATCACCTTCGACTCATACATCCAGGTCGTCTGCCCATTCTCTTCAATGCGCAGGCACGGCACCTTGATCTTGCCGCCCTGGTCCAGCAGGGTCTGGCGATCCTGTTGATTATTCTTCGCGTCCTTCAGTGCGACCGGCACATTCAGGCGACGCAGGGTGCGGCGGGTTTTCACGCAGAATGGGCAGGCGTGGAACTGATACAGGGTCAGGCCTTTGGCGGCGGCGTTGACTTGCGCCTGTACCTCGGCCGGGCGCTGTTTCTTGCCCGGGCGGGTAATGAAGTCGATGAAGATGATCAGTTGGCCAAGGCCGACACGAAGCGCTTTTACGAACACGTTGAAAGCCTCACGGTGCAAGAGAGAAGGGCGCGCAGCTTACCCGATTTTTCACGGACGAAAAAAAACCGGCGATCAACGCCGGTTTTTTCTGCAGCCGATTACTTGATCAGGCTGAGGAATTCGCTGCGAGTCGCCGCGTTTTCGCGGAACTCACCGAGCATCACCGAAGTGATCATCGACGAATTCTGTTTCTCGACACCGCGCATCATCATGCACATGTGCTTGGCCTCGATCACCACGGCCACGCCCAGCGCGCCGGTGACTTGCTGCAG
>NZ_JBIUVO010000110.1:0-3829 GCF_044742995.1 Pseudomonas sp. NPDC087803
CGAACCTGGGCGAGTGCTTCTCCGGCGGCACCGCGACCTTCATGATCATGGGCGACATCTGCACCCGTCGCTGCCCGTTCTGCGACGTTGGTCACGGCCGTCCGAAGCCACTGGACGTCAACGAGCCGGAAAGCCTGGCGATCGCCATTGCCGACCTCAAGCTCAAGTACGTGGTGATCACCTCGGTTGACCGCGACGACCTGCGTGACGGTGGTGCCCAGCACTTTGCCGACTGCATCCGCGAGATCCGCAAGCTGTCGCCGAACGTGCAGCTGGAAACCCTGGTCCCGGACTACCGTGGCCGCATGGACATCGCCCTGGAAATCACCGCCGCCGAGCCGCCGGATGTGTTCAACCACAACCTGGAAACCGTGCCGCGCCTGTACAAGGCTGCGCGTCCGGGTTCGGACTACCAGTGGTCGCTGACCCTGCTGCAACGCTTCAAGCAGATGATGCCGCACATTCCGACCAAGTCCGGCCTGATGCTCGGCCTGGGCGAGACCGACGAAGAAGTCATCGAAGTCATGAAGCGCATGCGCGAACACGACATCGACATGCTGACCCTCGGCCAGTACCTGCAACCGTCGCGCAGCCACTTGCCGGTGCAGCGTTTCGTGCACCCGGACACCTTTGCCTGGTTCGCCGAGGAAGGTTACAAGATGGGCTTCAAGAACGTCGCTTCCGGCCCGCTGGTACGTTCCTCGTATCACGCTGACGAGCAGGCGAAACTGGTCAAGGCCGAGCTGCTCGGTTCCTGATCCGGCGTTGATAGCCTGCAAAAAATACCCGCCTCGGCGGGTATTTTTGTTTGGGCCTGCGAAAACCTGTGGCGAGGGAGCTTGCTTGCGCCAGGGGCGAAGCCGTTCCGTAAAACCTGGGGTCGCTGCGCAACCCGGCGGGAGCAAGCTCCCTCGCCACAGTTTATTGGTGATCTCGCCTCTTTTGTTTGTCTTTGTACCTGACTACTGTGTGTGCATGATTTCACAGGGAGCCCCACGGATGACTGTTCGACCGACCCACACCCTTGTTCCGCATAAGCCTGTGCCGGCGCTGCCGTCCGAAGGGCTGATCGGTGTGATTGCCCCTGCCGGCCCCGGCGCACTGGACACTGACAAGGCTGTGCAGTGGATGCGTGCCCGCGGCTATGCGCTGAAGGTGTTTCCCGGCGTCTACGCGAAGGACGGCTATCTGGCCGGCAGCGATGACGTGCGGCTCAATGACTTGCACGCCGCGTTCGCCGACCCCGAGGTCGACGCGATCATCTGCCTGCGCGGTGGTTACGGCACGCCGCGCCTGCTGGACCGGATCGACTACGACCTGCTGGCCCGTCATGCCAAGCCATTTGTCGGCTACAGCGACATTACCGCGCTGCATCTGGCGATCAGTCGCTACGCAGGCTTCGTGACCTTTCACGGCCCGTTGCTCAATGCCGACCTGCTGGGGGACAAAGAGCCGCCCACCGTCACTTCATTCTTCGCCTTGCTGCGCGGGCAGTTGAAGGCGGGCAGTGTGCTGAGCCATCCGGTGGCTTATCCATTGACCACGGTAGAACCGGGCATTGCGCACGGGCGCTTGCTCGGCGGCAATCTGGCGATGATCGCCGCAACGCTGGGCACACCCTATGAGATTGATGTCGAGGGCGTGATTCTGCTGATCGAGGACGTCAACGAGCCGCTGTACCGCATCGACCGTTTGCTCACGCAGATGCGTCTGGCTGGCAAGCTGGCCAGATTGCGCGGTGTGCTGGTGGGGGATGTCGCCGGGGTCGATGTCGAGGCGTTGAACCGCTTGCTCAAGCAGACCTTCGAACCGTTGCGGATTCCGGTGCTGTCGGGGTGGCGCAGCGGGCATTGCGATCCGAACCTGACGTTGCCGATGGGGGCGCTGGTTCGCTTGGATGCCGGGAAGAAGGAATTGATGTTGGAACAGGATGTAGTGATCAAACGCTAGGGTTTGGTTGCCAGTGAGTCAGTCTTCGGGAGCAAGCCCCCTCCCACATTTGATTCGTGTCGTACACAGATCCAATGTGGGAGCGGGCTTGCTCGCGAAGGCGGCATCAGCCATACGATTATCGTTCTATTGGGTACGCAGGCTCTCAAGCAACTTGTGCGTCGGATAGCCATCCGCCGGCCAGCCAAGCGACTGCTGGGCACTGCGGATCGCCTTGCGCGTATTGGCGCCGATAATCCCGTCCGCCGTGCCTGCATCGTAGTTACGCGCGCTCAGCAGATTCTGCAATTCGATGCGTTCGGAACGGCTCAATGGCAGATCGTCTTTCGGCCATGTGCCGTTGATCAGGCCTGCGCCATTGAAGCGCTCGGACAACAGGCTGACCGCCAGTGCATAGGACGACGAGTTGTTGTACTTGAGGATCGCCCGGAAGTTATCGAGGATCAGGAACGCCGGGCCACGGTAACCGGCCGGCAGCAGCAGGGCGGCGGACAGTTGTTCCGAACCGGCCGGGGCCTGACCGCCGTTGGGCAGGATCACCCCCAGTTGACGCCATTCGGCAACAGTCTTGCGCATCGCGCCATCGGCCAGGGTGTAGTTGAAACCGCTCGGCAGTTGCACCTCGAAGCCCCACGGCTGACCACGCTGCCAGCCGGAGCTTTGCAGGTAGTGCGCGGTGGAGGCCAGCGCATCCGCCGGGCTGCCCCAGATATCGCGGCGCCCGTCACCGTCGAAATCCACGGCGTGGGTGTTGTAGGTGGTCGGAATGAACTGGGTCTGCCCCATCGCACCGGCCCACGAGCCGAGCATCTTCTCCGGAGTGATATCACCCTGTTGCAGAATTTGCAGGGCAGCGATCAGTTGCGCATGGGCAAAGCCCGGGCGCCGGCCTTCGTAGGCCAGGGTCGCGAGTGAGTTGATCACTGACTTGGTGCCCTGGAACTGACCGAAATTGCTTTCCATGCCCCACACCGACACCAGCGCCTGGCGATCAACGCCGTAACGCTGTTCGATGCTTTGCAGGATGTCAGCGTACTGACTGATCAGCGCCTGACCTTTGCGCACGCGCAGCGGCGACAGGGCGCCGTCGAGGTATTCCCACACCGGACGAGAGAATTCCGGCTGACTGCGGTCGGCCTTGATCACGCTGGCATCGAAGCTGACATTGGCAAATGCACGATCAAACAGATCGGCACGGATCCCGGCGGCGAGGGCATCCTTGCGAAAACCTGCCTGCCATTCGGCAAAGGTCTGGGTAGGCTGCAGGTCGAGAGGGTCGGCGGACGGCACTACCGGCGGGATGATCGCTGGGGCTGTTGCGACAGGGGCGGCTTGAAGAGGTTGCGCATCGGCGGCGGTAGGTTTTTCCGCGCAGGCGACAAGCAGAATGAAGCTGGAGGCAGCGATCAGTTGGCGAACGGGCCAACGACGGGAAAGACTGAAGGGCATGCACGGTTCCAGAGGATACGAATCAGGTGCAGACCTTAACATGAGCGGGGGGTACTGTGCTTCAGGCAGCCAGAAAGTAAGAAGCCTCCCAGCTGTCAGACTGGAAGGCTTCGCGGCGGTAGCTGCCTTTTCCCTTGGTTGGTCGTTCCTGGCGGCTGCGGAACAGGGGTTGGGCGATGATGGATTTGGCCTTGTTCGGGCCATGTTTCGCTGGCTTTTTGCTCATGACGGATCTCTCGATGGGTGGGTGTTGCGGGGGCAATAATCTGCCGATGTCGGGCATCTGTCTATAGGACAGATGGCGAGTCGATGTGTGGGAAAAAAGATCAAAAGATCGCAGCGTGGGGGGGGGGGGGGGGGGGGGGGGGGGGTGGGGGGGGGGGGGGGGGGGGGGGGGTTGTTTTTTTTTTGGAGGGGTGGGTGGGGGGCG
>NZ_JBIUVO010000110.1:3839-8159 GCF_044742995.1 Pseudomonas sp. NPDC087803
GGTGCTTATTTTTATTTTTTCGTTTTTCCTTTGTTTTGTTTAAAAAAAAAAAACCAACCCCCCCCCCGCCCCCCCACCCCTACGGGCGGGGGGGCCCGCCCCCCCCCCACGCTGCGATCTTTTGCTTTTATTCAGCGGGAAGAGTCAGACGCTGCCCAGCCATCAACAACGCCAACCGGCTCAGGCTCATCCACGGCGATCCGGCGGCCTGGCCCTTGATCTGCGCATCAATACGCTGGGCTTCGAGCAGCAACTGTGCCCAGCGTTGCGCCGAGTAGCGTTGCAGGGCTTTGCTCATCAGTGGTTTGCGCTTGTCCCAGACCGGCGGTTTTGCCTGGCTGAAGCACTTGTCCAGCGGCGTGCCCTGGCTGTACTGCAGCGAGATATTGGCCAGCAGGCGCAACTCCCGCGCCAGCGCCCAGAGAATCACCGGCGGCTCGACGCCTTCACCGCGCAGCCCTTCAAGCATGCGCAAGGCGTGGGCTGGTTCGCCGTTGAGTACGGCGTCGGTCAGGCCGAACACGTCGAAGCGCGCACTGTCGGCCACCGCGGCCTGCACGGTTTCGACGGTGATCTGCCCACCTTCGGCCATCAGCTTGAGCTTTTCGATTTCCTGCGCAGCGGCGAGCAGGTTGCCCTCGACGCGTGCGGCGATCAGTTCCACCGCGTCCTGGCTGGCCGACAGGCCGGCCTGCGACAGACGCTGGCGAATCCAGCTCGGCAGCTGATTGGCATCCACCGGCCAGATCTGGATGAACTGGGTCTGCTGGCCTTCGACCAGCGCCTTGCCCCACTTGGTCTTCTGCGCACTGCCGTCGAGCTTGGGCAGGCTGATCAGCAGCACCGTGTCTTCAGCGGGACGCGAGCAGTATTCGATCAGCGCGGCAGCGCCCTTGTCACCGGGCTTGCCCGACGGCAGACGCAGTTCCAGCAGGCGCTTTTCGGCGAACAGGGACATGCTGGCGCCGGCCTGCAACAAGGTACCCCAATCGAAATTGGCGTCGGCAGCGAACACCTGGCGTTCGTCGAAACCTTGCTGGCGGGCAGCGCTGCGGATGGCGTCGGCGGCTTCCTGGCACAACAGCGGGTCATCGCCGCTGATGATATAGACGGGCGCAAGCGCACCTTGCAGGTGTTTGCCGAGTTGAGCGGGAGCGAATTTCATAAGAGAGGGCGAACGGGGCGCCTGAGCGCCCCGTACGTCTTACTGCTGCGGCAGTTCGAGCGGCGACTGACGCGGAGTTTCCGCTTCAGCCTTCTGTGCCGCTTTCAGCGCGTCGGCTTCAGCACGAGCGCGGTCGTTGGCCGCTTGCTGCAGTTTCTCCAGTTGACCCGGAGTCAGCTGTTGCAGGCGCAGCATCATGCGCTGAACCAGTTCGCGACGGGTTTCGTTGCGGGCGTCGTTTGCTTCCTGATCGGAACCGACGAGGTTGTTGCCGTCGTGGATGAACACCTTCTGCACTTCAAGCTTGTCGCTCATCAGGTTCAGATTGTGTTCGCCAACGATGTCGTAGTTCAGCACGGTGTCGACCTGGTATTCACCAGTACGGCCGGCGCCGGCGTAGCTGAGAATGCGCTGATTTTCTTGCTCGTCAGAAAGATACAGCTTGTACGGCGCACCGTTGTAGACCTTGACGCCGCTGGACTCCAGGACCTGACGCAGTTGTGTGACGGTCGGGCCGTAGGCGTTGCGGGCGCTCAGATCGAGCTCCTTGATCGACAGTTCGTTGGTGCCGGTGCCACGCAGCTGGAAACCACAGGCGCTCAGCAGAACGGCGAGGCCCATCACCAGCAGATTGCGTTTGATCATTGTGTTGCTCCCCTTGAAACCATGTGGGCCGACCCTGCGGCCCGAAAGGTTTTACAGTGCGTCCGGCGAACCTGACGCCCAATCCAATTTTAGCTGGCGACGATGTTGACCAGTTTCCCCGGTACAACGATCACTTTGCGAATGGTCAGACCGTCGACGAAACGCAGCACGTTCTCGTTGGCGCGGGCCGCCGCTTCGACTTCTTCGCGGGTGGCGCTGGCCGGCATTTCGATCTGGCCGCGCAGCTTGCCGTTCACTTGAATGACCAGTTGCAGGCTGTCCTGTACCAGCGCGCTTTCATCGACCGCAGGCCAGCCTGCGTCAATCACCGGGTCAGCGTGGCCCAGTTGATTCCACAGCTCATGGCTGATGTGCGGCGTGATTGGCGCCAGCAGCAAGGTCACGGCCTCGAGACCTTCGTGAATCAGCGCGCGATCCTGTTCGGAACCTTGTGCGGCTTTTTCCAGCACGTTCATCAGCGTCATCACCTGAGCGATGGCGGTGTTGAATTTGTGGTTCTGGCCAACGTCGTGGCTGGCCTGCTTGATGGCCAGGTGGATGGCGCGGCGCACGGCTTTCTGCTCGTCGTTCAGGCCGGCGATGTCCAGCTTGCCCGGCAGGCCCTGGGTGACGTGGGCTTGCGCCAGACGCCAGACGCGCTTGAGGAAGCGGTGCGAGCCTTCAACGCCGGAGTCCGACCATTCGGCGCTCATGTCAGGCGGCGAGGCGAACATCATGAACAGGCGGCAGGTGTCGGCGCCGAACTGATCGATCATCGACTGTGGGTCGACGCCGTTGTTCTTCGACTTGGCCATTTTCTCGGTGCCACCGATCTCCACCGGCAAGCCGTCGGATTTCAGTTTGGCGCTGATGACCTTGGCCTTGCTGTCGCGCTCGAGTTCCACGTCCGCCGGGTTGAACCAGGTGTAGGCACCGTTGGCTTCACGACGATAGTAAGTCTCGGCGATCACCATGCCCTGGGTCAGCAGGTTCTTGAACGGCTCGTTGGAGCTGACCAGACCTTCGTCACGCATCAGCTTGTGGAAGAAGCGCGCGTACAGCAGGTGAAGAATCGCGTGTTCGATGCCGCCGATGTACTGATCCACCGGCAACCAGTGGTCAGCCGCGGATTTTTCCACCAGGCCGCCCTCGAAGTGCGGCGAAGCGTAACGGGCGTAGTACCACGAGGACTCGACGAAGGTGTCCATGGTGTCGGTTTCACGCTTGGCAGGCTGGCCGCATTTCGGGCAGCTGCACTCGTAGAATTCCGGCATGCGCGCCAGCGGCGAACCGGCGCCGTCCGGCACCACGTCTTCCGGCAGCACTACCGGCAACTGGTCTTCCGGCACCGGCACATCACCGCAAGTGGCGCAGTGGATGATCGGGATCGGGCAGCCCCAGTAGCGCTGACGGCTGATGCCCCAGTCGCGCAGGCGGAACTGGGTGCGCGAGGCGCCGAGGTTTTTCTTGATCAGGGCGACTTCCATGGCATCGAACGCGCCAGCGAAGTCCAGACCGTCGAACTCGCCGGAGTTGATCAGTGTGCCGTGCTCGCCGTAGGCGTCCTGCCACGGAGCCGGGTTGGTGTCACCGGAACTGGTGCGCACTACCGATTTGACCGGCAGGTCGTACTTGTGGGCGAATTCGAAGTCACGCTCGTCGTGCGCCGGAACCGCCATCACGGCGCCGTCGCCGTAGTGCATCAGCACGTAGTTGGCGACCCAGACCGGGAGTTTTTCACCGGTCAGCGGGTGCTCGACGAACAGGCCGGTCGGCAGGCCTTTTTTCTCTTGAGTGGCGACGTCCGCTTCAGCGACGCTGCCGCCCTTGCATTCGGCGATGAACGCTTGCAGCTCAGGGTTGTTCTGCGCAGCCTGGGTCGCCAGCGGGTGCTCGGCAGCCACGGCAACGTAGGTCGCGCCCATCAGGGTATCCGGACGGGTGGTGAAGACCTTGAGGGTGCCTGCTTCGCCAATCGAGTCGACGTTGTACGGGAACTGCACTTCCATGCCACGGGACTTGCCGATCCAGTTGCGCTGCATGGTCTTGACCTGTTCCGGCCAGCCAGTCAGTTCGTCAAGGCTCTCCAGCAGCTCATCCGCGTAGGCGGTGATCTTGAAGTAGTACATCGGGATTTCGCGCTTTTCGATCAACGCGCCGGAACGCCAGCCGCGACCGTCGATCACCTGTTCGTTGGCCAGTACGGTCTGGTCGACCGGGTCCCAGTTCACGGTGCCGTTCTTGCGGTAGATCACGCCTTTTTCGAACAGGCGAGTGAACAGCCATTGTTCCCAGCGGTAGTAATCCGGCTTGCAGGTGGTCACTTCACGGGACCAGTCCACCGCCAGGCCCAGGCTGCGCAGCTGGGACTTCATGTAGGCGATGTTTTCGTAGGTCCACTTGGCGGGCGCCACGTTGTTCTTCATCGCGGCGTTTTCCGCCGGCATGCCGAAGGCGTCCCAACCCATCGGTTGCAGAACATTCTTGCCTTGCATTCGCTGGTAGCGGGA
>NZ_JBIUVO010000111.1:0-7385 GCF_044742995.1 Pseudomonas sp. NPDC087803
ATCGCGAGAAAGCACACCATGGTTGAAAAAAGCGAACTACGCAAACACCGCCACAAAGTGACCATGCCACGGGTCAAGATCCTGCAAATGCTCGACTCTACCGAGCAGCGTCACATGAGTGCCGAGGACGTCTACAAGGCGTTAATGGAAGCGGGCGAGGACGTCGGTCTGGCCACGGTTTACCGTGTTCTGACCCAGTTCGAAGCCGCTGGCCTCGTGGTCCGTCACAACTTCGACGGTGGCCACGCGGTATTCGAATTGGCCGACGGTGGCCACCACGACCATATGGTCAATGTGGAAACCGGTGAAGTCGTCGAATTCGTCAGTCCGGAAATCGAAAAGCTCCAGAAGGCAATCGCCGAGGAGCACGGTGTCGATCTGGTAGATCACAATCTGGTGCTGTACGTACGCAAGAAAAAGTAAGCATGTCGCGCGAATTTCAGGTTCGCGAAACGAACGAAGGCGACCCAAGGGTCGCCTTCGTGCTTTCTGCTGTGCTTAAACTTTTGCGGTAACCACCATTTTTTTCGCGTGAGCCAAAGATTCCTTGGTCAGGTCGATGCCGCCCAGCATCCGCGCCACTTCCTCTATGCGGTCGTTCTTGCTCAGCTTGGACACGGCGGTGTGAGTCGCCTGCTCGCCACGAACCTTGTGCACGAACAAATGCTGATGACCCTGCGCTGCCACTTGCGGCAAGTGCGTCACGGTCAGCACCTGCCCGCGATCGCCGAGGCGCCGCAACAACTGGCCGACGATTTCGGCTGTCGGCCCGCCGATACCCACGTCCACCTCATCGAATACCAGGGTTGGCACCCGTGAGGTCTGCGCGGTGATCACCTGAATCGCCAGGCTGATCCGCGACAGCTCGCCACCGGAGGCCACTTTGGCCAGTGCCTTAAGCGGCTGGCCGGGGTTGGCGCTGACCAGCAGTTCGACCTGTTCCAGACCATTGGGCAGCAATTCATCGCTGCTGTTGGCGCGCAATTCGATGGTGAAGCGACCGCCTGGCATGCCCAGGCGCTGGATTTCCTGCTCCACGGCGCTGGCAAGGCTGCCGGCGGCCTGGTGACGCAAGTCGCTCAGCTCTCGAGCCTTCTCTTGATAGTGGCGGGCATAAGAGGCCAGCTCTTCGCCCAGGCGCTCGATGGATTCGTCATTGGCGTTGAGCGTTTCGATCTCATCCAGCAGCTTCTGCTGCATCTCGGCGACTTCAGTTGGCTGGATCCGGTGTTTGCGGGCCAGTGTGTAAATCGCGTCGAGGCGTTCTTCCAGATATTGCAGGCGCGCGGGATCGGCATCGAAGTTGTCGAGGAAGCGATTGAGCTCGCCCACGGCTTCTTCGACCTGGATCTGCGCGCTGGTCAGCAGGCTGCTGGCTTCGCCCAGTGCGCCCACCGAGTTGTTCACGCTCGACAGACGGTTGAGGCTGGCGGTCAATGCATTCAATACGTTGCCGGAATCGCTTTCGCTGCACTGCTCGACCACTTGTCGGCAAATGCCGAGCAAGGCTTCGGCGTTGGTCAGGTTCTTGTGTTCCTGCTCCAGCTGTTCCAGCTCGTTTTCACCGAGGCCGAGATTTTCCAGCTCTTCGAGCTGATAGCTGAGCAATTGGTGACGGGCGCGTTGCTCGTCGCCGGAATTGGAGAGTCGCTCCAGCTCCTGGCGGGTCTGGCGCCAGCGCTGCGCGGCGAGTTGAACCTGACGGGCCAGATCGGTGGCGCCGGCGTATTCATCGAGCAGGCGGCGATGGGTATCGGTTTTCAGCAGCGATTGATGTTCATGCTGGCTGTGAATGTCGATCAGCAGTTCGCCGAGGGCCTTGAGATCGCCGAGCGGGCAGGGCGTGCCGTTGATGTAGCCGCGCGAACGGCCTTCGGCGGTGATTACCCGACGCAGGATGCACGGGCCGTCGCTTTCGAGGTCGCGCTCGGCCAGCCAGGCATGGGCCTCGGGAATATCGACCAGATCGAAGGTGGCCAGGATATCGGCCTTGTCGGCGCCCGGGCGAACCACGCCACTGTCGGCGCGATCGCCGAGGGTCAGGCCCAGGGCGTCGAGCATGATCGACTTGCCGGCGCCGGTTTCCCCTGTGATCACGCTCATCCCGCGATCAAGTTCGAGATCGAGATGTTCAACGATGGCGTAGTTATGTACGGACAGGTGCACCAGCATAAGGCCGCTCCCAGGCTTTAGGTCTGGTTATTTATACAGTGTTTTGTTTCGGGCTGACAATGCCCTCGCTTAGCTCGATTTGCTTGATCCGATCAAATGCTTAGTTCGAGCAGGAATGACAATGCAGCACTTTTTTGTAGGGGTAATCGTTGCAGGCCCTTGAAGCCTGATTTTGCGGCCCCATATATCGGGGCAGAAGCGCGAGTACAGCTCGCGGACGTAATTGAAAGGAGAATTCTATGGCTGACGAACAGACAGTAGATACGCAAAATCCAGAAGCCAATCAGGCGCCCGAAACTTCGGGTGACGACCTGGCGACCCGTGTACAAGTGCTCGAAGAGCAGTTGGCCGCCGCGCAGGATCAGTCGCTGCGCGTAGCTGCCGATCTGCAGAACGTCCGCCGCCGTGCCGAGCAGGATGTCGAGAAGGCGCACAAGTTTGCGCTGGAGAAATTCGCCGGTGACTTGCTGCCGATCGTCGACAGCCTGGAGCGCGGTCTCGAACTGTCGAGCCCGGACGACGAGAGCATCCGTCCGATGCGCGAAGGTATCGAGCTGACCCTGAAAATGTTCCACGACACCCTCAAGCGTTATCAGCTTGAAGCGATCGATCCGCATGGCGAACCGTTCAACGCCGTTCACCATCAGGCGATGGCCATGCAGGAAAGCGCCGACGTAGAACCGAACAGCGTTCTGAAGGTGTTCCAGAAGGGCTACCAGCTCAACGGTCGCCTGTTGCGTCCGGCGATGGTTGTGGTCAGCAAGGCGCCGGCGCCAATTTCGCCTTCGATTGACGAGAAGGCTTGAAATTAGCCGCAAGGCCCCCATTTAGAAGTCAAGCGTTTAAGTATTACCGCAGTTAGCCACCACTGCTGCGGCAACCAAATCCAAAGTTTCGGGAGAGTGAACATGGGCAAAATTATCGGTATCGACCTGGGGACTACCAACTCCTGCGTCTCCGTGCTGGAAAACGGCAAGGCCAAAGTTATTGAAAACGCTGAAGGCGCGCGTACCACGCCGTCGATCATCGCTTACGCCAACGATGGCGAAATCCTGGTAGGTCAGTCGGCCAAGCGTCAGGCAGTGACCAATCCGCACAACACCCTGTATGCGGTGAAGCGTCTGATCGGTCGCAAGTTCGACGAAGAAGTCGTACAGAAAGACATCAAGATGGTCCCGTACAAAATCGCCAAGGCTGACAACGGCGACGCCTGGGTTGAAGTGAACGGCCAGAAAATGGCGCCGCCACAAATCTCGGCTGAAATCCTGAAGAAGATGAAGAAGACCGCCGAAGACTACCTCGGCGAGCCTGTGACCGAAGCGGTGATCACCGTTCCGGCCTACTTCAACGACAGCCAGCGTCAGGCGACCAAAGACGCCGGCCGCATCGCCGGTCTGGACGTTAAACGTATCATCAACGAACCAACCGCAGCTGCTCTGGCTTACGGTATGGACAAGGCCAAGGGCGATCACACCGTGATCGTTTACGACCTGGGTGGCGGTACTTTCGACGTGTCCGTTATCGAGATCGCTGAAGTTGACGGCGAGCACCAGTTCGAAGTGTTGGCCACCAACGGTGACACCTTCCTCGGCGGTGAAGACTTCGACATTCGTCTGATCGACTACCTCGTTGACGAATTCAAGAAAGAAAGCGGCATGAACCTCAAAGGTGACCCGCTGGCCATGCAGCGCCTGAAAGAAGCCGCTGAGAAAGCCAAGATCGAGCTGTCGTCCGCTCAGTCGACCGACGTCAACCTGCCGTACATCACTGCAGACGCCACCGGTCCTAAGCACCTGAACGTGAAAATCTCGCGTGCCAAGCTCGAAGCCCTGGTTGAAGACCTGGTTCAGCGCACCATCGAGCCTTGCCGTATCGCCATGAAAGACGCCGGTATCGACGTTGGCGCGATCAACGACGTGATTCTGGTCGGTGGTCAGACCCGTATGCCGCTGGTGCAGAAATTGGTGACCGATTTCTTCGGTAAAGAAGCTCGCAAAGACGTGAACCCGGACGAAGCCGTTGCCATGGGTGCTGCGATCCAGGGCGCCGTGACCATTCACGTCCTGCAAGGTGAGCGTAAGCAGGCTGCACAGAACAAATCCCTGGGCAAGTTCGACCTGGCCGACATTCCACCAGCTCCACGTGGCGTGCCGCAGATCGAAGTGACCTTCGACATCGACGCTAACGGCATCCTGCACGTCGGCGCGAAAGACAAGGCGACCGGTAAAGAGCAGAAGATCACCATCAAGGCCAACTCCGGTCTGTCGGATGAAGAAATTCAGAAGATGGTTCGCGATGCCGAGCTGAACGCCGAGGAAGACCGCAAGTTCGCTGAGCTGGCTGAATCCCGTAACAAGGGTGATGCACTGGTTCACTCGACTCGCAAAATGGTTACCGAAGCGGGCGACAAGGTCAGCGCTGAAGAGAAGACCGCGATCGAAGCTGCCGTGGTTGCACTGGAAGCCGCTGTGAAAGGCGACGACAAGGCTGCCATCGAAGCGAAGATCGAAGAGCTGTCGAAAGTCTCGGCTCCGGTTGCGCAGAAGATGTACGCCGAACAGGCTCAGCCTGCTGAAGGCGCGGCACCGCACGACGAGAAAGCTGAAAAGGCTGACGATGTTGTCGATGCCGAGTTCGAAGAAGTCAAAGACCACAAGTAAGTTGTTGGTCGCCCGGTTGACTGCCTTGCGGCGGTGACTGGTAGGATGTCGCCGCGCGGGAGCTTGCTCCCGCGTTGGCGTATCTGGAATACGTGAATTTTTACAGCATGCGACAAGGTGCGGATGCTGCTGGTATGGCCGGGAATGCTCCTGCTTTTCGCGCCGCAAGTACCAAACGAAACAAAGTCCAGGATCGTTGAATTGACGTGAGTTGGGTCCGGGCCTGTATTGGGGCTCAACGAGTTTGGCCATCCTCAGGAGGGGTTTGCCGGACGTCCTCAAGAGTGCAAAAGAATTATGGCAAAGCGTGACTATTACGAAGTGTTGGGTGTTGAGCGTGGTTCAAGCGATGCGGACCTGAAGAAGGCCTATCGTCGTCTCGCGATGAAGCACCACCCGGACCGTAATCCCGATGACAAAGCGTCGGAAGAACTGTTCAAAGAGGCCAACGAGGCCTACGAAGTATTGTCCGATTCGAGCAAGCGCGCGGCGTACGACCAGTACGGCCATGCCGGCGTCGACCCAAGCATGGGTGGCGGTGGCGCCGGTTTCGGCGGGCAGAATTTCTCGGACATCTTTGGCGATGTCTTCAGTGACTTCTTCGGTGGCGGTCGCGGCGGTTCCCGTGGCGGCGCCCAGCGTGGCAGCGATCTGCGCTACACCCTGGAGCTGAATCTCGAAGAAGCGGTGCGCGGTACCACCGTGAATATCCGTGTTCCGACACTGGTCAACTGCAAGCCATGCGATGGTTCCGGGGCGAAGAAAGGCTCGTCGCCTTCGACCTGCCCGACCTGCGGCGGCATCGGTCAGGTGCGCATGCAGCAGGGCTTCTTCTCGGTGCAGCAGACCTGCCCGCGTTGCCATGGCCAGGGCAAGATCATTTCCGATCCGTGCGACTCCTGCCACGGCGACGGTCGTGTCGAAGAGTACAAAACCCTCTCGGTCAAAGTGCCGGCTGGCGTTGATACCGGCGACCGCATTCGTCTGTCCGGCGAAGGCGAGGCGGGTACCCAAGGTGGCCCGACTGGCGACCTGTACGTGGTGATCAACGTGCGCGAGCACGACATCTTCCAGCGTGACGGCAAACATCTGTTCTGCGAAGTGCCGATCAGCTTTGTTGATGCGGCGCTCGGCGGCGAACTGGAAATCCCGACCCTCGACGGTCGCGTCAAACTGAAAATTCCTGAAGGCACCCAGACCGGCAAGCAGTTCCGTGTTCGCGGTAAAGGCGTGGCGCCGGTGCGTGGCGGTGGTGCGGGCGATTTGATGTGCCGCGTTGCGGTCGAGACGCCGGTCAATCTGAATCGTCGTCAGCGCGAATTGCTCGAAGAATTCCGCAGCTCGCTGGCGGACGACAACAGCCACTCGCCGAAAACCACCGGTTGGTTCGATGGTGTGAAGCGCTTCTTCGGCGATCTGTAAGGAGTCGGCATGCGACGTATAGCTGTGATGGGCGCCGCCGGGCGCATGGGCAAGATTCTGGTCGAGGCCGTGCAGCAGCGCGCGCCGCTGACCGGCCTGACCGCGGCGATCGTTCGTCCCGGCAGTACGCTGATCGGGGTGGACGCCGGTGAACTGGCTTCGCTGGGGCGTATCGGGGTGCCGTTGTCCGGCAACCTGGAGTCGGTGGCTGACGAGTTCGACGTGCTGATCGATTTCACCCTGCCGGAAGTCATGCTGAAAAACCTCGCGTTCTGCCGCAAGGCGGGCAAGGCCATGGTCATCGGCACCACCGGGCTCGACGCTGCGCAGAAGCAATTGCTGGCCGAGGCGGGCAAGGATATTCCGATCGTGTTCGCGGCCAACTTCAGTGTCGGGGTCAACCTGTCGCTGAAGCTGCTCGAAATGACCGCTCGGGTGCTGGGCGATGATGCTGACATCGAGATCATCGAGGCGCATCACCGGCACAAGATCGATGCGCCTTCGGGCACTGCCCTGCGCATGGGTGAAGTGATTGCCGATGCGCTGGATCGTGATCTGCAGAAGGTCGCGGTCTATGGTCGTGAAGGCCATACCGGTGCGCGCGAGCGGGAAACCATTGGTTTCGCCACTGTTCGCGGTGGTGACGTGGTCGGTGATCACACCGTGCTGTTCGCCTGTGAGGGCGAGCGCCTGGAGATCACGCACAAGGCTTCCAGCCGCATGACTTTTGCCAAAGGCGCGGTGCGTGCGGCGTTGTGGCTGGATGGTCGCGAGCCGGGTCTGTATGACATGCAGGACGTGCTCGACCTGCATTGATTGACTGTTTTACCCAGCGCAAACGCCCGTTTGCGCTGGTTTTTCTACACCGCGCGACGCCCTGTCGCATTCTCCGGCCTTTTAGGCTCTTTAGCGGTGGACCAAAAAAGCCTTTTTCTGTAAGCTACAGCTTTAGTGTGTCCACTAAAAGCGCGCAGAATAATTCAGTGAAGAAGCGGGGTGACGTGTCCATACGTCACTCCGCTTTTTTACAACCTGCGATTGCCCTTTCATGCGTTATTTACGGGAGCTCTTCTAGACTAAGCCAGCCATACTCGCCCATGCTGATGGCAGCATGGTTCGCGGCGAAGCCAT
>NZ_JBIUVO010000112.1:0-7287 GCF_044742995.1 Pseudomonas sp. NPDC087803
AGCGCACCCCCTCCCCACCCGCCGCTATCACAACCACAGCCTCATGACCGCTGCTGACGTCGACGGTTCCCACATCCGTACCCTGCAGCTGACCTTCATCTTCCGTCAGGTGCCGGAGCTGATCGAGCGCGGCTACATCTACATCGCACAGCCTCCGCAGTACAAGGTCAAGAAAGGCAAGCAAGAGCAATACATCAAAGACGACGACGCCATGGAAGAGTACATGACGCAGTCGGCCCTGGAAGACGCGAGCCTGCACCTGAACGAAGAGGCCCCGGGCATTTCCGGTGAAGCGCTCGAGCGTCTGGTCAACGACTTCCGCATGGTGATGAAGACCCTCAAGCGTCTGTCGCGCCTGTACCCGCAGGAACTGACCGAACACTTCATCTACCTGCCGGCCGTGAGCCTGGAAATGCTCGGCGACCACGCCAAGATGCAGGACTGGCTGGCTCAGTACGAAGTGCGTCTGCGCACCGTCGAGAAGTCGGGTCTGGTCTACAAGGCCAGCCTGCGTGAAGATCGTGAACGCGGCGTTTGGCTGCCAGAGGTCGAGCTGATCTCCCACGGCCTGTCGAACTACGTCACCTTCAACCGCGACTTCTTCGGCAGCAACGACTACAAGACCGTCGTCACCCTCGGCGCTCAATTGAGCACCCTGCTCGACGAAGGCGCGTACATTCAGCGTGGCGAGCGCAAGAAAGCGGTCACCGAGTTCAAGGAAGCCCTCGACTGGCTGATGGCCGAAAGCACCAAGCGCCACACCATCCAGCGCTACAAAGGTCTGGGCGAAATGAACCCGGACCAGCTGTGGGAAACCACCATGGACCCAAGCGTGCGCCGCATGCTGAAAGTCACCATCGAAGACGCCATTGGCGCGGATCAGATCTTCAACACCCTGATGGGTGATGCGGTCGAACCTCGCCGTGACTTCATCGAAAGCAATGCGTTGGCGGTTTCCAACCTGGATTTCTGATCCCGGTCGGCGGCAAACAAAAAGGCCAACGCTCAAGCGTTGGCCTTTTTATTGGCAGATCAAAAAAAGATCGCAGCCTACGGCAGCTCCTACATGGATTACCGGTAGGAGTTGCCGCAGGCTGCGATCTTTTGATTTTTACTCGGATGCAACCGTCACACTCTCCAACCGATACCCATACCCATAAATCGTCAGCAACTGCCAACCGCGATCTGCCGTCAGCCCCAGCTTGTTGCGCAGGCGATAGATGTGCGTATCCAGCGGTCGTGACGAAGCGACTTCTTCGTGGGGCCAGAAGCGTTCGTACAGGTACTCCCGCGACAACGGCCGACCCAGGTTACTGAACAGGCAGCGTGCCAGGCGGTATTCGCGCTCCGTCATGATGACCGCCCTGCCCTCGCGGGTGACGCTCAGTTCGGCATCGTCGAAGGTCAGGTCATTGAAGGTCAGGACTTCGGCAGCACTGCTGCGTTGCTGGCTGTGCCGGCGCAGTACGGCGGCGACTCGGGCTTTCAGCTCGTTGGGGCGGAACGGTTTGCTGACGTAATCGTCGGCGCCGGCGTTCAGCGCCTGGACGATATCGCTTTCGCCGTCGCGGCTGGTCAGCATGATCGCGGCGGGTGGCGACTCCATGTGCTCACGGGTCCAGCGCAGCAGCGCCAGGCCCGTCAGGTCGGGCAGTTGCCAGTCGAGGATCAGCAGGTCGAAAGTGTCCCGGCGCAACTGGCGCAGCAGGTCCTCGCCCCGCTCAAAACTGTGCAGCGACCAGGGCTGGTCTCCCGCCGCAGCCATCTGCTGCAGGGTTTGCTCGACCCGACGCAGTTCGGCGGGTTCATCGTCCAGTATCGCAACGCGCATACGCGTGGGTTCCTTGTTGCTTGGGCAGTGGCCGGCCACCATAACGGCTTGGCCTGTGGGATAAAAGTAAGCAGTTCGCCATCGGTCGACGTCCGCTATGATTCTTCGGATCTATGTCCTCAGACCTGTGACCCATGAAACCATTCACTGTCCCCTGCCCGGTTTGTCATGAATAGCCCGCGTCGGCGTGAAAGCCGCGAGCCGAGTCAGGTCCAGCGTCTGTTTCGACGGCTGGTGCGTGAGTGGCTGTGGATAAGTCTAGTGCTGTTGCCGCTGACTGCCTTGTTGTCGTATCGCGCGCAGATCAATCTACATGACGTGGTACCGATGTGGAGTGCGCTGCTTTCGGTAGGGCTGGTAGCCTGCGTACTCGGCTTGCTGTTGTGGCGCCCGCGCTGGGCGATCTGGGTAACATTGGGCGGGGTGGCGTGCGTGTTGCTGACCAGCGCCGGGCTGGCGGAAGTTCGGCACTGGTGGTCACCGACGCCGGCGGCGCTGGGCATGTTGTTCGGCTACCTGATCTGGAACTGGCGGCGCCTGAGTGTGGTGCTGACTTACTTTGGCTGGGAGTTGGCGCGGCTGGACCGCGAGCCGAAAGTGTTCCCCGAACGGCGCCGCGCAAAATTCACCAGCGCTGACCAGCTGCAGGGGCAGATCATGGCGCTGGAGCAAGCCATGAGCCGCACCCGCGATACCCGGCGTTTCATTGCCGATGGTCTGGAATACCTGCCGGTGGCGACGCTGATCAGCGATCCCAAGGGGCAGATCCTCTTGGGTAATCGCAAGGCCCGGGTATTGTTCGATCACCCGCTGGTTGGTGACGACGTTCTCGAGCAACTGGCCCGCCTGGGTTACCCGGAGTTGTCCACAGAACCGCGTCCGGCATTGTCTGCCCTGGCGCTGCTGGAGTTTCGCGATCACAAGGAACGCAGCCTGCGTCTGGAGCGGGCGGCATTGCTGCCGGTGGACGGCGATACTCCCATTGGCTGGCTGCTGAGCCTCACCGACTTGAGTGCAGAACGCGCCGCTGAAGAACAACGCGGCGTACTGCTGCGTTTTCTGTCCCACGATCTGCGCGCCCCGCATTCGGCGATCCTCGCTCTGCTCGATGTGCATCGTCATCAAGCCGGAGCAGATTCACCGCTGTTCGAGCAGATCGAGCGCCAGGTACGCCGGGCGCTCGATCTGACTGACGGTTTCGTTCTGCTGGCGCGGGCCGAGTCCGAGGCTTATCAGTTCCAGCCCAGTCTGTTCGCGATGCTGGTGCTGGACGTGCTGGATCAGGCGCTGCCCATCGCCCAGCAGAAAAGCATCAAGTTGCTTCATCAAATGGATGAACAATCCCAGGAGCGTCTGATCAACGCCGATCAAGGTCTGCTGACCCGCGCGTTGTTCAACCTGCTGGAGAACGCGATCAAGTACAGCCCGGCCGACACAACGATCGAGTTGAGTGTCAGTTGTCGCGGCGACTGGCTGTTCTGTGAACTGACCGATCAGGGCAAAGGCATCGCCGCCGAAGAATTGCCGGATCTGTTCACTCAATACCGGCGCTTTTCATCGGCGCAGGGGATTGATGGCGTAGGCCTAGGGCTGTCGATGGTCAAGGCTGTGGTCGATCATCATGGCGGTAACATCGAGTGCCACAGCATCGTCGATCAAGGCACCACGTTCCGGCTGCAGCTACCGCTGATCGTCGAGTGAACGGGCACAAAAAAACCGGCTATATCAGCCGGTTTTTTTACTTCCGAAAAAAACTTATGCACCTTTTACGGTGTTTTATGAGCTTGAGAAATATATAAGTAAATCAGCTAGTTAAATGAAAGATTCAGGCCTTTTCAACAAAACCGTACACAGGTTATCCACAAAATCTCAGACAGCCACCTGATCATTCGCAGCAGGTGCCTGCGGTGCCGGTGGCAGCGAGCCCATTTCGCGCTGAGTCTGCTCGTTCCAAGCCTGCACCCGGTCGTTCAGATCGGCGATGGCGCGCGGGCCCGTGCCTTCGGCATACATCGGCTCGCCGATGACCACAGTGATCACGCCCGGCTGCTTGCCCCAGCCGATTTTCGGCCAGAATTTGCCGGCATTGTGTGCAATCGGCAGCACCGGAAGCGCCGCATTCACCGCCAGCGCGCTGCCACTGCGGGAGAACTTGCCGACGGTACCGTAAGGAACGCGGGTACCTTCCGGGAAGATCAGCACCCAGACATTGTCCTTGAGCAGTTCATCGCCTTTGGCCGCGACTTGTTTGAGCGCGGCTTTCGGGTTGTCGCGGTCAATCGCGATTGGCCGCAGCATGGCCATGGCCCAGCCGAAGAAAGGTACGTAGAGCAATTCACGCTTGAGCACCTGGCTCAAGGGCGAGAAATAAGCGGAGAGAAAGAACGTCTCCCAAGTGCTCTGGTGGTTCGACTGAATCACGCAGGGCTGGTCCGGCACGTTTTCCGCGCCTTTGATCTCGTAACGAATGCCGAGAAACACCTTGGTCAACCACAAGGCACAACGGCACCAGTACACGTTGATGAAACGATAGCGCGCCTTGAACGGCAGAAAGGGCGCGATAAAAAAGCTCAGGCTGCACCACAGCAAGGCAGTGGTGCCCAGCAGCAGGTAAAAGAGAAAAATTCTGATGGCCTGCAGTATCGACATGGCGACGTTTACCGTTACGGGCAATGCCCGACTGTTCAAGCGCACTCCCGATCAATCCCTGGTCAGGAACTTCAGAAGCACTCTAGTTGTGGATAAGTTCTGCGGCAATCGCCGCCAGATCGTCAAAAATCAGGGTGCCGACCGGAAGAGTCTTGCCCAGAGTTTTTTCGCCTTTCCCGGTCTTTACCAAAACGGGTTGAGAATCGACGGCTTTGGCGGCCTCCAGGTCACCAAGGCTGTCGCCGACGAACCAGACATTCGTCAGCGCCACGTTGTAATGCGCCGCAATGGTTTTCAACATTCCCGGTTTCGGCTTGCGGCAATCGCAACCCTCGTCCGGTCCATGCGGGCAGTACACGATCAACCCGACTTCCCCACCCTGCGCCGCCACCAGTTCGCGCAGGCGCGCGTGCATGGCGTCGAGGGTGGCGAGGTCGTAATAGCCGCGAGCGATGCCCGACTGGTTGGTGGCCACCGCCACCGTCCAGCCGGCCTTGCTCAACTGCGCAATCGCCTCGATCGAGCCGGGCAGTGGAAGCCATTCCTCCACCGA
Organism: Pseudomonas sp. NPDC087803; assembly: GCF_044742995.1. Lineage (NCBI taxonomy): Bacteria > Pseudomonadati > Pseudomonadota > Gammaproteobacteria > Pseudomonadales > Pseudomonadaceae > Pseudomonas > Pseudomonas sp. NPDC087803. The sequence goes on from NZ_JBIUVO010000112.1 coordinate 5,034, forward strand.
CTTGATGTAAGCGTCGGAGTCGTAATTGATCACTCCGTCCCGATCGAGAATCAGCAGTTTCAACAGCAATCCCTCAACCCAGCAGCGAAATGTCGGCAACGCCCAGGAACAGACCACGCAGACGCGCCAGCAGCGCGTAGCGGTTGGCCCGCACATTGGCGTCTTCGGCATTGACCATCACCGCGTCGAAGAACGCGTCCACCGGCTCACGCAGAGCGGCCAGACGTGCCAGCGATTCGTTGTACTGACGCGCTGCGGCCATTGGCTGTACAGCCTGGTCCGCTTGCTGGATCGCCGAGTACAGCGAGAACTCGTTGGCGTTGTCGAAGTACTTGGCTTGCACCTCGGTCGGTACCGAACCTTCAACTTTGCTCAGCAGGTTCGACACACGCTTGTTCACCGCCGCCAGCGCTGCCGCTTCCGGCAGTTTGCGGAAGGCCTGAACCGCTTGCACACGCTGGTCGAAGTCCAGCGCCGAACCCGGCTTCAGCGCACGTACCGACAGGTAGGTGGCGACATCGACGCCTTCGTCTTCGTAACGCGCACGCAGACGGTCGAAGATGAATTCCAGCACCGCGTCGTTCAGGCCGGCAGCCTTGACCTTGGTACCGAACGCGGCCACGGCGAAAGCCACGGCATCGTTCAGATCAAGGTCGAGTTTTTTCTCGATCAGGATACGCAGCACGCCGAGGGCCGCACGGCGCAGGGCATACGGGTCTTTGCTGCCGGTTGGCAGCATGCCGATACCGAAGATCCCGACCAGGGTGTCGAGCTTGTCGGCGATCGCAACGGCTGCACCGGTCAGGGTCGCCGGCAGCTCAGCACCAGCACCGCGTGGCATGTACTGCTCGTTCAGCGCCAGCGCGACGTCTTCCGGCTCGCCGTCATTGAGCGCGTAGTAGTAACCGGCGACACCTTGCATCTCCGGGAACTCGCCGACCATTTCGGTGGCCAGGTCGCACTTCGACAGCAAGCCGGCACGGGCCGCCCACGAAGCGTTGCCGCCGATACGTGCGGCAATGTAGGCCGCCAGTTTCGACACGCGCTCGGCCTTGTCGTAGACGCTGCCGAGTTTTTCCTGGAACACCACGTTCTGCAGGCGCAGGTTGAAATCTTCGAGTTTCTGCTTCTTGTCTTGCTTGAAGAAGAACTCGGCGTCGGTCAGGCGTGGGCGAACCACTTTCTCGTTACCGGCGATGATCTGCTGCGGGTCCTTGCTTTCGATGTTGGCGACGGTGATGAACCGTGGCAGCAACTTGCCGTCGGCATCCAGCAGGCAGAAGTACTTCTGGTTGTCCTGCATGGTGGTGATCAGTGCTTCCTGCGGCACGTCGAGGAAGCGTTCCTCGAACGAGCACACCAGCGGCACCGGCCATTCAACCAGCGCGGTCACTTCATCGAGCAGCGCCGGCGGCACGATTGCGGTGCCTTCCTGACGGGTTGCCAGTTCTTCGGTGCGCTTGCTGATGATCTCGCGACGCTCGTTGGCGTCGGCCAGGACATAAGCGGCACGCAGGTCGGCCAGATAGCTCGACGGCGAACCGATGCGCACGCTTTCCGGGTGGTGGAAACGGTGACCACGAGAATCGCGGCCAGCCTTTTGCGCGAGGATGGTGCAGTCGATGACCTGGTCACCGAGCAGCATCACCAGCCACTGGGTCGGACGCACGAACTCTTCCTTGCGCGCACCCCAACGCATGCGTTTCGGGATCGGCAGGTCGTTCAGCGAATCTTCGACGATGGTCGGCAGCAGGCTCGCGGTCGGCTTGCCGGCGATGTTCTGGCTGTAGCGCAGTTTCGGACCGCTCTGGTCGATTTCGCTCAGCTCGACGCCGCACTTTTTGGCAAAGCCCAGGGCTGCCTGAGTCGGGTTGCCTTCAGCATCGAATGCGGCCTGACGTGGCGGGCCATCGAGGTTGATGCTGCGATCCGGCTGCTGGGTGGCCAGCGCCGTGATCAGCACGGCCAGACGACGCGGCGCGGCGTAGACGGTTTTGCTTTCGTAGCTCAGGCCGGCAGCTTGCAGGCCCTTGTCGATACCGGCGAGGAACGCTTCAGCCAGGGTGTTCAGGGCTTTGGGTGGCAGTTCTTCGGTGCCCAGTTCAACCAGAAAATCTTGCGCACTCATTGTGCAGCCTCCAGCTTGGCCAGTACTTCTTACCGATGGCGACCCCGGTCCTGCGGGACGGAGTTCAGGCCAAGCGGGTGGCTGCACAAAGAGTGCGCAAGATTTTGTGGTTGTACAGGGGACCGA
>NZ_JBIUVO010000113.1:0-7109 GCF_044742995.1 Pseudomonas sp. NPDC087803
TGGCCCAACTCTGGTTGTGGCTACATAACTCTGTCACGAGCAGGCTACCGCCCGGTTGCAGCAGGCCGGCCATGTGCTTGAGCGCTTCGGCCGGCGCGGCGAAATGGTGCAACACCATGTTCAGTACCACGCAATCGGCCTGAAGGCTGGTGCCATTCAATGCATCGGCCAATTGCAGGCTGACGTTAGCCAGCCGTTCACGTTCACATACCTGACGCGCCAGTTCGAGCATCGCCGGGCTGTTGTCCAGCGCGGTTACGGTGCCGAAGCGACGGGCCAGTTCCGGCAGAAAAGCACCATCGCCGGGGCCGACTTCAATGGCCGTGGCAGCACCATTGAAGTTCAGTTTGTCGAGCAGGGCCAGCACGCTGTCGCGGTACTGCGGCAGGCCTGCGATCAAGTCTTGCTGGGCGCGGAATTTCTCCGCGACCCGGGCGAAAAAGTCCTGGCTGGCGGCTTCACGCTGTCCATGGACCTGCGTGATGCGTGCCTGCACGTCGTCCGGCAGCGCCAGGTTGTCGACTTCTTCTAACAATGCGGCGTGCAGCTTGCCACCCAGCAATTCGGTGTGGGGCAGGGCGCGGCGATAGAAAATCGCGTTGCCTTCGCGGCGCGTCGCCACCAGATCGGCCTGGGCCAGCACCTTGAGGTGGTGGCTCATGCCGGACTGACCGATACCGAAAATCTGCGCCAGCTCCAGTACGCCGAACGAGTCGTTGGCCAGCGCGCGCAATACATTCAGGCGCAGCGGGTCGCCACCGGCCTTGCACAGGGCCGCCAGCTCGTCGCAATCGTCATGGCGAATGGAAGGCACGCGTAAGTTCATGGGGCAGCAGTCTAGTGACGGCGGGAAATCGCTGCAAGGTCAATATCAAAAAGTTTTGATATTGCTCGATAGATGGCACTTCTCACTGGCTGGTTAACTCTACAAACCAACAGCGGAAAGGTTTCACCAACAGAATCCACTGTTAACCACGGGAAAAACGCCTCCGTATGACTATCTGTCATTGCCCCGAGGCGCTCCGGTGAGGGAAAATGCCCTCCTTTTTTCCGTTTCAATTATTCACACCCAGGAGATCAGCGATGCCTAGCCGTCGTGAGCGTGCCAACGCCATTCGTGCCCTCAGCATGGATGCCGTGCAAAAAGCCAACAGCGGCCATCCCGGTGCCCCCATGGGTATGGCAGATATCGCCGAAGTGCTTTGGCGCGACTACCTCAAGCACAACCCGAGCAACCCGTCGTTCGCCGACCGTGACCGCTTCGTGCTGTCCAACGGCCACGGCTCGATGTTGATCTACTCGCTGCTGCACCTGACCGGTTACGACCTGTCGATCGACGACCTCAAGCAGTTCCGTCAACTGCACAGCCGCACCCCGGGTCACCCGGAGTTCGGTTACACCCCGGGCGTCGAGACCACCACCGGCCCGCTGGGTCAGGGCCTGGCCAACGCCGTGGGCTTCGCGCTGGCGGAAAAAGTCCTGGGCGCGCAGTTCAATCGTCCTGGCCACAACATCGTTGATCACCACACCTACGTATTCCTGGGTGATGGCTGCATGATGGAAGGCATTTCCCATGAAGTCGCTTCCCTGGCCGGTACCCTGGGCCTGGGCAAGCTGATCGCCTTCTACGATGACAACGGCATCTCCATCGACGGCGAAGTCGAAGGCTGGTTCACCGATGACACCCCGAAGCGTTTCGAATCCTACAACTGGCAGGTGATCCGCAACGTCGACGGTCACGATCCTGAAGAGATCAAGACCGCCATCGAAACCGCGCGCAAGAGCCCGCTGCCGACCCTGATCTGCTGCAAGACCACCATCGGTTTCGGTTCGCCGAACAAGCAGGGCAAGGAAGATTGCCACGGCGCCCCGCTGGGTGACGCGGAAATCGCTCTGACCCGTCAGGCGCTGAACTGGAACTACGGCCCGTTCGAAATCCCGGCCGACATCTATGCCGAGTGGGATGCCAAAGAAAAAGGTCACGCCGCCGAAGCCGAGTGGGATCAGCGTTTCGCTGCCTACTCCGCGGCGTTCCCGACCGAAGCCAACGAGCTGATCCGTCGTCTGAGCGGCGAACTGCCGGCAGACTTCGCTGAAAAAGCCTCGGCTTACATCGCTGAAGTGGCTGCCAAAGGCGAAACCATCGCCAGCCGTAAAGCCAGCCAGAACACCCTGAACGCGTTCGGCCCACTGCTGCCGGAACTGCTCGGCGGTTCGGCTGACCTGGCCGGTTCCAACCTGACCCTGTGGAAAGGTTGCAAAGGTGTCAGCGCTGAAGATGCCAGCGGCAACTACATGTACTACGGCGTGCGCGAATTCGGCATGACCGCGATCATGAACGGCGTGTCCCTGCACGGCGGCCTGGTGCCTTACGGCGCGACCTTCCTGATGTTCATGGAATACGCGCGTAACGCGGTACGCATGTCGGCGCTGATGAAGAAGCGTGTGATTCACGTCTACACCCACGACTCCATCGGTCTGGGCGAAGACGGCCCGACGCACCAGCCGGTCGAGCAACTGACCAGCCTGCGCACCACGCCGAACCTCGACACCTGGCGTCCAGCCGACGCCGTGGAATCGGCGGTGGCCTGGAAAAACGCGCTGGAGCGTAAGGACGGTCCTTCGGCGCTGATCTTCTCGCGTCAGAACCTGCAGCACCAGGAACGCGATGCCGGCCAGATCGCCGACATCAGCCGCGGTGGCTATGTACTGAAGGACTGCGCAGGCGAGCCTGAGCTGATCCTGATCTCCACCGGTTCGGAAGTCGGTCTGGCCGTTCAGGCCTACGACAAACTGACCGAGCAGGGCCGCAAAGTGCGCGTGGTTTCCATGCCTTGCACCAGCGTGTTCGACGCTCAGGACGCTGGCTACAAGCAATCGGTTCTGCCGTTGCAGGTCAGCGCCCGTATCGCGATCGAAGCGGCTCACGCCGACTTCTGGTTCAAGTACGTGGGTCTGGAAGGTCGCGTGATCGGCATGACCACCTACGGCGAATCGGCTCCGGCTTCGGCACTGTTCGAAGAATTCGGCTTCACCCTGGAAAACATCTTGGGTCAGGCTGAAGAGCTGCTGGAAGACTAAAACATAGCGCGGTGGCCCAGGTCGCCGCGTTCCCTGTAGGAGCTGCCGAAGGCTGCGATCTTTTGATCTTGATCTTAAACAACAGGATCAAAAGATCGCTGCCTTCGGCAGCTCCTACATGGGGTTGTGTTGTTAGCGAATACTATCGAGAACCCCATGCCTCAACCGCGTCCCTACAAAGTTGCACTCAACGGCTACGGCCGGATTGGTCGTTGCGTCTTGCGTGCGTTGTTCGAGCGTGGCGACAAGGCAGGGTTTGAAATTGTCGCGATCAACGATCTGGCGGACATGGCCAGCATCGAATACCTGACACGCTTCGACTCCACCCACGGCCGCTTTCCCGGCGAAGTGCGAGTAGAAGGCGATTGTCTGCATATTAATGGCGACTGCGTGAAGGTCCTGCGCAGTGCCACCCCCGAAGGCATCGACTGGGCGGCGCTGGGCGTCGACCTGGTACTCGAATGCTCCGGCGCTTACCACACCCGTGAAGATGGCCAGCGATTCCTCGCCGCCGGCGCGCCGCGGGTATTGTTCTCGCAACCGATGGCCAGCGAGGCGGATGTCGACGCCACCATCGTCTACGGCGTCAATCAGGATTGCCTGACCGGCGCCGAACTGCTGGTGTCCAACGCCTCCTGCACCACCAACTGCGGTGTGCCGCTGTTGCGGCTGCTGGACAAGGCGATTGGTCTGGATTACGTGTCGATCACCACCATCCACTCGGCGATGAACGATCAGCCGGTGATCGACGCCTATCACCACGAAGACCTGCGCCGCACCCGTTCGGCGTTCCAGTCGGTGATCCCGGTGTCCACCGGTCTGGCGCGTGGCATCGAGCGCCTGCTGCCGGAACTTGCCGGGCGAATTCAGGCCAAAGCCGTACGCGTGCCGACGGTCAACGTGTCCTGCCTCGACATCACGATGCAGACCGCCACCGCGACCGACGCGAACGAGGTCAACCGGATCCTGCGCGAAGCCGCCACCAACGGCCCGCTCAAGGGCCTGCTGGCCTACACCGAGCTGCCGCACGCCAGTTGTGATTTCAACCATGACCCACATTCGGCCATCGTCGATGCCAGCCAGACCCGTGTTTCCGGCCCCAAGCTGGTGAACATCCTGGCCTGGTTCGATAACGAATGGGGTTTTGCCAACCGAATGCTGGACGTTGCAGACCACTATCTGCAAACAGCGATTTCAAAAAAACCTGCTCTCTAAGAACAGCTACTCAGGAAGTGCGACCCATGACCGTGTTGAAGATGTCCGACCTCGATCTGCAAGGTAAGCGCGTATTGATCCGCGAAGACCTCAACGTCCCAGTCAAGGACGGTGTTGTCACCAGCGATGCGCGTATCCTGGCTTCGCTGCCGACCATCAAGCTGGCCCTGGAAAAAGGCGCGGCGCTGATGGTGTGTTCGCACCTGGGCCGTCCGACCGAAGGCGAGTTCTCCGCCGAGAACAGCCTCAAGCCAGTCGCCGACTACCTGAGCAAGGCCCTGGGTCGCGAAGTGCCGCTGGTGGCCGATTACCTGGGCGGCGTTGACGTCAAGGCCGGCGACATCGTGCTGTTCGAAAACGTACGCTTCAACAAGGGCGAGAAAAAGAACGCCGACGACCTGGCCCAGCAATACGCCGCCCTGTGCGACGTGTTCGTGATGGACGCGTTCGGCACCGCGCACCGCGCCGAGGGTTCGACCCACGGCGTGGCCAAGTTCGCCAAAGTCGCCGCTGCCGGCCCGCTGCTGGCCGCTGAGCTGGACGCACTGGGCAAGGCGCTGGGCGCACCGGCCAAGCCAATGGCTGCGATTGTTGCCGGCTCCAAGGTGTCGACCAAACTCGACGTACTCAACAGCCTGAGCCAGATCTGCGATCAACTGATCGTCGGTGGCGGCATCGCCAACACCTTCCTCGCTGCTGCCGGTCACCCGGTCGGCAAGTCGCTGTACGAGCCGGACCTGCTGGACACCGCACGCGCCATCGCCGCCAAGGTCAGCGTGCCGCTGCCGGTGGACGTGGTCGTCGCCAAGGAATTCGCGGAAAGCGCCGAAGCCACCGTCAAGCTGATCGCTGACGTTGCCGCTGACGACATGATTCTGGACATCGGCCCGCAAACCGCGGCCAATTTCGCCGAACTGCTGAAATCGTCGAAAACCATCCTGTGGAACGGCCCGGTCGGCGTGTTCGAGTTCGACCAGTTCGGCAACGGCACCAAAGTGCTGGCCCAGGCCATCGCTGACAGCGCCGCGTTCTCCATTGCCGGCGGTGGCGACACCCTGGCGGCCATTGATAAATATGGCGTGGCCGAGCAGATCTCCTACATTTCCACCGGTGGCGGCGCGTTCCTCGAATTCGTCGAAGGCAAGGTGCTGCCGGCCGTTGAAGTCCTGGAAAGCCGGGCCAAGGCCTGAGGCCGCCCGTTTGGCCAGGCAAAGGAGTGTTCAGATGGTCAAGTCGTTAGCGCTGTTGTTGCTGACCGGTACGCTGGCGGCCTGCGGGAGTAACCCGAAGGCCGAGGCGACGCCCGCGCCCGGTGAGGTGCAGAAAGGCTGCTACCAGGCCGACTGGCAGGCCGAAACCAACCCGGTGCTGAACAAGCGCTCGGGGCCGGACGGCCTGGACAAATACGAGACGCAAACCCCGGCCAAGGAACATGGTTGTCCTTGACCGGTCTGACTCTTTAACTCAGGGCTGGCGGCGTGCGCTGTCAGTCGAGGAACACGGATGAAAGGCTTGATCGCCATTGCGGCGTTGGCATTGTTGGGCGGTTGCGCGCAGATGAACCTGTTTCAGTCGTCCGCACCTGCGGACAGCTGGACCACCTGGACCTGCGACAGCCAGGCCAAAGTGCTGTGGCGTTACGCCGATGCCAGTCAGAAGGAAGTCGATGTCCGACTGGGCGGCGGTGATCAGGTCTATCGCCTGAAAGAAGAGCCGGGCGCCTCGGGCGTGCTGTACAGCGACGGCATGCTGGCGTTTCACGTCAAGGGTGACGAAGGCCTGGTGTACTGGGTCGCCACCAATGACCTGATTGGCCGCGGCTGCAAGGCGCAGTAATTGACACACCGCAGGCCCATTGTAGGAGTGAGCCTGCTCGCGATAGCGGTCTGACAATCGCTGCAGTACTGGCTGCAGGATTGCTATCGCGAGCAGGCTCACTCCTACAAGGGTTCTGTGTAGTTCTTGATAATTTGCTTTATCGAATCACCAGACCGGGCTTCGACCCCCGATCTGCAATCACTTGAATAGCCGCCGCCGCTCCGGCAGGCTGGCACGATTAACGACCCTCAACCGGGAGAGACACACACAATGGCACTTATCAGCATGCGCCAGATGCTGGACCACGCAGCCGAGTTCGGCTACGGCGTTCCAGCCTTCAACGTCAACAACCTTGAGCAGATGCGCGCCATCATGGAAGCCGCTGACAAGACTGACTCCCCGGTGATCGTCCAGGCTTCGGCCGGCGCTCGCAAATACGCCGGCGCGCCATTCCTGCGTCACCTGATCCTGGCGGCGATCGAAGAATTCCCGCACATCCCGGTGTGCATGCACCAGGACCACGGCACCAGCCCTGATGTCTGCCAGCGCTCGATCCAACTGGGCTTCAGCTCGGTGATGATGGACGGCTCCCTCGGCGAAGACGGCAAGACCCCGACCGACTACGAATACAACGTCCGCGTTACCCAACAGACCGTCGCCATGGCTCACGCCTGCGGCGTTTCGGTTGAAGGCGAGTTGGGCTGCCTGGGTTCGCTGGAAACCGGCATGGCCGGTGAAGAAGACGGCATCGGCGCTGAAGGCGTTCTGGATCACAGCCAGATGCTGACCGACCCGGAAGAAGCCGCTGACTTCGTCAAGAAGACCCAGGTCGATGCCCTGGCCATCGCCATCGGCACCAGCCACGGCGCCTACAAGTTCACCAAGCCACCTACCGGCGACGTGCTGGCAATCGACCGCATCAAGGAAATCCACAAGCGCATCCCGAACACCCACCTGGTGATGCACGGTTCCTCGTCGGTGCCACAAGAGTGGCT
>NZ_JBIUVO010000114.1:0-6362 GCF_044742995.1 Pseudomonas sp. NPDC087803
CCCCCGCCACAAGGACGTTCCATTTCCCTCTGAACAAGTCGGGGCTTGTTCGGAGGGAAAAGGAACGTCCTTGTGGCGGGGGTCGATAACCAGCTTTACACTCAGACCACCGCCGCTACCATGGGTTCGCCATGTCGACATTAGATGAAGAAGATCGCCGCGAATACTACCGTATCGAGGACACGATCGCACTGGAAATTCGGCCCCTGTCCGCTCCCGAAGCCGCAGGCCAGGAAGTGTTGCAGGATGCTTCCCCGCTGTTCAACCTGCTCAGCGAACTGCACCTGAGCGAATTCGAGTCGCAGCACCTGTTGCGCCAGATCAGCGAGCGCGACCGGGCCATCGCCGCGTTCCTCAAATCGCAGAACAAACGCATCGACCTGCTCAGCCAGGTGGTCGCCCTGACCGTGCTCGGTAAGATCGGCGAGCCGCAACCGGTGATCATCTCCGAAGGCGGGATCGACTTTCAGCACCCGACCCCGATCGCCACTGGCGCACACCTGTCGGTGAAACTGGTGCTGATGCCCCAGGCGCTGGGCCTGTTGCTGCGCGCCCGCGTCACCCATTGCGACCGCAAGGGCGACGGCTACGACGTCGGTACGGAGTTCGAACACTTGACCGACGCCCAGCGCCAGTTGCTCGCCCGCTATATCCTGCAGAAACAGGCCCAGGAACGACGCCTGGCCCGTGAACAGAACGAATCAAGCATTTAAATTAAGGAAGCACCGTGACCCTCATCTACGGCCACCGCGGCGCCAAGGGCGAAGCACCGGAAAACACCCTGACCAGTTTTCAGGAATGTCTCAAGCACGGCGTACGCCGTTGCGAACTGGATCTGCACCTGTCCAAGGACGGCGAGCTGATGGTGATCCACGACCCGACCCTCAAACGCACCACCGACCGGCGCGGCAAGGTGGTCGAGCACACCGCCGCCGAACTGGTGACCTACGACGCGCGCAAGGGCGGCCCGGGCTGGATCAAGCCGTGCCCGATTCCAACACTGGAAGAGCTGTTCGAAAAATGTGATTTCGAGCACTGGCAGCTGGAAGTCAAAAGCGCTTCGCGCACCCGCGCAGCCACCACTGTGCTGGCGATTCGCGAGATGGCGCAGCGTCATGGTTTGCTGGACAAGGTCACCATTACTTCAAGTTCGCGGGAAGTGCTGAAAGCGGCACTGGACCTGGTGCCGGACGTGTCGCGGGGACTGGTGGCCGAATACGCCTGGCTCGACCCGTTAAAGGTCGCGGCCAGCTATGGCTGTGAGATTCTGGCTCTGAACTGGACGCTGTGTACGCCGGAACGCCTGCAGAAGGCGCAGCGTCAGGGGCTGCATGTGTCGGTGTGGACCGTCAACGAGCCTGCGCTGATGCGCAGACTCGCCGACTTCGGCGTTGACAGCCTGATTACAGACTTTCCCGGTTTGGCCACTGCCACCCTCGAGAATTGCTGAAATCGGTCTCCCCGGCCGGCTCAGGCCACCGGCCGGAGCCCGTCAAAAAAGCCGGTTGAGGCCATCGTACGCCGCTACCCGATAGGCTTCGGCCATGGTCGGGTAGTTGAACGTGGTGTTGACGAAGTACTTCAGGGTATTCAACTCGCCCGGCTGGCTCATGATCGCCTGACCGATGTGCACGATCTCCGACGCCTGATAACCGAAGCAGTGAACGCCCAGCACTTCCAGGGTTTCACGGTGGAACAGGATCTTCAGCATGCCTTGCGGCTCGCCGGCGATCTGCGCACGCGCCATGCTCTTGAAGAATGCCTTGCCGACTTCATACGGTACCTTGGCCTGGGTCAGCTCCTGCTCGTTCTTGCCGATCGAGCTGATCTCCGGAATGGTGTAGATGCCGGTCGGCACGTCATTCACGAAGCGCCAGCTACCGTTATCGACGATGCTGCCGGCTGCCGAGCGCCCCTGGTCGTGGGCAGCACTGGCCAGGCTCGGCCAGCCGATCACGTCGCCGGCGCCGTAGATGTTCGGCACGCAGGTGCGGTAGGCCTCATCGACTTCGATCTGGCCACGGCTGTTGACCTTGACCCCGATGTTTTCCAGACCGAGCTGGTCGGTGTTACCGGTACGGCCGTTGCACCAGAGCAAGGCGTCGGCCTTGATCTTCTTGCCGGACTTCAGGTGCAGGATCACGCCGTTGTCCACGCCTTCAACACGATCGTAATCTTCGTTGTGGCGCACGGTGATGTTGTTGTTGCTGAAGTGGTAGCTCAACGCCTGGGAGATTTCCGAGTCGAGGAAGCTCAGCAACTGACCGCGGTTGTCCACCAGTTCGACCAGCACACCCAGACCGCTGAAGATCGAGGCGTATTCGCAACCGATCACGCCGGCGCCGTAAACGATCAGTTTGCGCGGGGTATGGCCGAGACTGAGGATGGTGTCGCTATCGTAGATACGCGGGTGGTGGAAATCGATGTCCGCCGGGCGATACGGGCGCGAACCGGTGGCGATGATGATGTGCTTGGCCACCAGCTTCTCGACCACACCGTTGGCGCAGACCACTTCGATGGTTTGCTCGTCGGCGAAGCTGCCGGTGCCGAAGAACACGTCGACGCGGTTACGGGCGTAGTAGCCGGTGCGCGAAGCGACCTGTTTGGAAATGACTTTCTCGGCGCTTTTCAACACGTCCGGGAAGGAGAACCAGCGTGGTTCACCGATCGCCCGGAACATCGGGTTGGTGTTGAACTGCATGATCTGCCGCACCGAGTGACGCAGGGCCTTGGACGGGATGGTTCCCAGGTGGGTGCAGTTACCGCCGACCTGGCGACGGCTGTCGACCATCGCCACCTTGCGCCCTGCTTTGGCGGCGTTCAGTGCCGCGCCTTCTCCCGCCGGGCCGGAACCCAACACCACCACGTCGTAGTTGTAGACAGCCATGCGTACTCCTCAGAACAGGCCGCGGTGCCAGCAGCACCGGCGGCTAAATCACGCCGAATCGCGGCGCGAAGGAACAATTGGGGGTCAGTAAAGAACCCGGACACAGTCTATAGAAGCGTCAACGCCGCGCACATTAACCCTTGGTCGCGTCGTAGGCTACTTTTGCCTGCACTACAACGCCAGCTTTCGTACTGTTTTCAGTCAACTTTTGCGCCATTGAGGCGTTCGAAAGCGCTACTGGTGCGGATGACGAAACCTGTATCGGCACGAATCACGAAGAATGCACCAATGTCATGTTTTTCGGCATAGTCCCAAGCCCTTTCAGGCCCGAGAATCAGCAACAGCGTCGATAGTCCATCGGCCATCAACGCTGAAGGATGAATCACCGTGACTGACGCCAGGTTGTGTAGGACCGGCGCTCCGCTCCGCGCATCGAAAGTGTGGGAATAACGCCGACCGTCCTGCAGGAAATAGTTGCGATAGTCACCGGAAGTGGACACGCCGTAGCCATCGACCTGAATGATCCGTTCGGCTACCTGCTGATCGTCACGCGGCTCCTCCAGCGCGATACGCCAGGACGAGCCGTCGAGCTTCTTGCCCTTGGCCTTGAGTTCACCGGTGGCTTCGGCGAGATAGTCATGGATGCCCATCGACTCGAGCCTGGCAGCGATGGTGTCGACGGCGTAGCCGGCGGCGATGCTGTTGAAGTCGACTTCGACCGGCGCGTCCTTGCACAAGCGATCACCATCGATATGCAGGTGGTGATAGCCAACCCGTTGCAGGGTTTCGGCCAGTGCAGCGGGGTCGGGGACTTTCTCTTCGCGACCCTGCGGGCCGAAGCCCCACAGGTTCATAAGCGGCTCGACCGTCAGGTCGTAGGAACCTTCGCTTTGCTCTGCCAGTTGTTCACCGACACGGACCAATTCGAGCACGGCAGCCGGCATGGTCTGACAGCTGTTCGCCGGCAAAGCATTGAAGCGTTCAATGTCGGAGTCGTTGCGATAGGTCGACATCTGCTGATCGACATCGGTGAGGATTTTTTCCACTTCAAGCTGGACCTGCGCGGCCTCGGGAAGACCGGCGTGGCGCACGTACTTGATCGAATAGGTGCTGCCCATGGTCGGGCCGCCGAAGCTTTCCATGGAGTCGCCGTTGCCGCAGCCGGACAAAGTGCCCACCAGCAGCAAAAGGCCTATCAGCCTCCCTATAGACAAATCCTCTACTCCCCACACAAAGCTGAAGATTATGCGCCAGAACCTGTAGGAGCTGCCGAGTGAAACGAGGCTGCGATCTTTTGCTCCTGATCTTTTGCTCTTGATCTTTGGAAGCAAGATCAAGAGATCGCAGCGTGCCGCAGCGCCTACAGGTTTTCATTCGTTTGATAGCCAGATGCTGGCCTTGGTAATGGCTATATCGTTTAAGCAGTGGCCTAACCAGTTGTTGCCTAACGATCTTTATACACATATGGTTACAAAACTGTTCACGGGTACTGCCTGAGTTTGCCGCGTGACGGCGAGGACGTGTCTAGTTCAGGGATTTCCAATAAGACAGCCAACAGAGAGTACGAACCAATGTCCTCCACCACGGGCAAAGGCAAAGCGATTTTTCGCGTTGTCAGCGGCAATTTTCTCGAGATGTTCGACTTTATGGTCTATGGCTTCTACGCCACGGCCATTGCCAAAACCTTCTTCCCGGCCGACAGCGCCTTTGCTTCCCTGATGCTATCCTTGGCCACCTTCGGTGCCGGCTTCCTGATGCGTCCGCTGGGAGCGATTTTCCTCGGTGCCTATATCGACCGTCATGGCCGTCGCCAGGGCTTGATCATTACGTTAGCGCTGATGGCCGCCGGTACGGTGCTGATTGCCTGCGTCCCCGGCTACGCCACCCTCGGCGTCGCCGCCCCGCTGATCGTGCTATTCGGTCGTTTGTTGCAAGGCTTCTCCGCCGGCGTCGAGCTGGGCGGTGTTTCGGTGTACCTGGCGGAAATCGCCACACCGGGCCGCAAGGGCTTTTTCGTCAGTTGGCAGTCGGCAAGCCAGCAAGCAGCGGTGGTCTTTGCCGGCCTGCTCGGGGTGGGTCTCAACCACTGGCTGAGCCCGGAACAGATGGGTGACTGGGGCTGGCGCGTGCCGTTCCTGATCGGCTGCATGATCGTTCCGGTGATTTTCGTCATTCGTCGCTCGCTGGAAGAAACCCCGGAATTCCAGGCGCGTAAACATCGCCCTACCCTGCGCGAAATCGTCCGTTCGATCGGTCAGAACTTTGGCATCGTCATCGCCGGCATGGCGCTGGTGGTGATGACCACGGTTTCGTTCTACCTGATCACCGCCTACACCCCGACCTTCGGCAAGGCCGAACTGCATCTGTCGGACTTCGACGCGCTGCTGGTGACCGTGTGTATCGGCCTGTCGAACTTCTTCTGGCTGCCGGTGATGAGCGCGGTGTCTGACAAGATCGGTCGCAAACCCCTACTGCTGGCGGCGACCATTCTGGCGATCCTGACCGCTTATCCTGCATTGTCGTGGCTGGTGGCGAACCCGAGCTTCAGTCATTTGCTGATCGTCGAACTGTGGCTGTCGTTCCTGTACGGCTCGTACAACGGGGCAATGGTGGTGGCGCTGACTGAAATCATGCCGGTGGAAGTGCGTACGACCGGGTTCTCGCTGGCCTATAGCCTGGCGACGGCGACCTTTGGCGGCTTTACGCCAGCGGCCTGTACTTACCTGATCCATGTGCTGGACAACAAGGCTGCGCCGGGGATCTGGCTCAGCGGTGCGGCGGTGCTGGGGTTGATTGCGACGCTGGTGCTGTTCCGCGGCAACAAGCATGAGCTGCGGACTGCGCAAGCGGCTGTGGCGGGTGGCGCCCGATAAAACGCCTTCGGGAGCAAGCCCCCTCCCACAGTGTGCGGTGGTGCCAACATGATTGTGTGAACACCGCCAAACCTGTGGGAGGGGGCTTGCTCCCGAAGAGGCCAACACAGGCAATAAAGATTCAGCAGGCATAAAAAAACGCCCCGACCAAAGTCGGGGCGTTTTCATTTGCGGCTAAGGCTTAGCGCGGGAACGCTGGCGGGTTTACACCGGCCATGTCTTCCATCACGCGAACTACCTGGCAGCTGTAGCCGAACTCGTTGTCGTACCAGACGTACAGAACAACGCGGTTGTCCTGAACGATGGTCGCTTCAGCGTCGACCACACCGGCGTGACGCGAACCCACGAAGTCGGTGGACACCACTTCCTGCGAGTTGACGAAGTCGATTTGCTTGTGCAGATCGGAGTGCAGCGCCATGTAGCGCAGGTACTCGTTCATCTCTTCACGGGTGGCGGCTTTCTCAAGGTTCAGGTTGAGAATGGCCATCGACACGTTTGGCGTCGGAACGCGGATCGCGTTACCGGTCAGCTTGCCGGCCAGCTCAGGCAGGGCCTTGGCCGGAGCGGTGGCAGCTCCGGTCTGGGTGATGACCATGTTCAGC
>NZ_JBIUVO010000115.1:0-2041 GCF_044742995.1 Pseudomonas sp. NPDC087803
TCCTATGTTTTCTCGTCTTTTTTTGTGTTTTTTTAATACCACCCCCACCCCCCCCTCAGCGCCCCCCACCCCCCCCCCCCCCCCCCCGACCGGCTGGATCGTCGGCTCCGAGTTCTCCGACATGTGGTACGGCTTCTACTGCTACGAGACCCGCGACTTCGTGGTCAAGGGCAACACCTACAAGGACAACATCGTCTACGGCATCGACCCGCACGACCGTTCCCACGGTCTGATCATCGCCGAGAACACCGTCCACGGCACGAAGAAGAAGCACGGCATCATCATTTCCCGTGAAGTGAACGACAGCTTCATCTTCAACAACAAGAGCTACGACAACCACCTCTCGGGCCTGGTGATCGACCGTAACAGCGTCAACAACATCATTGCCTACAACGAGATCTACAAGAACCACACGGACGGCATCACCCTCTACGAGTCTGCCGACAACCTGCTGTGGGGCAACAAGGTCATCAGCAACAAGCGTCACGGCATCCGCATTCGTAACAGCGTGAACATCCGCCTCTACGAAAACGTCGCCATGGCCAACGGCCTGACCGGCGTCTACGGCCACATCAAGGACCTGACCGACACCGACCGTGACATCAAGCTCGACCCGTTCGACGCGCAAGTCTCGCTGATCGTGGTCGGCGGTGAACTGGTAGCCAACGGCAGCGGCCCGATGGCCATCGACTCGCCGTTGAGCGTCGAGTTGTATCGCGTGTCGATGCTGGCGCCGACCAAATCCAGCGGCATCAGCTTCAACGGCATCCTCGGCGAGCGCCAGGATGAAATTCTCGACCTGCTGGTGCGCCAGCAGAAAGCCGTGCTGATCGACCCTGTCGAACGCCAGACCGAAATGCGGGACTGAGGATAATTTTATGCACCCACACTTGATCAAATTACTCAGCCTGTCGGCCCTGACCGTGGGCATTCTGGCGGCCAGCAATGCAGCTCGTGCAGACGAGACCGCAGCACCGAAGTTCACCGCCGAACCGTGCTGCAACCTGTGCCCGGCCGCGCATGACGCGAAGAACTACACCACGCGTTATCAGCAGAACTTCACCACCCTGGTGCAGGCGCAGGGCGACTGGCTGTTCCGTACGCAGGAAGATTTGCGCACCGAGTTCAACACCACCCCGGCCGGCTACAAACGCCTGCAACAGCTGCACGATGCGTTCAAGGCCAAAGGCGTCGAACTGGTGATCGTCTATCAGCCGACCCGTGGCCTGGTGAACCGCAACAAGCTCAACCCGCAGGAAAAAGCCGCGTTCGATTACGAGAAAGCGCTGGGCAACTACAAGACCATGCTCGGGCGTTTCGCGCAGATGGGTTACGTGGTACCGGACCTGTCGCCGCTGACCAACGAATCGCTGCCGGACACCCTGCCCGCCCACGATTTCTACTTCCGCGGCGACCAGCACTGGACGCCATACGGCGCTCAGCGCACGGCGAAAATCGTCGCCGAGAAGGTCAAGCAGATCCCGGCCTTCGCCGACATTCCCAAGCGTGAATTCGAGACCAAACGCACCGGGCGCATGGGCAAGACCGGCACCCTGCACAACATGGCCGGGCAACTGTGCGGCACCAGTTACGCGATCCAGTACATGGACCAGTTCACCACCGAGCCGAAAGGCGAAGCCGGTGACGGCGACCTGTTCGGTGACTCCGGCAATCCGCAGATCACCCTGGTGGGCACCTCGCACAGCGGCAAGAACTACAACTTCGCCGGCTTCCTCGAAGAAGCCATTGGCGCCGACATTCTCAACGTCGCCTTCCCCGGCGGCGGTCTCGAGGGTTCGATGCTGCAGTACCTCGGTAGCGATGAATTCCAGAAGACCCCGCCGAAGATTCTGATCTGGGAATTCTCGCCGCTGTACCGCCTCGACCAGGAGACCATCTACCGCCAGATGATGTCGCTGCTCGACAACGGCTGCGAAGGCAAAGACGCGCAAATGTCCGCCAGCACCACGCTCAAGCCTGGCGGCAAACAGGAACTGCTGGTCAACAGCAAGAACCTGAACCTGCAGAACAGCAGCCATCA
>NZ_JBIUVO010000115.1:2051-6346 GCF_044742995.1 Pseudomonas sp. NPDC087803
AAGATCGAGAAACCGGAAACCTCCGACACCGACGGTCGTTTCGCCTTTGAGTTGCGCACGGACGAAGACTGGGCCTCGCAAAACCTGCTGGCAGTCGAAGTCCAGGGCCCGGAAGCGGGTACCGCGCCGCAAAAAGTCGAAGCGAAAATCTGCAAACGCAACGTATTCCCGGGCGCTGGGCCACAAACCGCTCAGGTCGGGCAATGAGGTCTGCTATGCGAAATCGAACGATCAAACATCTGCTTGCACCATCCCTGCTGACCCTGGCGATGTTCGCCGGGGCCACTCAGGCCGCCGCGCCACTGCGCCCGCCGCAGGGCTACTTCGCCCCGGTGGATAAATTCAAGACCGGCGACAACAGCGAAGGCTGCGACGCGATGCCCGCGCCGTACACCGGGCCGCTGCAATTTCGCAGCAAGTACGAAGGCTCGGACAAGGCCCGCGCGACCCTGAACGTGCAGTCGGAAAAAGCTTTCCGCGACACCACCAAGGACATCACCACCCTCGAACGCGGCACCGCCAAACGCGTCATGCAGTTCATGCGCGACGGGCGTCCGGAACAGCTCGACTGCACGCTCAACTGGTTGACCGCGTGGGCCAAGGCCGATGCGTTGATGTCGAAAGACTTCAACCACACCGGCAAGTCGATGCGCAAATGGGCGCTGGGCAGCATGGCCTCGTCGTACATCCGCCTGAAGTTCTCCGACTCGCACCCGCTGGCCGCGCATCAGCAGGAAGCGCAGTTGATCGAGGCGTGGTTCAGCAAGATGGCCGATCAAGTGGTCAGCGACTGGGACAACCTGCCGCTGGAAAAAACCAACAACCACTCGTACTGGGCCGCGTGGTCGGTGATGGCGACCTCGATCGCCACCAACCGTCGCGACCTGTTTGACTGGGCAGTGAAGGAATACAAGGTCGGGGTCAATCAGGTCGATGCCGATGGTTTCCTGCCCAACGAACTCAAGCGCCAGCAACGCGCCCTCGCCTATCACAACTACGCCCTGCCGCCACTGGCGATGATTGCCAGTTTCGCTCAGGTCAATGGTGTCGATCTGCGCCAGGAAAACAACAGCGCGTTGAAGCGTCTGGGTGACCGGGTGCTGGCCGGGGTGAAAGACCCGGATGCCTTCGAGAAGAAGAACGGCAAAGAGCAGGACATGACCGACCTGAAAGAGGACATGAAATTCGCCTGGCTCGAACCGTTCTGCACCCTCTACACCTGCCCGGCGGATGTGATCGAGAAGAAGCACGGCATGCAACCGTTCAAGACCTTCCGCCTGGGTGGCGACCTGACCAAGGTCTACGACCCGTCGCATGAGAAGGGCAATAAGGGTTCGTAACGCCAACACCCTGTAGGAGCTGCGGCACGCTGCGATCTTTTGACTTTGATTTCAAAAGACCAGATCAAAAGATCGTAGCCTTCGGCAGCTCCTACAGGGGGCAGCGAGATTTGAGTTAGCCCTCCGGTTTCACGTGGGGGGTTTGGGGGGGCTTTGGCCCTTGACTGTTGGTTCAAACATGGAGAGATCGGGATGGTATTTTCATCCAACGTGTTCCTGTTTCTGTTCTTGCCGATCTTTCTCGGCTTGTACTACTTGAGCGGGCAACGCTATCGCAACCTGTTGCTGCTGATCGCCAGCTACGTGTTCTACGCGTGGTGGCGGGTGGACTTCCTGGCGCTGTTCGCCGGCGTCACCCTGTGGAACTACTGGATCGGCCTGAAAGTCGGTGCGGCCGGCGTGCGCACCAAACCGGCACAGCGCTGGCTGCTGCTCGGTGTCGCGGTCGATTTGTGCATCCTCGGCTACTTCAAATACGCCAACTTCGGCGTGGACAGCATCAACGCGATCATGACCTCGTTCGGTCTGGAGCCGTTCATCCTGACCCACGTGCTGCTGCCGATCGGTATCTCGTTCTACATCTTCGAGTCGATCAGCTACATCATCGACGTGTATCGCGGCGACACCCCGGCCACCCGCAACCTGATCGACTTCGCGGCGTTCGTGGCGATCTTCCCGCACCTGATTGCCGGCCCGGTTTTGCGTTTCCGCGACCTCGCCGACCAGTTCAACAACCGCACCCACACCCTCGACAAGTTCTCCGAGGGCTGCACGCGGTTCATGCAGGGTTTCATCAAGAAGGTGTTCATTGCCGACACCCTCGCTGTGGTCGCCGATCACTGCTTCGCCCTGCAGAACCCGACCACCGGGGATGCCTGGCTCGGCGCGCTGGCGTATACCGCGCAGCTGTATTTCGACTTCTCCGGTTACAGCGACATGGCCATCGGTCTGGGCCTGATGATGGGTTTCCGCTTCATGGAAAACTTCAAGCAGCCGTACATCAGCCAGTCGATCACCGAGTTCTGGCGCCGCTGGCACATCAGCCTGTCGACCTGGCTGCGTGACTACTTGTACATCACCCTCGGCGGCAACCGTAAAGGCACGCTGATGACCTATCGCAACCTGTTCCTGACCATGCTTCTGGGTGGTCTGTGGCACGGCGCGAACATCACTTACATCGTCTGGGGCGCCTGGCACGGCATGTGGCTGGCGATCGAAAAAGCGCTCGGCATCAACACCGCGCCGCGCAGCCTCAACCCGATCCGCTGGGCGCTGACCTTCCTGCTGGTGGTGATGGGCTGGGTGATCTTCCGTGCCGAAAACCTGCACGTCGCCGGGCGCATGTACGGCGCGATGTTCAGCTTCAGCGACTGGTCGCTGTCGGAACTCAACCGCGCCAGCCTCACCGGTCTGCAAGTGGCAACTCTGGTGGTGGCGTACGCAACGCTGGCGTTCTTCGGCCTGCGTGATCTGTACACCCAACAGCCTCCGGTCAAAACCAAGCCAGTGGTCAACGTCGAAACCGACGGCCCTGCCGCTGCGACCCCGGGCATGATCAAGGCCGCCCCCGGCGAAAACCCGGCGAGCATCCACGAGCCTGGCTACACCGTCGGCGTCGAAGCCCAGGTGCAACCGGCCTACTGGACGGCGGACTGGTCACGCTACGTGATGCGCGGGCTGATCCTGCTGCTGTTCATCGCCTCGATTCTCAAACTCTCGGCGCAAAGCTTCTCGCCGTTCCTTTACTTCCAGTTCTGAGGGATCTGACATGACCCGCTCATTACGCATCTTCTACATCGCGCTGTTTCTGCTGACCCTGCTGGTGCTCGGTCTGTGGTCGGTGCGCAGCTTCTTCGGCTTCAGCACCAATGCCGATGCGACCGTGCTCAACGGTCGCTGGACCAAAGCCGTGGAAACCCACTACGACGACCAGTTTCCGATCAAGCGTCTGGGCACCAACCTCTGGGCGGCGCTGGATTTCAAACTGTTCAACGAAGGTCGTCCGGGCGTGGTGCTCGGTCGCGATCAGTGGCTGTACAGCGACGAGGAATTCAACCCGATCGTCAACGAAGAGCTGAACCTGCAAGGCAACTACGCGCTGGTCGAAGGCGTGCGCCAGACCCTGAAAGCGAAAGGCGTGAAACTGGTGATGGCGATTGTCCCGGCCAAGGTGCGCCTGTACCCGGAACACCTGGGTGAAGTGAAACCGGCGAGCATCCACGCCAACCTCTATCAGGACTTCCACGCCCGTGTCGCGGCGGACAAGATCCTCGCCCCGGACCTGCTCGGCCCGCTGCAAAAAGCCAAGCAGAACGGTCAGCAAGTGTTCCTGCGCACCGACACCCACTGGACCCCGGAAGGCGCCGAGATCGCGGCCAACACCCTGGCACAGACCATCGCCGCCAAGTTCCCGCTCAGCGGCGAGCCGCAGCGCTTTGTCACCACGCCGGCGGAGAAGGTCACGCACAAGGGCGACCTGCGCCTGTTCCTGCCACTGGACCCGCTGTTCGAAAACCTGATGCCGGCGCAAGAGCCGCTGCAAAAGCGCAACACCGTGGCCGCTGCCGAGCAACCTGCCGGTGACGACGCGCTGTTCGCCAACAGCGAAGTACCGGTCGCGCTGATCGGCACCAGCTACAGCGCCAACCCCAACTGGAACTTCGTCGGTGCGCTGAAACAAGCGCTGCACAGCGACGTCGTCAACTACGCCGAGGACGGCCACGGTCCGATCCTGCCGATGCTCAGCTACCTGAAAAGCGATGACTTCAAGAACAGCCCGCCACAGGTGCTGATCTGGGAGTTTCCTGAACGATATCTGCCTGTGAACAACGAAATCGGCGACGCCGACCCGCAGTGGGTCGCAGTGCTCAATCAAGCGGGTGCTCGCGGCCTAATGGGAGGGATGAGGGGTGTTTCGGGGCGGGCGGGTCGGGGGGGCGGGGGGGGGGGGGGTGT
>NZ_JBIUVO010000116.1:0-5267 GCF_044742995.1 Pseudomonas sp. NPDC087803
AATCCGTGGTATTTGGGGTTTTTTTCATGCAAGCGTATCAGCGCGATTTCATTCGTTTTGCCATCGATCGCGGCGTTTTGCGCTTCGGTGAGTTCACCCTGAAGTCCGGGCGCACCAGTCCATACTTCTTCAATGCCGGCCTGTTCAACTCGGGTTCCGCCCTGGCGCAGTTGGGGCGTTTCTACGCGGCAGCCATTGCCGAAAGCGGCATTCCGTTCGACGTGCTGTTTGGCCCGGCCTACAAAGGCATCCCGCTGGCAGCCACCACCGCTGTCGCGCTGGCCGAACATCACGACCGTGACTTGCCTTGGTGCTTCAACCGCAAGGAAGCCAAGGCCCACGGCGAAGGCGGCAGCCTGGTCGGCGCCCCGCTGACCGGTGACGTGCTGATCATCGACGACGTGATCACCGCCGGCACCGCGATCCGCGAAGTGATGCAGATCATCGCTTCCCAGGACGGCGCCAAGGCGGCCGGCGTGCTGATCGCCCTGAACCGTCAGGAGCGTGGCAACGGCGAATTGTCGGCGATCCAGGAAGTCGAGCGTGATTTCGGTATTCCCGTGATCAGCATCGTTTCGCTGAACCAGGTGCTGGAATTCCTCGCCGACGATCCACAGCTCAAGCAGCATCTGCCCGCCGTGGAAGCGTACCGCGCCCAGTTCGGCGTGTAACCGCACCCCATCTGTAGGAGCTGCCGCAGGCTGCGATCTTTTGATCTTTTCAAAGCCAAAGTCAAAAGATCGCAGCCTGCGGCAGCTCCTACAGGAATCGCAGACAAAAAAAGACCTCGTCCAGTCAGGCTGGACGAGGTCTTTTTGTTTGCAGTCAGTGCAGGTTTCGCCATTTTCCAAGCAATTTCCAAGTCAATCCCGCGTTAATCAGTGCAAAGGCCAGCAAGGCCGCCACCACCATTACATATAACGTGCGATCAACATCGAAGTCCCACAGCGCCAGTCTGCTGCTTTGAATAATGCGCACGGCGGCGGGCAGGTTGACGTAAAACAGCGCTGCAAAGGCGCACGTCAGCGGCAATGAGCAGCCCATCAACGTCCCCATGACTTTTTTCCTGCTGCGCTTTCTGGCCTGAAGACCTGACTGATATTCATCCTGCGCCATGGCCTCTGTCAGCTTCGGCCAAGCCAGGTTGAACAGAAAAGTGGCCAGGGTCAGCAGCAAGCCGCTGACCGCGACGATGTCACTGAACGGCATTGAGACCCAGCGTCGCACACAGTAAATCGTGGGAATCTTCGCTGATTTCGAACTGCCCGGCGCTGCCTTTGCGTTTGATGATGGGTTTGAAGGTCGGCTCATTCTGGGTGATCAGCATGTTCAGCTCGTCACGAATCACGTCCGAGCTGATGACCACCAGATACACGGTTTGCGCATATTCAGCAGACGCCACGACTGCCCGCATGCTGTGCTGCAGGATGTCATCGAGCTGATTGCGAAAGCGCGACACGGTGTTTTTCAGCAGGGTTTTACTTTGGCTCTGGGTCAGCTGGAAGATCGTCGAGATCTGCGACTCAGTCGGCAGTGTCTGCCCGAAGTAGCTTTGAATCAGGTACAGCAGGCGATCTTGTTTGGCTTCATCGGCCCGACTGGGCATGCCGCCCTCAACCAGCATTTTCAGGTATTCGGTCAGACTGGCCTTGGCGATGCGCTGTAGGGCGTGGGCAATTTCCGCGTCGCCGATACGCAGGGTTTTTTTGACCGGTTCCTTTTGTTCCTGCTCGAAAGCGTCCGCGTCGATATTGAAAGATATCTGCATGGCTTGTCTCCCTTGGTTATTTGGAAGACTGGCCCGGATACGGATCGGCAGCAGCGTCGCCCTGGCCCGTCTGGATGTTCCAGCCATTGAGCACATGGGTGCTGGGTTGGTAGTCAGGGCAGGGCGGCAGTGAAGTTTTCGACTGGTTGGAATACTCGCGTCCGCAGTCTGCACATTCATAGGTGCCTGCGGAAACATCGCTGCCGTACGGTACGTGGTCTTTTTGCATGGGGAAGATCTCCTGTGGGTTCAGGGAAGATCCTAGGGCGATTTGTTCTGAGGAGATGTCGGACGTTTCGCTGAGTGGAGTCAGACGCTTCTTGCGCGTATAAAAAAGATCGCAGACTTCGTCAGCTCCTACAGAAATTTCATACACACGAAATTTGCTTTTGTAGGAGCTGCCGCAGGCTGCGATCTTTCGAGTTTCAGCGATCAGTGACGCTTGCGATTGCTGATCAGCGTGCCCACACCGGTGTCGGTGAAGATTTCCAGCAGGATCGCGTTCGGTACGCGACCGTCGATGATCAGCGAGCTGCCGACACCGCCCTGGACCGCTTCCAGGGCGCAGCGGATCTTCGGCAGCATGCCGCCGTAGATGGTGCCGTCGGCGATCAGGTCGTCGACCTGCTGGGTGCTCAGGCCGGTCAACACGGCGCCCGACTTGTCCATCAGGCCGGCGATGTTGGTCAGCAGCATCAGCTTCTCGGCTTTCAGCGCCTCGGCAACTTTACCGGCCACCAGGTCGGCGTTGATGTTGTACGACTCACCGTTCTCACCGACGCCGATCGGCGCGATCACCGGGATGAAGTTGCCTTTGACCAGCAGGTTCAGCAGTTCGGTGTTGATCCCGACCACTTCACCGACCTGACCGATGTCGATGATTTCCGGCTGGGTCATCTCCGGGGTCTGGCGGGTGACGGTCAGTTTCTTCGCACGAATCAGCCCGGCGTCTTTACCGGTCAGGCCGATGGCACTGCCGCCATGACGGTTGATCAGGTTGACGATGCTTTTGTTGACCTGACCGCCGAGGACCATTTCCACCACGTCCATGGTCGCGGCGTCGGTGACGCGCATGCCATCGACGAAGTGGCTTTCGATCGACAGGCGCTTGAGCAGATCACCGATCTGCGGGCCGCCGCCGTGAACCACGACCGGGTTGATGCCCACGGCCTTCATCAAGACGATGTCGCGGGCGAAGCCGGTTTTCAGCTCCTCGCTTTCCATCGCGTTGCCGCCGTATTTGATCACCAGGGTCTTGCCGACATAACGTCGGATGTAAGGCAGCGCTTCGGACAGGACCTGGGCGGTGTGGGCGGCGGCTTCGCGTTCGAGGGTCATTCAGGGCTCCGGGTGAATCAGAACGGTAGTTGGAGATCAGGTGCAACGCGTTTCAGTTGGGCGTGGAACACATCCTTGATGCGCTGCAATTCAGCCTCGTCATCGGCCTCGAAGCGCAGCACCAGCACCGGAGTGGTGTTGGACGCGCGCACCAGGCCCCAGCCTTTGGCGTAATCGACCCGCACGCCGTCGATGGTGGTCAGGCCAGCGCCTGGGCCCCACTGTGCGTCGTGCAGTGCATCAATGATGCTGAATTTGCTCTCTTCGGTCACATGGATATTGATTTCCGGCGTAGAAATATCGTTCGGGAAGGTCGCAAACAGCTCTTCCGCGGTGGATTTTTCCTTGCTGAGGATCTCCAGCAGCCGTGCGGCGCTGTAGATACCGTCGTCGAAACCGAACCAGCGCTCCTTGAAGAAGATATGCCCGCTCATTTCACCGGCCAATAGAGCACCGGATTGTTTCATTTTCTTTTTGATCAACGAATGACCAGTCTTCCACATTAGCGGTCGACCACCGTATTCCTTGATCAGCGGCACCAGGCGGCGAGTGCATTTGACGTCGAAGATGATTTCCGCGTCCGGGTTGCGCGCCACCACGTCGCGGGCGAAGAGCATCAGCAGGCGATCGGGGTAGACGATGCTGCCGGTGTTGGTCACCACGCCGACGCGGTCGCCATCACCGTCGAAGGCCAGGCCGAGGTCGGCGTTGGTTTCCTTGACCTTGGCGATCAGGTCGACGAGGTTCTCGGGCTTGCCCGGGTCCGGGTGATGGTTGGGGAAGTTGCCGTCGACTTCGCAGAACAGCGGGATGACTTCGCAGTTCAGCGCTTCGATCAGTTGCGGGGCGATCACGCCGGCCGCACCGTTGCCGCAGTCGACCACGACTTTCATGCGTCGGGCCAGTTTGACGTCCCGGACGATTTCGGTGGTGTAGCGGTCAAGGATTTCGACTTGGGTCACGCTGCCCTGACCGCTGCTCAGATCGTTGGTCTTGATGCGCTCGTGCAGCACCTGGATCTGCTCGTTGGCGAGGGTGTCGCCGGCGATCACGATCTTGAAGCCGTTGTAGTTCGACGGGTTGTGGCTGCCGGTGAGCATCACCCCAGACTTGCCGGCCAATACGTTGGCCGCGTAATACAGCGCTGGGGTCGGCACCAGACCGACGTCGCTGACATGGCAGCCGCTCTCGGCGATACCGCGGATCAACTCGGCAACCAGCTCCGGGCCGGACAGGCGGCCGTCGCGACCGACGGAAACATTCGGTTCACCTTGGGCCAGGCTCTGCGAGCCGATGGCGCGGCCGATCCAGTAAGCGGTTTCGGCATTGAGGAATTCCGGTACGGTGCCGCGAATGTCATAGGCGCGGAAGATGCTGTCAGGAAGCTTCGGGGCGATCTTGGCGGGGGTGCTCATCTGCACAAATGCTCCATCTCGAAAGTGGCGGGACACACCGACGAATCACTCGACGGCAGGCTCAAACTGAAGGGTATGACGGCGTTTTCCACAGAGAGTTCGTGGTGTGAAAGGGCCATGACGCCTTGGCTGGCGTGGCTTGCGGCCGGCAAAACCTTGATTTTCGGCGCTAAACCTTCCGTGTGAATCTGCACAAATTCCCCCTGTAGGAGCTGCCGCAGGCTGCGATCTTTTGATCTTGCTCTTGAAAAACAAAGTCAAAAGATCGCAGCCTTCGGCAGCTCCTACAGGGAGACATCCGGTTATTTCGTGCCGGTATGGCCGAAACCGCCCGCGCCGCGTTCGGTCTCGACGAACTCTTCAACCATTTCAAAGTGCGCCTGCACCACCGGTACCAGCACCAGCTGCGCCAGACGTTCGCCGACGGTCATGGTGAAGTCGGACTGGCCACGGTTCCAGCAGGACACCATCAACGGGCCTTGATAATCCGAGTCGATCAGGCCGACGAGGTTGCCCAGCACGATGCCGTGCTTATGGCCCATGCCCGAGCGCGGCAGGATCAGCGCGGCGAGGTTCGGGTCGCCGATGTAGACCGACAGACCGGTAGGGATCAGCACGGTTTCACCCGGCTTGATCACGATGTCCTGTTCCAGCATGGCGCGCAGGTCGAGGCCGGCGGAGCCCGGGGTGGCGTATTGCGGCAGCGGGAATTCGGTACCGATGCGTGGGTCGAGGATCTTGGCTTG
>NZ_JBIUVO010000117.1:0-5172 GCF_044742995.1 Pseudomonas sp. NPDC087803
TGTGCAGCGCCGTCTCGACACTCCCGCGAAGGGTCTGACCTTCGTCGCTCGGGGTATTGAGGTGCTGTTTCAAATTCACGTTGTCGCTCACGGGTGCTGTTCCACTCACTAAAGTCTCGGTCATCATCGTCATGCGGCCACCCCTTCTTCGTCCCCTGTCAGGCTCTTGTAACGCTCGGCGAAAAACTCCCGGACGTTGGCGCATTGTGTTTCCGTACCATCCAAACGATTGAAGTGGGCGCGAAACTCCCTGGCGCCCGGCAAGGTTGCGAGATACCAGCCCACATGCTTGCGGGCAATACGGACGCCCATCACATCCCCGTAGAAGGCGTGAAGTGCGGCCAGATGCTCCAGCAGGATGCGTTCCACTTCGATCAGCTCCGGCGCCGGCAATTTCTCGCCGGTACGCAGGAAGTGTTCGATCTCGCGAAAAATCCATGGCCGCCCCTGGGCAGCCCGGCCTATCAGCAGGCCATCGGCACCGGTCGCGTCGAGCACGTAACGGGCCTTTTCCGGCGAATCGATATCGCCATTGGCAAACACCGGGATCGACACCGCCTGCTTGATCGCGGCAATCGTGTCGTACTCGGCTTCACCGGTGTACAGATCGGCGCGCGTGCGGCCATGCACT
Organism: Pseudomonas sp. NPDC087803; assembly: GCF_044742995.1. Taxonomy (NCBI): domain Bacteria; kingdom Pseudomonadati; phylum Pseudomonadota; class Gammaproteobacteria; order Pseudomonadales; family Pseudomonadaceae; genus Pseudomonas; species Pseudomonas sp. NPDC087803. The sequence continues at coordinate 632 of NZ_JBIUVO010000117.1, forward strand.
GCCAGCGCGGTGATCCCGGCCTGCTCGGCGATCTTCGCCACGGTCAGGCCGTTCTTGTTGTCGCGATCCCATCCGGTGCGGATCTTCAGGGTCACCGGCACATCCACTGCAGCGACGACAGCCTGCAGGATCTCGGTAACCAGTGCTTCGTCTTTCAATAACGCGGAGCCGGCGGCCTTGTTGCAGACCTTCTTTGCCGGGCAACCCATGTTGATATCAATAATCTGCGCGCCCAGTTCGACGTTGGCCCGTGCCGCGTCCGCCAGCATCTGCGCATCACCACCGGCAATCTGCACCGAGCGTGGCTCGGGATCGCCTTCGTGGATCATGCGCATGCGCGACTTGCGGGTATTCCACAGGCTCATGTCACTGGTGACCATTTCCGAGACTACAAGCCCTGCGCCCAAACGCTTGCAAAGCTGACGAAAGGGCTGGTCGGTGACCCCCGCCATTGGGGCGAGAATCAAACCGTTCTGCAATGTATATGGGCCGATGCGTACCGCCGACATAGGACTTCCCTGAAGTGGGGCCGGATCATGAGAGTTCGAAAAAGGGTTGGCATGATACCCGCTCTCGATGACTGGATAAAGGCTGAATTGAACAAAATCTGAACAGTTATTTTGTTATTGCCAGCGGTTTGGTGAGCGCGGGCGAAGTCAGAAAACTGCCGTCAAACCTGAAGCGGTGAAGCGATTCACTCGGGCGAGTGGAAACTCAGGCTGTAATTCACCGCTTTCGGGCCTGGATCGAGGATATCCAGCGCGATGTGGATTGGCGTCTGTGGCGGCATTTCCGCCATGCCTTCAAGGTCGCCGTTGAGGTATTCGCCGGGTTTGAAGCGACGACTGGCGATCAGATGACCGTTGAGGTCGGCGAAGCGTAGCTCAAGCAGCGGAAACGGCTGGGAGAATGTCGCCCGGTTGTAGATGATCGCATCCACCACCAGCGCCCCGCTGAACTCCGGATGGCTGCGCACCACCAGATTGCTGCTTTTGATTTTGCCGATGTCGACCTTGGACGGCACCGTGCAGCCGATCTGCGGACAGAACTGCTGGAACCACGGGCGGTACTGATCCTGCCGCGCCAGTTCATCGAAATGATAGGCGATGTACTGGCCGGCCAGACCGGCGGCGGCCAACAGCACCAGCAAGCCCCAGAGCAGGCGTCGGCCCCACGGCGAACGGCGTTTCTGCCAGTCCAGTTGCAGCGGGTCGTCGGTCAGATCCTGTAGCACTTCGGCGCGCACGCCGGGTTCGGCACGCTCACGCTTTTTGCGCAGCGGTGCGACCGGTGGCAGGTCGTCATCGACGGGTTCGATGTTGGCGGACAGGCGTTCGCGGCGGGCATTCGGGTCGATCGGGTCGTGCAGGCGCAGTTGCGGGATCGGCGGCTCGTCATCCAGATCCACTGGCTCCAGCGACAATGAAGGCTCGGTGCGCGCGGTTTTCAGTGGTTCGGATTCGACGATCTCCGGCTCGACTTGATCTTCGGGCTCGGGCAGGCGTTCATCGTCGCGTGCGCTGAACAGGCTGTCGCGCCACTCCGCTTCATCGGCTTCAGGGCTGTCGCGGCGGGCGCTCAGGGACTCTTCGCGCTGACGACCGAATTCGGTAGTCGGCTGGATTTCCCGCTGCTCGAGTCGGGCCAGTTCTTCGTCCAGGTCGAGGCTGTCCAGATCCAGCTCGCTGGCACTCCATTGCTTCTGGCTGATGGCGCGCGGCGCGGGCGGTTCGTCGTTGACGGGCGCTTCGACCACCGGCGGCGGCTCGCTGACCACCGGCTGAGATGCTGCTGGCTGAACCATGGTCGGCGCCACCGGGGTGACCGCGTCCTTGCCGGCGTGTTGTTCCAGCAGCTGTTTGGCGGCGTTGAACACTTGCAGGCAGGCGCCACAGCGAACCACTCCGCGGGCCACGCTCAATTGAGCATGGCTGACGCGGAAGCTGGTTTGGCAATGCGGGCACTGGGTGACGAAACTGTCGGTCATGCGGCGATCCGGATTATGCAGGCGGCCATTCTAGCGCCGACGGCCGGTGATACGCACCCAGCCATCGCGATTGGCGATCGGGTCGAGATCGAAGTCCTGCGCATAGGCGGCGGCGACTTCTTCACCTTGTTCGGCGAGGATGCCTGACAGCGCCAGACGACCGCCGGTTTTCACCAGACCAGACAGCTGCGGCGCCAGGGAAACCAGCGGGCCGGCCAGAATGTTGGCGACCAGTACGTCGGCTTTGACCTGCGGCAAATCTTCCGGCAGGTACAGCGGGAACAGCTCATCGGCAATGTTGTTGCGCCCGGCGTTGTCGCGCGAGGCTTCCAGCGCCTGCACGTCGATGTCGGTGCCGACGGCTTCTTTCGCGCCGAGCAGCAGGGCGGCAATCGCCAGAATCCCCGAACCGCAGCCGAAGTCCAGCACGTTGCAGTCTTTCAGATCCTGGCCGTCGAGCCATTCCAGGCACAGTGCGGTGGTCGGGTGGGTGCCGGTGCCGAACGCCAGGCCCGGATCCAGCAGCAGGTTGACCGCCTCAGGCTCGGGCGCAGCGTGCCAGCTCGGCACGATCCACAGGCGCTGGCCGAAACGCATCGGCTGGAAACCGTCCATCCAGCTGCGTTCCCAATCCTGGTCTTCGATGACTTCGCTGTGATGTTCGGGCAGCGGGCTGCCGGTCAGCAGCTCCAGATGCGCGAGCACCGGCGCAGGCTCGGTGCCGCCCTCGAACAGCGCCAGCAGGTGCGTGTGCGCCCACAGTGGGGTGGTGTTGAGTTCCGGCTCGAAGATCGGCTGATCTTCGGCGTCCATGAAGGTCACCGAAACGGCGCCGACTTCAAGGAAAGCGTCTTCGTAGGTTTCGGCTTGTTCCGGGCTGATGGCGAGACGTACTTGCAGCCAAGGCATGGCGGGCACCTTTGAAAAAATATGATTGCAGCCTAGCGGCCAGCGAGAAGCGCGCAAGTTTACGCGAGCGCGCAGGGTTTGTGGGAGCTGCATTGCACCCTGTGGGAGCGGGCTTGCTCGCGAAGGCGCTGTGCCAGACAAATAAATGTATCTGATACACCGCATTCGCGAGCAAGCCCGCTCCCACAGGGGTTTATGTAATCTGTAGAAACAACAAAGCCGCCCGAAGGCGGCCTTGTCAGGTGCGGGCTGAACCTTAGTGTTTCTCGCCTGCCAGCTTGTGCTCGAGGTAGTGAATGTTCACGCCCCCTTTGCAGAAGCCTTCGTCGCGGGTCAGATCACGGTGCAGCGGGATGTTGGTCTTGATCCCGTCCACCACGATTTCGTCCAGGGCATTGCGCATGCGCGCCATGGCTTCGTCGCGGGTGGCGCCGTAAGTGATCAGCTTGCCGATCAGCGAGTCGTAGTTCGGCGGAACCGCATAACCGCTGTACAGGTGCGAATCGACTCGAACGCCGTTACCGCCTGGTGCGTGGAAATGCTTGACCGTGCCCGGGCTCGGCATGAAGGTTTTCGGGTCTTCAGCGTTGATCCGGCACTCCAGCGAGTGACCGCGGATAACCACGTCATCCTGAGTGAACGACAGCTTGTTGCCAGCGGCGATGCTGAGCATCTCCTTGACGATGTCGATACCGGTGACCATTTCCGAAACCGGGTGCTCCACCTGAACACGGGTGTTCATTTCGATGAAGTAGAAGCGACCGTTCTCGTACAGGAACTCGAACGTGCCGGCGCCACGGTAGCCGATGTCGATGCACGCCTTGACGCAGCGAGCCAGAACTTCCTGGCGCGCCTGCTCGTCGATGCCCGGTGCCGGCGCTTCTTCGAGAACCTTCTGGTGACGGCGTTGCAGCGAGCAATCGCGGTCGCCCAGATGGATGGCGTGACCCTGGCCGTCGGACAGTACCTGAACTTCGACGTGACGCGGGTTGGTCAGGAATTTTTCCAGATAGACCATCGGGTTGCCGAACGCCGCGCCAGCTTCGGAGCGGGTCAGTTTCGCCGAGGCGATCAGGTCTTCTTCCTTGTGCACCACGCGCATGCCGCGACCACCGCCGCCGCCAGCGGCCTTGATGATCACCGGGTAACCGACTTCACGACCGATGCGCAGCGCCGTTTCTTCGTCTTCCGGCAGCGGGCCGTCGGAACCTGGAACGGTTGGTACGCCGGCTTCGATCATCGCGTGCTTGGCCGATACCTTGTCGCCCATCAGGCGAATGGTGTCGGCTTTCGGGCCGATGAAGGCGAAGCCGGAGTTCTCGACTTGCTCGGCGAAATCGGCGTTTTCCGCGAGGAAACCGTAGCCTGGGTGAATGGCGGTAGCGCCAGTCACTTCAGCGGCAGCGATGATGGCCGGGATGTGCAGGTAGGACTGAGCGGCAGAAGCCGGGCCGATGCAGACGGATTCGTCTGCCAGACCCAGGTGCATCAGCTCTTTGTCGGCCTTGGAGTAAACGGCGACGGTCTTGATGCCCATCTCTTTGCAGGCACGCAGACTCCGCAGGGCGATCTCTCCGCGGTTAGCGTTCAGAACTTTGTCCAACTTCGCAGTGATCATAGGCTCTCCGCTGTGCACACGATGGTG
>NZ_JBIUVO010000118.1:0-4978 GCF_044742995.1 Pseudomonas sp. NPDC087803
CGCCCCCCGCCGCCTCCCCCGCGCCCTCCCCGCACGCCCCGAATGCCGCCGTGCGTAACCACTTGGTGCCGATCAACAAGAACTATCCGCTGAAGATGCTGCTCGAGTCGTGCCAGCGCTACATGTCCGCCCTAGGTGAGAAACGAGAGCAGACCATCGAGTACACCATGCTCAAGGACGTCAACGACAAGCTTGAGCACGCGGTGGAAATGATCGAGCTGCTCAAAGACATTCCATGCAAGATCAACCTGATTCCGTTCAACCCGTTCCCGCATTCCGGTTACGAGCGGCCAAGCAACAACGCCATTCGTCGGTTCCAGGATCAGTTGCATCAGGCGGGTTACAACGTCACTGTGCGCACCACCCGTGGTGAAGACATCGACGCTGCATGTGGTCAATTGGTAGGGCAGGTGCTGGATCGCACCCGTCGCAGCGAACGTTACATCGCCGTGCGCGAGTTGAGCGCCGACAGCGATCTGGCACAGAACGCCGCGAACACTAACTAAGAGAGGATCTCTATGTCCCTGCGCTTTGCGCTGCTGTTGCTGATGGCCAGCCTGTGTGCTGGTTGTGTCCTGTCGGGTGACTACAACCCGATGAAGACCAGCAAGGGCCGCGACGAAGCGCGTGCCGCCTACGTGCAGCTGGGACTGGGATACTTGCAGCAAGGGATGACCGAGCGCGCCAAGGTGCCGCTGAAGAAGGCGCTGGAGCTGGACGGCTCCGATCCTGATGCCAACGCTGCCCTCGGGCTGGTGTTCCAGGCCGAAATGGAGCCGAAACTGGCTGACGAACATTTCCGCAAAGCCCTGTCCTCGCGTCCCACCGATGCACGAATCCTCAATAATTACGGCAGTTTTCTCTACGAAGAGCAGCGTTACAAGGAAGCCTACGAGCGTTTTGAGCAGGCGGCCGCCGATACCCTGTATCCTGAGCGTTCGCGAGTCTTCGAAAACCTCGGCATGACCGCTGCGAAGCTCGGGCAGCGGGATCTGGCGCAGCAGCAACTGGAAAAAGCCCTGCGGCTGAACCGTCAACAACCGCGTGCTTTGCTGGAAATGGCTGAGTTGTCCTTCGAAGACAGGCATTATGTGCCCGCGCGTGACTATTACGACCGTTTCAGCCTGCTAACCGAGCAAAATGCACGTAGTCTATTGCTCGGCGTTCGGCTGGCAAAAGTGTTTGAAGATCGCGACAAGGCCGCCAGTTATGGCCTGCAATTAAAACGACTCTATCCCGGTACGCCGGAATATCAGCAATACCTGTCGGAGCAATGATGAAAGCGGCGCATCCCGAAGTTGTAGCAGCGACTCGCGTTAATCCCGGTGAGACTTTGCGCCAGGCCCGCGAAAGCAATGGCTGGTCGCTGGCCGAAGTGGCCCTCAAGCTCAACCTCACCGTGACTTCCCTGAGCAATCTTGAAGCCGGCGCTTTCGACAAGCTGCCGGGGCATACCTTCGCTCGCGGTTACATTCGCGCTTATGCCAAGTTGCTCGGCATGGACCAGACCGTTCTGGTCCAGCAATTCGACCAGTCCACCGGCACCGACTCCCAGGGCAGCAACGTGCATGCGCTGGGGCGTATCGAAGAGCCGGTGCGGGTTTCCCATACCATTTTGCGCATTGTCAGCCTGTTGTTGCTGATCGCGGTCATCGGCGGCGGTTTCGTCTGGTGGCAGGATCAGACCTCGCTGCGCAGCAAAGACTTGACCAGCCTGGCTCCGGAGCACGTCGAAGTCGAAGGCGCCGATGGCACCACGCAGATTCATCCGATCGACGAGCCGGAAGACCAGGCCGTTGCCGAAGGTCAGGCCGAGGGCGCCACCGCGCTGGCACTGCCGCAAGCGGAAACCAGCGCTGAAGCGAGCGGCGCCGAGCCTATTGCTCCGGCAACCGCTCCCGCCGCCCCGGCTGCGACCACACCAGCCGCACCGGTTCATACACCGGCCCCGGTTGTGGCGACTCCAGCGACTCCGGCACCGAACGTCCCTGCCACACCCGCGCCGACCGTCACCGCTCCAGTAATCGCGGCCACCACTGCGCCAACCGCAGAAGCAGCGGTTCCAGCGGCTGGCGACGGCCAGGTGCAACTGCAGTTCACCGCCGATTGCTGGGCGCAGGTCACCGATGGTCGCGGTAAAGTGCTGTTCAGCGGTCTGAAACATAAAGGCGACAGCGTTTCGGTTTCCGGCAAGCCGCCACTGGCGGTGCGTCTGGGTGTGGCTCGCGCCGCACAGGTCAGCTACAACGGCCAGCCGGTCGATATCGCTCCGTTCACCAGTGGCGAGACTGCTCGCCTGAAGTTGGGTCAATAAGTCATGCACGGCGAATCTCCAATCAAACGTCGCGTTTCGCGCAAGATCTGGGTCGGTAACGTGCCTGTTGGCGGCGATGCGCCTATCGCTGTGCAGAGCATGACCAACAGCGACACCAATGATGTGGCTGCCACCGTCGCGCAGATCAATCGTCTGGAAGCCGCCGGCGTCGACATCGTCCGCGTTTCGGTACCGGACATGGACGCCGCCGAGGCGTTCGGCAAGATCAAGCAACTGGTCAAGGTGCCGCTGGTTGCCGACATCCATTTCGACTACAAGATCGCTCTGCGCGTCGCCGAACTGGGTGTGGACTGCCTGCGTATCAACCCGGGCAACATCGGTCGTGAAGACCGGGTGCGCGCCGTGGTCGACGCCGCCCGTGACCGCGGGATCCCGATCCGCATCGGCGTCAACGCCGGTTCCCTGGAAAAAGACCTGCAGAAGAAATACGGCGAACCGACCCCGGCGGCACTGGTCGAGTCCGCGCTGCGCCACGTCGAACACCTCGAGCGCCTGAATTTCCAGGACTTCAAGGTCAGCGTGAAAGCTTCCGACGTGTTCATGGCCGTCGAAGCCTACCGTTTGCTGGCGAAAGAAATCGTCCAGCCGCTGCACCTGGGAATCACCGAAGCCGGTGGTTTGCGTTCGGGCACAGTGAAATCCGCCGTGGGCCTAGGTATGCTGCTCGCCGAGGGGATTGGCGATACTATCCGCATCTCGCTGGCGGCCGACCCGGTCGAGGAAGTGAAGGTCGGGTACGACATTCTCAAGTCTTTGCATCTGCGTTCCCGTGGCATCAACTTCATCGCCTGCCCGAGCTGTTCGCGGCAGAACTTCGATGTGGTCAAGACCATGAACGAGCTGGAAGGGCGCCTTGAAGTCCTGCTGGTGCCGCTGGATGTCGCGGTCATCGGTTGCGTGGTCAACGGCCCCGGCGAAGCCAAGGAAGCCCATATCGGCTTGACCGGCGGCACGCCAAACCTGATTTACATCGACGGCAAGCCGTCGCAGAAACTGACGAATGACAATCTGGTGGACGAGCTGGAAAAGCTGATCCGCCAGAAAGCGGCCGAAAAGGTCGAAGCTGACGCAGCGGTCATCGCGCGCGGCTGAGCCTGACTGAAAGCCGAACGAATTTAAGGATTTATAGTGAGCAAGTCTCTGCAAGCCATTCGTGGCATGAACGACATCCTGCCCGAACAGACCCCGCTGTGGCGTTATTTCGAGGGCACTGTCGCGCGTCTGCTGGATAACTACGGTTACAAGCAGATCCGCATGCCGATCGTCGAATTCACCGAGCTGTTCAAGCGCTCGATCGGTGAAGTGACTGACATCGTCGAAAAAGAGATGTACACCTTCGAAGACCGCAACGGCGACTCCCTGACCCTGCGTCCGGAAGGCACCGCGGCGTGCGTGCGTGCCGTGCTCGAGCACGGCATCACCGGCGGTGGCCAAGTGCAGAAACTCTGGTACATCGGCCCGATGTTCCGTCACGAGCGTCCGCAGAAAGGTCGTTATCGCCAGTTCCACCAGATCGGTCTGGAAGTGTTCAACCTCGACGGTCCGGACATCGACGCCGAGCTGATCATCATGACCTGGCGCCTGTGGGGCGAGCTGGGTATCCGTGATGCGGTCAAGCTCGAGCTCAACAGCCTGGGCACCAGCGAGTCCCGTGGTCGCTATCGTGAAGCGCTGGTCGAGTACCTCTCGGCGCATCACGACAAGCTCGACGAAGACAGCCAGCGTCGCCTGAAAACCAACCCGCTGCGCGTGCTCGACACCAAAAATGCCGACACGCAGGCGGTACTGGTCGATGCGCCGAAAATGGCTGACTACTTGGACGACGAATCCCGTGCGCACTTCGAAGGTCTGAAGGCGCGTCTGGACGCGGTTGGCATCCCTTACGTGCTTAACCCGAAACTGGTGCGCGGCCTCGATTACTACAGCAAAACCGTATTCGAATGGGTCACCGACAAGCTCGGCGCCCAGGGCACTGTCTGCGCGGGCGGTCGATACGACGGTCTGGTCGAGCAGATGGGCGGCAAGCCGACCGCAGGCGTCGGTTTCGCCATGGGCATCGAGCGTCTGGTGTTGATGCTCGAAACCCTGGAGCAGATCCCGGAAGAAATCTCCCGTCAGGTCGACGTCTACCTCTGCGCCTTTGGTGAGCAGGCCGAACTGGCCGGTCTGGCCCTGGCCGAGCGTGTACGTGACCAGCTTCCAAACCTGCGTCTGCAAGTCAATGCCGGCGCCGGCAGCTTCAAAAGCCAGTTCAAGAAAGCCGACAAGAGCGGTGCACTGTATGCACTGATCCTCGGTGACGACGAAATGGCCCAGCAAGTGGTAGGTTTCAAACCCCTGCGTGGCCAGGGCGAACAACAAAGCATTGCCTGGGATGCGCTTGCCGCTCACCTGGCCACCTGCGTCGTGCAGGGTTGAAGCTGTCTTAACAGCCGATTTAGCGATTAAGGAGTATTGGGGTGTCGAGCACCGAAGACGAACAGTTGGCGGATTTGAAGGACTGTTGGACACGCAACGGAAAACCTCTCGTCACCGGCGGCCAGTTGGCGCTGGTCATCGTGTTCGCCTCGCAGGCATTTCACAAGTATCAGAGCAACCAGACGCAAGGCGCCTCGGTGCTCTATCAGCAACTGCTGGAAACCA
>NZ_JBIUVO010000119.1:0-4863 GCF_044742995.1 Pseudomonas sp. NPDC087803
GCGTGCGCATGGCACTTTGTGCCACTGCGATCCCACGCCCGGCACGACGAGCAATTTCCTCGGCGTTGCGCTGAAGTACGTTGAAGGTACCGCCACCGACGGTCCCTAACCCACAGATGCCTACTTTGACCGGATTCACTGTGAACTCCCCATGAAACGGCCGACTCGAGGTCGGCCGGAAAACAACCGCGTACTCGCGGCTCTCTATTAATGGCCCGGCGCTGCTGCTGCCGGACCATGATCGTCAACGGCTGACCGTGACGATGCGAATTACTTGGCGCCCAGCGCCAGTTTGGCGACTTGTGGCGCAGGCTGGTAGCCCGGAATGACCTGGCCGTCGGCCAAAACGATGGCCGGCGTGCCGTTCACGCCGATCGACTGACCGAGGGCAAACTGTTTGGAAACCGGGTTCGCGCACTTGGCGGCCTTGATTTCCTTGCCATCGACCATTTTGTCCATGGCGGCTTTCTTGTCGGTCGAGCACCACACGGCTTGCAGTTGCTCATCACCTGGCGAGCCGAGGCCCTGACGCGGGAAGGCTACGTAACGCACTTCGATGCCGCGCTTGTTCAGCTCCGGCACTTCGGCGTGCAGCTTGTGACAGTACGGGCAGGTGGTGTCGGTGAACACGGTGATGTGCGATTTGGTCTCGCCCACGGCCGGGTAGACCACGGTTTCAGCCACCGGAATGGCGTTGATCAGTTTAGAGACGCCCAGACGCTCGGTCTTCTCGGTCAGGTTGACCGGTTTGCCGTCCTTGAGCTGGAACAGATAGCCCTGGACGATGTACTGGCCGTCGGCGCTGGCGTACAGCACGCGGCTGCCCTTGAGCTTGACTTCATACATGCCCGGCAACGGGCTGGCGCTGATGCTTTCGACCGGAACCTCGAGTTCGAGTTTTTCCAGGCTTTGACGAATGGCTTTGTCAGCCGCGTCATCGGCGACGGCAAAGGTGCTGACCAACGCAATGGCGGCGGCGGCGAAAATCTGGGTCAGACGCATGAGAACTCCTGAAGGCGGACAAATGAAACGGTCAGAACGCCCGTGCCGGAACACCGGGTCATAATCGTCCATCGTGCAAACCGGGAAAGCCTACCACATAAGGCTCGCATGGCCGAATGCGCCTGTCGCCAGAGATTCACTGCAGGGGATGACTCGAATTTCCCTGTGGCGAGGGAGCTTGCTCCCGCTCGGCTGCGCAGCAGTCGTAGATATTTCACAACCGATGCGACTGCCATATTTTGGGGGGCGCTTCGCACCCCAGCGGGAGCAAGCTCCCTCGCCACAAAAAGCTGACTTTGCATCAGCCTCTTGGGTGATGTTTGGCGTGCAGGTCTTGCAGGCGGGCGCGGGCGACATGGGTATAAATCTGCGTGGTCGACAAATCACTGTGGCCGAGCAGCATCTGCACCACCCGCAGGTCGGCGCCGTGGTTGAGCAAGTGCGTAGCGAAGGCGTGGCGCAAGGTGTGCGGCGACAGCGATTTGCCGATCCCGGCGACCTTGGCCCAATGCTTGATCCGGTGCCAGAAGGTCTGGCGGGTCATCTGCTCGCCGCGCTGGCTGGGGAACAGCACGTCACTGGGGCGCCCGCCGAGCAGCTCGCTGCGGCCATCGCGCATATAGCGCTCGATCCTGACGATCGCCTCCTCGCCCATCGGGACCAGCCGCTCTTTGCTGCCCTTGCCCATCACCCGCAGCACGCCCTGACGCAGATTGACTTGCTCCAGCGTCAGGCTCACCAGTTCGGTCACGCGCAGCCCGCAGGCGTACAGCACTTCAAGCATGGCGCGGTCACGTTGACCGATGGCTTCACTCAGATCAGGCGCCTTGAGCAGCGCTTCGACGTCAGCTTCCGACAACGATTTGGGCAGCGGCCTGCCCAGTTGCGGCATGTCGACGCGCAAGGTCGGATCAACCGTGATCAGCTTTTCCCGCAGCAGATAGCGATAAAAGCCACGCACACCGGAAAGAAATCTGGCGGTGGAGCGCGGTTTGTAGTTCTGCTCCAGGCGCCAGGACAGGTGATCAAGGATCAACTCGCGACCGGCATTGATCAGCTCGAGGTTTTTCTCCTGCAGCCAGCCGTTGAACAGCGCCAGATCGCTGCGGTAGGCGCCGCGGGTGTTGTCGGACAGGCCTTTTTCCAGCCACAGGGCGTCGAGGAATTGGTCAATCAGCGGGTGGTCGATGGCAGGCATGGGCGCTCAAGACACACAACCTCCAAGGCTGTGCGCAAATGTAGAGTGAACTGTAGGAATGGCCGCTAGTCTTTCATAGCCCGCCATTTCAAGGAACAGGGAGCTTCAATGAACGAGCAGCAAATTCTCTTGGCATTTGGCGGGATCGGCGCTGCTGCGCTGGGTTGCCAGTGGCTGGCGTGGCGCCTGAAACTGCCGGCGATTCTGTTTCTGTTGCTGACCGGGATTCTTGCAGGCCCGGTGCTGGGCTGGCTCGATCCGCAGGAAATGTTCGGCCCGCTGCTGATGCCGCTGGTGTCGCTGGCGGTGGCGTTGATTCTGTTTGAAGGCAGCCTGACCCTGCATCTGTCGGAATGGCGCGAAATCGGCAGCGTCGTGCATCGGCTGGTGACAATCGGCGCGCTCACGACCTGGGTGGTGATTGCCATCGCCACCCACTTTTTGCTCGGCTTCGACTGGCTGCTGGCGATCCTGTTCGGCAGCCTGACGCTGGTGACCGGGCCGACGGTGATCGTGCCGATGCTGCGGGTGGTGCGGCCGAAAGCCTCGATCGCCAACATTCTGCGCTGGGAAGGCATCGTCATCGACCCGATCGGCGCGCTGCTCGCGGTGGTGGTCTACAGCTTCATCATTGCCCGCTCCGAAGGCAACGGCCTCGAACAGAGTCTGCTGACTTTCGGCGGCGTGATTGTCTGCGGCAGCGTATTCGGGGTGGTCGGCGGCTGGGTGCTGGGCATCATCATCCGTCGCCAATGGCTGCCCGAATACCTGCACAACCTCGCCTCGCTGGCGGCGGTGCTGGGGATTTTCATTGCGTCCAATCAGGTGATGCATGAGTCCGGCCTGCTCGCGGTGACGCTGATGGGCATGTGGCTGGCGAACATGAAGGGCGTGGATGTGCGGCACATCCTGCACTTCAAGGAAAACCTCAGCGTGCTGCTGATTTCCGGACTGTTCATCCTGCTGGCGGCGCGGCTGGACCTGCATGCACTGATCGGCCTCGGGCCACTGGTGCTGATTCTGCTGCTGGTGATTCAGTTGATCGCACGCCCGTTGAACGTGTTGTTGAGCACCGCAGGTTCAAGCCTGAGCTGGCGTGAACGCGCCCTGCTGTGCTGGATCGCCCCGCGCGGGATCGTGGCGGCGGCGGTCTCGGCGATTTTCGCGATTCGTCTGGATCAGGCCGGACATGAAGGCGCGCTGCTGCTGGTGCCACTGACCTTCGCGGTGATCATCGGCACCGTGGTGCTGCAAAGCGCAACAGCACGCCCCTTGGCGCGCTTGCTGAACGTGGCCGAACCGGCGCCGAGCGGCTTCCTGATCGTCGGCGCCAACGGCCCGGCGCGTCTGTTGGGCAAGTCGTTGCAGCAATTGGGCAGCCGGGTGCTGTTGACCGATTCGAGCTGGGAGAACATTCGTGCGGCGCGCATGGAGGGGTTGCCGACGTACTTTGGTAACCCGGCTTCGCAGCATGCCGATGCGCATCTGGATCTGGTCGGGCTGGGGCACTTGCTGGCGCTGTCGCCTTCGGGCGAGCTGAATACCTTGGCGGCGATGCGCTTTCGCCATGACTTCGGTCATCAGCGTCTATTTGGCTTGGCCAGCGGTCAGGAAAGTCGTCGCAGTGACAAGCACCGGGCAAGCCTGGAACATCGCGGCAATCAGCTGGGGAGCGAGGCGCTGACCTATGCCAAGCTGGCCAGCCTGATCAGCAACGGCGCCGAGCTATACAGCACGACGCTGACGGACGGCTTTGGTTGGGAGGACTACCAGGCATTGCATGGCAATCGGGCGACCCTGCTGTTCATGCGCGATGACAGCGGCTGGGTGCATGTGGTGACGCCGGAGACGGCTTTGAAACCGGGGTCCGGGTGGACGTTGTTGGCGCTGATTCAGCCTGAGAGCAGCGGCGCCTGACCTGACGAATTCGCGAGCAGGCTCGCTCCCACAGTGATCGGGGGTGAACACAAAACCTGTGGGAGCGAGCCTGCTCGCGAATGGCGCGACTCGGTTTCGGATCAGGCTGGAAATCCGGGCAGCACCGGCACCGGTCGCTTGTCATCATCAATCGCCACAAAGCTGAACTGCCCATGGATCGCCTTCTCGCGCCCGTCACAGCTCATGCTCTCGACAAACACTTCCACCTCGACCTTGAGGCTGGTGTTGCCGACCTTGATCACCCGCCCCACCAGTTCGACGATGGAGCCGGCCGGTATCGCGTGATTGAAGTCGATGCGGTCGGTGGACACGGTCACCAGTGGCAAACGGCAGAAGCGCGTGGCGGTGATGAACGACACTTCATCCATCCACGCCAGCGCGGTGCCGCCGAACAGGGTGTTGTGGTGGTTGGTGGTCGGCGGGAAGACGGCTTTGGTCACGCGAGTCACCGAGAGTTCGGTGCGGCGCTGGATTTCCTGGTCGCGGGTGGTCATGGGTTATTGCTCGTAAATCGCGGGCGTCCGAATTAAAAGCAAGATCAAAAGATCGCAGCCTTCGGCAGCTCCTACACAGTGGGGACAGTTTATTGCGGGCAACAAAAAAGCAGCCCGTAGGCTGCTTTTTTCTGCATCGGAAGCTGGACTTAAGCCAGTTTTTCCTTGATGCGAGCTGCTTTACCCGACAGGTCGCGCAGGTAGTACAGCTTGGCTTTACGTACGTCACCG
>NZ_JBIUVO010000120.1:1637-4761 GCF_044742995.1 Pseudomonas sp. NPDC087803
AGTTTAGAAATGAATATTCGTGAATGAATATTGATTTCTAGTCTTTGATTAGATCGTTCTTTAAAAATTTGGGTATGTGATAGAAAGATAGACTGGACGTTACTTTCACTGGTAACGGATCAGGCTAAGGTAAAATTTGTGAGTGACTCTTAAGAGTTTTGCGAATTTTCGGCGAATGTCGTCTTCACAGTATAACCAGATTGCTTGGGGTTATATGGTCAAGTGAAGAAGCGCATACGGTGGATGCCTTGGCAGTCAGAGGCGATGAAAGACGTGGTAGCCTGCGAAAAGCTTCGGGGAGTCGGCAAACAGACTTTGATCCGGAGATGTCTGAATGGGGGAACCCAGCCATCATAAGATGGTTATCTTGTACTGAATACATAGGTGCAAGAGGCGAACCAGGGGAACTGAAACATCTAAGTACCCTGAGGAAAAGAAATCAACCGAGATTCCCTTAGTAGTGGCGAGCGAACGGGGACTAGCCCTTAAGTGGCTTTGAGATTAGCGGAACGCTCTGGAAAGTGCGGCCATAGTGGGTGATAGCCCTGTACGCGAAAATCTCTTGGTCATGAAATCGAGTAGGACGGAGCACGAGAAACTTTGTCTGAATATGGGGGGACCATCCTCCAAGGCTAAATACTACTGACTGACCGATAGTGAACTAGTACCGTGAGGGAAAGGCGAAAAGAACCCCGGAGAGGGGAGTGAAATAGATCCTGAAACCGTATGCGTACAAGCAGTGGGAGCCCACTTTGTTGGGTGACTGCGTACCTTTTGTATAATGGGTCAGCGACTTATTTTCAGTGGCGAGCTTAACCGAATAGGGGAGGCGTAGCGAAAGCGAGTCTTAATAGGGCGTCTAGTCGCTGGGAATAGACCCGAAACCGGGCGATCTATCCATGGGCAGGTTGAAGGTTAGGTAACACTGACTGGAGGACCGAACCGACTACCGTTGAAAAGTTAGCGGATGACCTGTGGATCGGAGTGAAAGGCTAATCAAGCTCGGAGATAGCTGGTTCTCCTCGAAAGCTATTTAGGTAGCGCCTCATGTATCACTGTAGGGGGTAGAGCACTGTTTCGGCTAGGGGGTCATCCCGACTTACCAAACCGATGCAAACTCCGAATACCTACAAGTGCCGAGCATGGGAGACACACGGCGGGTGCTAACGTCCGTCGTGAAAAGGGAAACAACCCAGACCGTCAGCTAAGGTCCCAAAGTTATGGTTAAGTGGGAAACGATGTGGGAAGGCTTAGACAGCTAGGAGGTTGGCTTAGAAGCAGCCACCCTTTAAAGAAAGCGTAATAGCTCACTAGTCGAGTCGGCCTGCGCGGAAGATGTAACGGGGCTCAAACCATACACCGAAGCTACGGGTATCACGCAAGTGATGCGGTAGAGGAGCGTTCTGTAAGCCTGTGAAGGTGAGTTGAGAAGCTTGCTGGAGGTATCAGAAGTGCGAATGCTGACATGAGTAACGACAATGGGTGTGAAAAACACCCACGCCGAAAGACCAAGGTTTCCTGCGCAACGTTAATCGACGCAGGGTTAGTCGGTCCCTAAGGCGAGGCTGAAAAGCGTAGTCGATGGAAAACAGGTTAATATTCCTGTACTTCTGGTTATTGCGATGGAGGGACGGAGAAGGCTAGGCCAGCTTGGCGTTGGTTGTCCAAGTTTAAGGTGGTAGGCTGAGATCTTAGGTAAATCCGGGATCTTAAGGCCGAGAGCTGATGACGAGTTACCTTTCAGGTGACGAAGTGGTTGATGCCATGCTTCCAAGAAAAGCTTCTAAGCTTCAGATAACCAGGAACCGTACCCCAAACCGACACAGGTGGTTGGGTAGAGAATACCAAGGCGCTTGAGAGAACTCGGGTGAAGGAACTAGGCAAAATGGCACCGTAACTTCGGGAGAAGGTGCGCCGGTGAGGGTGAAGGACTTGCTCCGTAAGCTCATGCCGGTCGAAGATACCAGGCCGCTGCGACTGTTTATTAAAAACACAGCACTCTGCAAACACGAAAGTGGACGTATAGGGTGTGACGCCTGCCCGGTGCCGGAAGGTTAATTGATGGGGTTAGCTAACGCGAAGCTCTTGATCGAAGCCCCGGTAAACGGCGGCCGTAACTATAACGGTCCTAAGGTAGCGAAATTCCTTGTCGGGTAAGTTCCGACCTGCACGAATGGCGTAACGATGGCGGCGCTGTCTCCACCCGAGACTCAGTGAAATTGAAATCGCTGTGAAGATGCAGTGTATCCGCGGCTAGACGGAAAGACCCCGTGAACCTTTACTATAGCTTTGCACTGGACTTTGAATTTGCTTGTGTAGGATAGGTGGGAGGCTTTGAAGCGTGGACGCCAGTTCGCGTGGAGCCATCCTTGAAATACCACCCTGGCAACTTTGAGGTTCTAACTCAGGTCCGTTATCCGGATCGAGGACAGTGTATGGTGGGTAGTTTGACTGGGGCGGTCTCCTCCTAAAGAGTAACGGAGGAGTACGAAGGTGCGCTCAGACCGGTCGGAAATCGGTCGTAGAGTATAAAGGCAAAAGCGCGCTTGACTGCGAGACAGACACGTCGAGCAGGTACGAAAGTAGGTCTTAGTGATCCGGTGGTTCTGTATGGAAGGGCCATCGCTCAACGGATAAAAGGTACTCCGGGGATAACAGGCTGATACCGCCCAAGAGTTCATATCGACGGCGGTGTTTGGCACCTCGATGTCGGCTCATCACATCCTGGGGCTGAAGCCGGTCCCAAGGGTATGGCTGTTCGCCATTTAAAGTGGTACGCGAGCTGGGTTTAGAACGTCGTGAGACAGTTCGGTCCCTATCTGCCGTGGACGTTTGAGATTTGAGAGGGGCTGCTCCTAGTACGAGAGGACCGGAGTGGACGAACCTCTGGTGTTCCGGTTGTCACGCCAGTGGCATTGCCGGGTAGCTATGTTCGGGAAAGATAACCGCTGAAAGCATCTAAGCGGGAAACTTGCCTCAAGATGAGATCTCACTGGAACCTTGAGTTCCCTGAAGGGCCGTCGAAGACTACGACGTTGATAGGTTGGGTGTGTAAGCGCTGTGAGGCGTTGAGCTAACCAATACTAATTGCCCGTGAGGCTTGACCATATAACACCCAAGCAAT
>NZ_JBIUVO010000121.1:0-3332 GCF_044742995.1 Pseudomonas sp. NPDC087803
ATCGGTGGAAGCCATCAACACGATGCGACGCCTCGAACGGACAACGACAGCGCCCAGCTACAGCTCTTTAGCGATATCAGTGCACGATTCAACCAGGATCTTGGTGACTGGCTGACCATTGGCGTCAGTCTGGTAAGTCACCAGACGCTTGCCCAGCCACTGCTGTGCGAAGGCCTTGGCGTCTTCTTTGTTGCGAACCAGCTTGACGCCGCCCGCTTTCCGCGACCACCGGCGTGGACCTGGGCTTTGACAACCCACTCGCTGCCGCCGATTTTGTCGCAAGCTTCTGCTGCTGCTTCCGGGGTGTCTACTGCGTAACCAGTGGAAACATGCAGGCCGTATTCAGCGAACAGCTGCTTACCCTGATACTCGTGAAGATTCATGCTTTTTACCGTCTTCGTTAGGTACTGCGCATTCGGCGCTGCGCTCTTGATGAGTGCCGCGCCACCTGTGACTGCTGCTTGCGTAGCTGAGCTACGCAAGACTGCGTCCAGCGGACATTCCGCGGTGAGACTTGCTCGCAAGGCTCACGACGGGCCGTTACCGCCGTGGTTTCTTATTGTCTGTTAACGCTTCTTGCGGTTGGCAATGTGGATGGCGCCGCCATTCACCGCCAGAGCAGCTTCGTGCAAGGCTTCAGACAGGGTCGGATGGGAGAAAACCATCATGCCCAGGTCTTCAGCGCTGGTGCCGAATTCCATACCGATCGCGCCTTGCTGAACCAGTTCTGCAGCGCTCGGGCCAATCACGTGCACGCCCAATACGCGGTCAGTCTTGGCATCAGCGATGACCTTGACGAAACCACCGGTATCGTTGGCGGCCATGGCACGGCCAGAAGCGGCGAACGGGAAGGTGCCGACGTTAACTTCAACGCCTTCGGCTTTCAAGGCCTGCTCGGTTTTGCCAACCCACGCGATTTCCGGGTGAGTATAAATAACCGAAGGGATCAGGTCATAGTTCATCTGGGCTTTGTGGCCCTTGATGCGCTCGACAACCATGATGCCCTCTTCCGAGGCCTTGTGCGCCAGCATCATGCCGCGCACCACGTCACCGATGGCGTAAACGCCCGGTACGGTGGTGGCGCAGTGATCGTCAACGTGCACGAAACCGCGCTCGTCCAGGGTCACGCCGCTGTCGGCAGCCAGCAGATCAGTGGTCACCGGACGGCGACCAACGGCTACGATCAGCTTGTCGAAAGTGATGGTCTGTTCGCCGTTGGCATCGGTGTAGTTAACAACGACTTCTTCGCCGTTCACTTTCGAACCGGTGACGCGAGCGCCCAGCTTGATGTCCAGACCCTGTTTGGTCAGGGTTTTCAGCGCTTCCTTGGAAACTGCGGTGTCCGCTGCCATCAGGAAGGTGTCCAGGGCTTCCAGGACAACCACTTCGGAACCCAGACGCGACCACACCGAACCCAGTTCCAGACCGATCACGCCAGCGCCGATCACGCCCAGACGTTTAGGTACGGACTGGAATTCCAGAGCGCCAGTCGAATCGACGATGACTTTCTGATCGACCGGAGCCGGTGGAATGTCGATCGGACGCGAACCTGGCGCCAGGATGACGTTTTCGGCTTCGATGACTTCAACCGAGCCGTCCGGCTTGGTGACTTCGACTTTCTTGCCAGCCAGCAGCTTGCCGTGGCCCTGGATCGAAGTAACGCCGTTGGCCTTGAACAGGGTAGCAACGCCGCCGGTCAGGTTCTTGACGATGCCAGCCTTGCGGCCAACCATCGCAGCGACGTCCATTTTGACTTCGCCGGTCGAGATACCGTGAACATTGAAGCTCTCTTTGGCTTCCTTGTACTTCCAGGAGCTGTCCAGCAGCGCCTTGGACGGAATGCAGCCGACGTTCAGGCAAGTACCGCCGAGGGCCTGTTTGCCTTCAGCGTCGGTGTACTTCTCGATGCAGGCAGTGGTGAGACCCAGCTGCGCGGCCTTGATGGCAGCTACATAGCCGCCAGGGCCGGCACCGATCACTACTACGTCAAATTTCTGCGACATTCAAAAAATCCTCTTTAGCGAAAAGCTTCAAGCCGCGCGCTTCAAGCCAGGCTGCCTTTTCTTGCAGCTTGAAACTTGAAGCTCGCAGCTGCTTCTATCAGATATCCAGCAACAGACGAGCCGGATCTTCCAGCAGGTTCTTGATGGTCACCAGGAAGGTTACAGCTTCTTTGCCATCGATCAGACGGTGATCGTAGGACAGTGCCAGGTACATCATCGGACGGATCACGACCTGACCGTTGATGGCCATAGGACGCTGAATGATGTTGTGCATGCCCAGAATCGCTGCCTGCGGCGGGTTGACGATCGGGGTCGACATCATCGAACCGAAGGTACCACCGTTGGTGATGGTGAAGGTACCGCCGGTCATCTCTTCCATCGACAGTTTGCCGTCACGGGCTTTCTTGCCGAACGTGGCGATGCCGCCTTCGATTTCAGCCAGGCTCATCAGCTCGGCGTTACGCAGAACCGGTACGACCAGGCCACGGTCGCTGGAAACCGCAACACCGATGTCGGCGTAGCCGTGGTAAACGATGTCCGCGCCGTCGATCGAAGCGTTGACCGCCGGGAAGCGTTTCAGCGCTTCGGTGGCAGCCTTGACGAAGAACGACATGAAGCCCAGGCGTACGCCGTTGTGGGACTTCTCGAACAGGTCCTTGTACTTCGAACGCAGGGCCATGACTTCAGTCATGTCGACTTCGTTGAACGTGGTCAGCATCGCCATGTTCGACTGGGCTTCAACCAGACGCTCGGCAACCTTGGCACGCAGACGGGTCATCGGCACGCGTTTTTCAACGCGATCACCGGCAGCGAATACCGGCGCAGCGGCAGCCGGAGCAGCAGCCTTGGCAGGTGCGGCAGCCGGAGCGGCTTTCTTCGCGGCAACAGCAGCGACAACGTCTTCCTTGGTCACACGACCGCCTTTGCCGGTGCCGGCAACGGAAGCGATGTTGATGCCGTTCTCTTCAGCCAGCTTGCGCGCAGCCGGAGCAGCAACAGGATCGTCTTCGCCTTCGGCAGCAGCCGGGGCAGCGGCAGCAGCGGCCGGAGCAGCAGCGGCGGCTGGAGCAGCGGCAGCAGCGCCACCTTCAGTGATGGAGCCGAGGACTTCGTCGGACAGAACGGTGTCGCCTTCGTTCTTGACGATTGCGCCCAGCACGCCGTCGGCAGTAGCCAGCACTTCCAGTACGACTTTGTCGGTTTCGATGTCGACGATCAGTTCGTCACGCTTGACGGCGTCGCCCGGTTTTTTGTGCCAGGTGGCAACGGTGCCATCGGCAACCGATTCCGGGAAAGAGGGGGCTTTGATCTCGATAGCCATTATCTGTG
>NZ_JBIUVO010000121.1:3342-4363 GCF_044742995.1 Pseudomonas sp. NPDC087803
GTTAAACGGTAAACGCGTCTTGCAGCAGTTTTTCCTGCTGCTCGGCGTGCATCGATGCGTAACCACATGCTGGGGCAGCAGAAGCCTCACGGCCCGCGTACTCGAGTACGAGAGACTTGTTGAGGTTACCGATGCTGCGACGCAGGTGATGCTGGCTGCAGTACCAGGCGCCCTGGTTCATCGGCTCTTCCTGACACCAGACGGCATGCTTGACGTTGGTGTAAGGCGCCAGGACTTCTTTCAAGTCGTCCTCAGGGAATGGATACAGCTGCTCGATACGCACGATGGCGATATCGTCACGGCCTTCGGCACGGCGTTTTTCCAGCAGGTCGTAGTAGACCTTGCCGCTACACAGAACAACACGCTCGACCTTTTTCGGGTCCAGGGCATCGATTTCCGGGATCACGGTCTGGAACGAACCTTCGGCCAGATCTTCCAGGGTCGAAACGGCCAGCTTGTGGCGCAGCAGCGACTTCGGCGTCAGCACGATCAATGGCTTGCGCAGCGGGCGAATCACCTGACGGCGCAGCAAGTGGTAGATCTGTGCCGGCGTGGTCGGAACGGCTACCTGAATGTTGTGCTCGGCGCACAGTTGCAGGTAACGCTCAAGACGTGCCGAGCTGTGCTCAGGGCCCTGACCTTCGTAGCCGTGCGGCAACAGCATGGTCAGACCGCAGAGACGGCCCCACTTGTGCTCGCCGCTGGTGATGAACTGGTCGATCACGACCTGAGCACCGTTGGCGAAGTCGCCGAACTGGGCTTCCCAGATCACCAGCGCATCCGGCGTGGTGGTCGAGTAACCGTATTCGAAGGCCAGTACCGCTTCTTCCGACAGGAACGAGTCGTACAGGTCAAAGCGCGGCTGACCGTCGTACAGGTGTTTCAGCGGAATGTAGGTGCCAGCATCTTTCTGGTTGTGCAGCACAGCGTGACGGTGCGAGAACGTACCGCGGCCGATGTCCTGACCGGTCATGCGGATCGGGTGACCTTCGAACGCCAGGGTCGCGTACGCCATGGTTTC
>NZ_JBIUVO010000122.1:0-4259 GCF_044742995.1 Pseudomonas sp. NPDC087803
GTTCTTGTCGGTAGTGTAGAAGTGACCAGTACCGGCGCTCGAGATCAAACGAATCAATTCACGCATGATTAGCTCCCTTAAATCTTGCCATCGCGGCGAAGTTCGGCGAGCACGACACTGATGCCACGCTTGTCGATGATGCGCATGCCTTTGGCAGATACGCGCAGACGCACAAAACGTTTCTCTTCTTCAACCCAGAAGCGGTGATGCTGCAGGTTCGGCAGGAAACGACGACGGGTTTTGTTGTTTGCGTGGGAAATGTTATTCCCGGTTACCGGACCCTTACCGGTAACTTGACATACTCTCGACATGCCTCAGCCCTCTAAAACCACATGCCCAACCCGGCATGGGTTGGCCGCTTAATCTCTCAGTCATTTGGCGCCAGGCGCCGCGTTTCTTTAGAGGTCTTACCGGCTACACCTACAGTGAAGGAACCGGGCCCCTAGAAAAGAGCGCTGCTTTATACCAGAAAGACTGTGGTGCAACAACATTGGATGTGCAATCAACCGCTAAAAAGGCGCTTTTCCCGGCTGCGGACGCTTTGGATAAAGGCTGCCGCGAGTTTTGACCACTCGTCGCAGAAAACCGCACTTACAGAGGTTTCCGACTTTTCCTGGCGCACTGCGGTCTGAAAAACGCCAGTGCCCGGCCCCGAAAATCAAAAAAGGGGATAGTCATTTGCAATCCAGCCCTCTAGGGTAACCCTTTTCCAGACTGCACCTGCAGATGGCCTTCGATCTGTTAAGGAAGCCGACCATGCGCCTCGCTGCCCTACCCCTGTTGCTCGCCCCGCTTCTGCTGAGCCCCCTGGCCCAGGCCGCCGCCCTGAGCGTCTGCACCGAGGCCAGCCCTGAAGGGTTCGACGTGGTGCAATACAACTCGCTGACCACCACCAATGCCTCAGCCGACGTGCTGATGAACCGCCTGGTGGACTTCGACACCGCCAGCGGCAAAGTCGTGCCGAGCCTGGCCGATAGCTGGGAAGTCAGCCCCGACGGCCTGAGTTACGTGTTCAAGCTGCACCCGCAGGTGAAGTTTCACAGCACCGACTATTTCAAACCGACCCGCACCCTGAGCGCCGAAGACGTCAAATTCAGCTTCGACCGAATGCTGGATCCGGCCAACCCGTGGCACAAAGTGGCGCAAAGCGGCTTCCCGCACGCCCAGTCCATGCAGTTGCCGGCGCTGATCAAGAAAATCGACGCACTCGATCCGCTGACCGTGCGCTTTACCCTCGATCACCCGGATTCGACGTTCCTCGCGACCCTGAGCATGGGTTTCGCCTCGATCTATTCCGCCGAATACGCCGACAAGCTGCTCAAGGCCGACGCCACCGACAAGCTCAACAGCCAGCCGATCGGCACCGGCCCGTTTGTGTTCACGCGCTTCCAGAAAGACGCCTCGGTGCGCTACAAGGCCAACCCGGATTACTTCGGCGGCAAGCCGGCGGTCGATCCGCTGATCTTCGCCATCACCCCGGACGCCAACGTGCGCCTGCAAAAGCTGCGGCGCAACGAGTGTCAGATCGCCCTGTCGCCAAAACCGCTGGACGTGAAAGCGGCGCAGGAAGAACCGACACTGAAAGTGGAAAAGACTGACGCGTTCATGACCGCTTTCGTCGGGATCAACAGCCAGCATCCGCCGCTGGACAAGCCAGAAGTGCGCCAGGCGATCAACCTCGCCTTCGACAAGGCCAACTACGTCAAAGCCGTGTTCGAAGACACCGCAGAGCCGGCCAACGGCCCTTACCCGCCGAACACCTGGAGCTACGCGAAGAACCTGCCGGGCTACCCGCACGACGTGGCCAAAGCCAAGGCGCTGCTGGCCAAGGCCGGACTCAAGGACGGCTTCCAGACCACCATCTGGACGCGTCCGTCCGGCAGCCTGCTCAACCCGAACCCGAGTCTGGGCGCGCAGTTGCTGCAATCGGACCTGGCGGAAATCGGCATTCAGGCAGAAATCCGCGTGATCGAGTGGGGCGAACTGATTCGCCGCGCCAAGGCAGGCGAGCATGACCTGCTGTTCATGGGCTGGGCCGGCGACAACGGCGACCCGGACAACTTCCTCACGCCGCAGTTTTCCTGCGCGGCGGTCAAGTCCGGCACCAACTTCGCCCGTTACTGCAATGCCGATCTGGACAAGCTGATCAGCGCCGGCAAGACCACCAGCGAGCAAGGCGTGCGCACCAAGCTGTATGAACAGGCGCAGGCGCAGATTCAGCAGCAGGCGCTGTGGCTGCCACTGGCGCACCCGACCGCCTATGCGCTGACGCGTAAAGACGTGCAGGGCTATTCGGTGAGCCCGTTCGGTCGACAGGATTACTCCAAGGTCACCCTGAAATAACCCACGTTACTGTGGGAAAAACCTCTGTGGCGAGGGAGCTTGCTCCCGCTTGAGTGCGCAGCGCTCACAAGCTTTTCAGGGCCGCTGCGCAGCCCGGCGGGAGCAAGCTCCCTCGCCACAAGAGTGCACTTCCGCTGCCTGTTTGCTTTACATCCAGCCACACTCCGCCATCGACAACGGTTCCCCATCGCCAACGATGAAGTGATCGAGCACCCGCACATCAATCAGATCCAGCGCCTTCTGCAAGCGCTTGGTCAGTTGCCGATCCGCCTGACTCGGATCGCTGTTCCCCGACGGGTGGTTGTGGCAGAGAATCACCGCCGCCGCGTTGTTGGCCAATGAGCGTTTCACCACTTCCCGGGGATGCACGCTGGTGTTGTCGATCGAGCCGCGAAACAGCGCCTCGAACGTCAGCACTTGATGCTTGGAGTCGAGAAACAGGCAGCCGAACACCTCGTGTGGCTCGTGGCGCAACATGGATTTGAGGTAATCGCGAACGGCTTTCGGGTTTTCCAGCGCCGTTTTTTCGCGCGAACACTCGGCCAGGTGGCGCCTGTTCATTTCCTGAGCCGCCTGCAACTGGGCAAATTTTGCAGGGCCCAGACCCAACTCTTTGCTGAATGCTTCCAGATCGGCCTCAAGCAGCAAACGCAGGCTGCCAAACTGATTCAACAGATGTCGCGCCAGATCTACCGCGCTTTTTCCAGCCACTCCGGTGCGCAAAAATATGGCCAGTAACTCGGCGTCCGAAAGACTCGCCGAACCTTGTTCCAATAACCGTTCCCGCGGCCGCTCCGCCGCAGGCCAATCGCGAATACTCATACACCTTCCTTGTCTGTGGGCGCCGCTGTTCCGTAGCGGTCGCTGTGATATCGTAGCCCATCTTTTTTGCGGGCGAATTCACCCTGGGGAGGGGGTTTCGCCACGTATGTCACCCACGAAATGAAAGGCAGACCTATGCAGCGGCTGTATCGGAAACGCATCGTTCTGGGCGTCGGCGGCGGCATTGCGGCCTACAAGAGCGCCGATCTGGTTCGTCGCCTGATCGACCAGGGCGCCGAAGTGCGCGTGGTCATGACCCATGGCGGCGCCGAGTTCATCACCCCGCTGACCATGCAGGCCCTGTCCGGGCACCCGGTTCACCTCGACTTGCTCGACCCGGCCGCCGAAGCGGCGATGGGCCACATCGAGCTGGCCAAGTGGGCCGATCTGGTGCTGATCGCCCCGGCCACCGCCGACCTGATCGCCCGTCTGGCCCAAGGCATCGCCAACGATTTGCTGACCACTTTGGTTCTTGCCACCGACGCCGTGGTGGCTGTCGCGCCGGCGATGAATCAGGCGATGTGGCGCGACCCGGCGACCCAGGCCAACCTGCAACTCCTTGAAAGCCGTGGTCTGAAGACCTTTGGCCCGGCCTCTGGCAGCCAGGCCTGCGGCGACGTCGGCATGGGCCGGATGATGGAAGCCACCGATCTGGCGCAGTGCGCGGCGGACTGCTTCCAGCGTCAGGCACTGACCGGCAAGCACGTGGTGATCACCGCCGGCCCGACTCAGGAAAACATCGACCCGGTGCGCTACATCACCAACCACAGCTCCGGGAAAATGGGCTTCGCTCTGGCCGAAGCCGCGGTGGAGGCCGGTGCCCGCGTGACCCTGATCAGCGGCCCGGTGCACCTGCCGACCCCGGATCGCGTCACCCGGATTGACGTGGTCAGTGCCCGCGACATGCTCGCGGCGTGCGAATCGGCCATCCCGTGTGATGTGTTCATCGCCTCGGCAGCGGTGGCGGACTACCGTCCGGAAGTCGTTGCCCCGCAAAAACTCAAGAAAGACCCTACAAGCGGCGACGGCTTCGTCCTGCAAATGGTGCGTAACCCGGACATCCAGGCCACCATCGCGACCCGACACGACCGTCC
>NZ_JBIUVO010000123.1:0-4146 GCF_044742995.1 Pseudomonas sp. NPDC087803
GGAAACCGCGTGCGACGGTTCTCGTGATCGACCCAGACCACCGCATCGCCATCGAACTCCAGCCGATGCGCCAGCGAATGGCTCCAGCCAAACCCCAGCCCGACATCGATCTCCACCGCGCTGGTGCGATACAACCGGGTGAACTCGAATGGCAGCAAACCATCGAGCGTGCCGTCGCTCAAGGTCAGCAACTCTTCACCGGTAACCATCGACACCGGACAGCCGTTAGTGCAGGTCAGAGGCGCGCAATCGGCGCTATCACCGTTGGGGTTTTTCGCTTGATCGGGAGCGTCGTCGTGATGTTCGTTTTTCTTCAGGGCGGTATTGCGTTTTGCATCCCAGCGCAGTTGCATGCGACCCTTTTTAACGCCGGCGGCAATGCCCCGCGCTGCGACAGTTTTGTACTGGTCGACGTAATGAATGAACGTGTTGACGATGCCAAACATCGCCTTGACCAGGCGTTTCACAACCGCGAGCAGCTGGGTGGCGCGATCCGCCAGGCGTAGCGTCAGATAAGCGATCCCTGCACCAGCGCCGACGAATGTCAACACAACGCCGATCAGCACATCGATCAGCACCTGCACGATCATCATCGACGCCGCTTCAGCGGTTTTCCCGGCGATCTGACTGGGCGGCAA
Source organism: Pseudomonas sp. NPDC087803 (assembly GCF_044742995.1). Taxonomy (NCBI): domain Bacteria; kingdom Pseudomonadati; phylum Pseudomonadota; class Gammaproteobacteria; order Pseudomonadales; family Pseudomonadaceae; genus Pseudomonas; species Pseudomonas sp. NPDC087803. The sequence goes on from NZ_JBIUVO010000123.1 coordinate 639, forward strand.
CATCTCCAGCCAGAGACTCGCACTGCGCAGCAGCAAACACAGCGCCGCTTCATCGCTGACCAGCAGCTGCAATTTCTGCATGACATCCGGAGCGGTTTTCGCCAGCTCGATCAGATCCTCCGCACCACGCCCCAATCGCTCAGCAAACTTGCCGGGGTCCTGCAGAATCTCCGACAGCATGCCGATGCTGTCCCACACCCCCTCGATCGCCGCCCAACTCCCGGCGAGCATGCCGTTGCCCGCCGCCGTCGCCACCGACTGCGACCACTGCGGCTTGAACCCCTGCCACTCGCCGCGCAGCCAGCCATCGAGTTCACCGGTCAGCCCGGTGTAAGCCTTGAACAGATCGTCGATCTGTTGCGGCGTGACCTCACTGCGGACCACTACCCGGTAGAACTGGCCCGCATCGCCCGTGAATGAGCCTTTACCCTGCGCATCCAGCGTGACAGGGGTGATCTTTCCGTCACCCACCGCCACCACATCCACCACGATGCCGCCCAGCGGAATGTCGTACACCGACTCGAATTTGCTCTCGATCGCCAGCACTCCGCTTTCCGGGCACTGCACGACGCTGGAGGAAAATTCACTGTCGCCCGTGCTGACCGCGGTGACGCGATCACCGAAGCGGATGACCCGCTCCATGCCCATCAGCGACGGCAGATCCGCCGCGTTGCTGACCTGGTCGGCCGCGCGACTCAGCCAATGTTCAAGCTGCTGGCGATAGAGGTTGAGGGTGTCGGGGAAGCTGTCGAGTTCCTGCTCGATACGGCTGACGGCGTCCATCAGCGCACGCGACGATGCGGGGTGGAATGAAAAACCGGGTCAAACATGAGCGTTCCCTTGCGCAAAAATTAGGCGCGGGGACTTTGCGGGGGATCAATCAGGAAAGAAGTCAGGCGAGTAGGCGTTTGCTGTAGGACTAATCTGCAAAAGGCTGATTACTACAAAACGTATAGCGATAAACGCAAACGTGGCGTGAGGTTTCCCTCACGCCACGTTTATCGAACGATACAAAATGATTTACTCGGTTTAATCCCGAGCATGCAACTCTTTGAGTTTGAGCTCGGCCAATGGGTGACCGGCCTTGGCGGCCAGGGTCCACCAACGCGCCGCTTCGGTCGGATCCGGCGCTTTGCCCGGAGTACCGGCCAAGCTGATCACGCCGACCTGATAAGCCGCTTTGCCATCGCCGGCGAGCGCCGCCAGACGCAACAGTCGCACACCCTCTTCGCGGGCACCCAGGCCAACCCCGCGAAACGTCAGGATGTGCCCATAAAAGCTCTGCGCGCCAACATCGCCAAGATTGGCCATCCGCGCAAACTGCCCTTCGAGCCAGCGCCAGCCTCGGGGCTGGCGGACAAACCACGACCAGTGAAACAGCCTACGGGCCAACCAGTAACTGGCCGACGCCTTGAGTCGTAAAAACACTCAGGCCTCCGCCGATTCCGGGTACTCGTATTCGAAAACCCTGACCACTTCCGACGCATGCCAAGAGGCTGCCGCAACGCCATCGGAGGGTCCGGAAAAGCGCCCTAGACGCTCGACACATTCAAAAAAACCGGTACGTGGCAAGCGGCTGGCACCCTGGCTGATCACCAGCGAACTGCGCAAGGGCTGCTCGGCCTTGGCGTCCAGTGCGGCCAGATGCTCGAGTGCCGCGGTCAGCGTCTGCATTGCCGGCGTCGGCAGTTGCAGGCGTTCGAGCAAGGCTCGATAGGTCAACAGATGGCGCTGTCTGCGCGCCTGATCCAGCTCCCCCAGCAATCCGTCCCAATGTTGACGACTGATGCGTACGCTCACGATTCATCCCTCCAACCTGGCACCGTCAGTTCCCAGGCCAGGCTGCGACGAATCGCGGCGTCAGGCTGACGCTCGCCGCTTTCAATCATGGCCAGATAAGACGGGCTGATGCCTACCGTGCGGGCCAGCGCCTCGATGGCGATGCCCTTCCCTTCGCGCAAACTGCGTAATTGATCCAGACCTGGAAGAATCGGGTCCGGCGTTGCGGCGGCCGGCGCTGGCGCCTGCTGCTGCGGTGTTTCGTTGATGCCTGCTGCTTTCAGTAGAGCCTGATACTGGACCCATGGCAGAACCGCGTATTCGGGTTCGCCATCGCGTGCAATTATCTGAATATCCATGACTACCCCGTAGGACAACAACACTTAGCGAGTCGGCACTTTTCCCTAGAAGTGTAATCCTAACAGCGGCCAAGGTCGCGGGGGGTATCTATCTGTATGCAGGCAGGGTGAATCAGGTTTTTTTCGGGCCCTGCAGCTGAAGTTGTTCGGGGGTATCAGGCAAGCGCTCGACCACCGCGAGTTTTTCCGGCTTCAACCGGTCGCGCCAGAGTCGGAATGCAGTGAGTTCGTCTTCGAGGGTTTTCATCACCCAGGCAAGCACGGCGATGTCATCGAGCATGCCGAATACCGGGATGAAATCCGGTATGGCATCCACCGGGCTGAGGAAGTACATCAGACCCGCCACCACCGAAACCATGGCTTTCGGGCTGATGGCCCGATACTCGCCACGCCAGTAAGCCAGGCACAGTGCCTGGAGCAAACGCAGATCATCCTTCAGTTTGCCCAGGCGATTGCCTTGCGCGGCACCTTTGCTCGCCACCGCGAACAACAGGGTCGGCAGGCGGCCACGCGCCAGCAGTCGACCGGCGAGGGGCAGAAATCGAGCGAAATTCCACGGCGCTTTCATCTATTTCTCCCGTTGAAATGTTATCCACACAAATTGTGGATAACCTTGTGAACAGAGCTGCATTTCAGCGCCGAGAGCCCCGTCTTACAAGGGCTGCGCTCAGATCGGGCGTTTTTTACTCACATAAAAAACCCCAATTTTTCATTGACTTGGCGGCTCAGGGCGTCTAGCGCTGATAGCCTCAATCTCTAGGACTGCTGTCGACGGCATCCGTTCGCTCTGTTTACCTCTGCCATCTTCCAGATGCAACAACGCCCCGCATAAGCGAGGCGTTGTTGACGAAGCCGTTGCCGATTACTTGGCGGCAGCAGCGTCTTCTTTGGCTGGATCCTTGATGGCCAGCAGTTCCAGGTCGAAGACCAGAACCGAGTTGGCCGGGATTGCCGGGCTTGGCGATTGCGCGCCGTAAGCCAGATCGCTAGGGATGTACAGTTTGTACTTCTCGCCAACGTGCATCAGTTGCAGACCTTCAACCCAACCCGGGATCACGCCGCTCACCGGCAGATCGATCGGGCTGCCACGTTCAACGGAGCTGTCGAACACGGTGCCGTTGGTCAGCTTGCCGGTGTAGTGAACAGTCACTACGTCGGTAGGCTTAGGCTGTGGGCCATCGGCTTTCTTGACCACTTCGTACTGCAGACCGGATGCAGTCGTGGTCACGCCGGCCTTCTTGCCGTTTTCTTCGAGGAATTTCTTGCCGGCGGCTGCCGACTCTTCGCTCATCTTGGCCATGCGCTCTTCAGCACGCTTTTGCAGCGCGGCGAAAGCTTCGACCAGTTCTTCGTCTGTCAGCGTCTGTTCT
>NZ_JBIUVO010000124.1:0-4108 GCF_044742995.1 Pseudomonas sp. NPDC087803
GCTCTCACATCGAGCGCGAGCTGATGCTGGTCAAGGTCAAGGCCACTGGCGCCCAGCGCGCCGAGATCAAACGCACCACCGATATTTACCGTGGACAGATCGTCGATGTCAGCGCCAGCGTGTATACCGTTCAATTGACCGGTACCAGCGACAAGCTCGACAGCTTCATTCAGTCCATCGGCACCGCATCGATTCTGGAAACCGTCCGTAGCGGCGTGACCGGCATTGCCCGCGGCGACAAAGTACTCAGCATCTAAACCAAATTAGCGAATGGCCTGAACGGCCTGGATATATAGGGGAAATTCATGAAAGTTTTCTACGATAAAGACTGCGACCTGTCGATCATCCAGGGCAAGAAAGTTGCCATCATCGGTTACGGTTCCCAGGGCCACGCTCAAGCGTGCAACCTGAAAGACTCCGGTGTCGACGTTACCGTCGGTCTGCGTAAAGGTTCGGCCACTGTTGCCAAAGCCGAAGCCCACGGCCTGAAAGTGACCGACGTGGCTTCCGCTGTTGCGGCTGCCGACCTGGTCATGATCCTGACCCCGGACGAATTCCAGTCTTCGCTGTACAAGAACGAAATCGAGCCGAACATCAAGAAAGGCGCCACCCTGGCCTTCTCCCACGGCTTCGCGATCCACTACAACCAGGTTGTTCCGCGCGCTGACCTCGACGTGATCATGATCGCGCCGAAAGCCCCGGGCCACACCGTACGTTCCGAGTTCGTGAAGGGCGGCGGTATCCCTGACCTGATCGCGATCTATCAGGACGCCTCGGGCAACGCCAAAAATGTTGCGCTGTCCTACGCTGCTGGTGTCGGTGGCGGTCGTACCGGCATCATCGAAACCACTTTCAAGGACGAGACCGAAACCGACCTGTTCGGCGAGCAAGCTGTACTGTGCGGCGGTACCGTTGAGCTGGTAAAAGCCGGTTTCGAAACCCTGGTTGAAGCTGGCTACGCGCCGGAAATGGCCTACTTCGAGTGCCTGCACGAACTGAAACTGATCGTTGACCTCATGTACGAAGGCGGTATCGCCAACATGAACTACTCGATCTCCAACAACGCTGAATACGGCGAGTACGTGACCGGTCCGGAAGTGATCAACGCCGAATCCCGTCAGGCCATGCGCAACGCCCTGAAACGTATTCAGGACGGCGAATACGCCAAAATGTTCATCAGCGAAGGCGCAACCGGCTACCCTTCGATGACCGCCAAGCGTCGTAACAACGCCGCTCACGGTATCGAAATCATCGGCGAGCAACTGCGCTCCATGATGCCGTGGATCGGTGCCAACAAGATCGTCGACAAAGCCAAAAACTAAGTCGCCCTTCTTGTACGGAAAACGCGGCCTCGGCCGCGTTTTTTCGTTTGTGCTGGTGGTTCTGGTATAAAGCTGCAGCGTTTGTGGCCGAACTGTCGTCCTCAAGCACCTGTCGAAATTTCTCCAAACCGTTGCAAGGTAATGTCCATGAGCGAACGTCCCGAAGAGCCGAACCAGGCTTCTGACGCCGAAAGCCTGCTGCCCATCGATGAACACATCGAAGAAGGGCACGACGCAGAAGGTCGTAAAGTCCGGCATCGTGGTATCTATCTGCTGCCGAATCTGTTCACCACTGCGAACCTGTTCGCAGGGTTTTATTCCATCATCAACTCGATGAGTGCCCAGGCTGCCTTGAGCGCCGGTGACTCTGCGAATGCGAGCAAGTATTTCGCCTTCGCCGCGATCGCGATTTTTGTGGCCATGGTGCTCGATGGTCTCGATGGCCGTGTCGCGCGCATGACCAATACGCAAAGTGCTTTCGGCGCCGAGTATGACTCGCTGTCCGACATGGTCGCTTTCGGTGTGGCACCGGCGCTACTGGCCTTTGGCTGGGCGCTGGGCGACATGGGCAAGGTCGGCTGGATGGTTGCCTTCATCTATGTAGCTGGTGCGGCGTTGCGTCTGGCGCGTTTCAATACCCAGGTCGGCACCGCGGACAAGCGCTACTTCATCGGTCTGGCCAGTCCGGCAGCTGCCGGCGTGGTGGCGGGGATCGTCTGGGCGTTCAGCGATTACGGCATTCAGGGTTCGAAGATGTCGTTCCTGGTCGCGCTGATGGTGGCGGCTGCCGGCATGCTGATGGTCAGCAACATCAAGTACAACAGCTTCAAGGAGCTGGATCTGAAGGGCCGTGTGCCGTTCGTGGCGATTCTCGCCGTGGTGCTGGTGTTCGCCGTGGTGTTCAGCGATCCACCGCGCATTTTGCTGCTGGTGTTCCTCGCTTACGCGGCTTCCGGCCCGGTGCAGTACCTGTTGCATCTTCGTCGGCACAAAAACGCCGAGTGATGTAATTTCCCGCATACTCCGCAGTCTATGGGTGCATCTGTCCTCCAAAGCTGCGGAGTTGTCATGCTGATCAAATTCCCCAAAGCGTCCGACTGCCATGAGTCGGATGTCACGCCTGAAGCCATTTATCTTTCTCGTCGCCAATTACTCGGAGCTACCGCAGCCGGTATCGCCGTGAGCAGCCTGCCGCGTTGGGCCAGTGCTGAAGACGCGGCGCGTTATGCCGATGTCGAGCCGGGTAAGGCGCCGGCCTGGTTTGCCGATAAGCTCCCTTCTACCAAGTGGGGCGCAGTCAACGTCAAGGATGAGGCGATCACGCCTTATAAAGACGCGACCCATTACAACAACTTCTATGAATTCGGCACTGACAAGGGTGATCCGGCAGCCAATGCCGGTTCGCTGAAAACCGAGCCGTGGAGCGTTGTCGTCGATGGGGAAGTGGGCAAGCCCGGGCGTTATGCGCTGGAAGACTTCATGAAACCGTACCAGTTGGAGGAGCGTATCTATCGCCTTCGCTGTGTTGAAGCGTGGTCAATGGTCATCCCGTGGATTGGTTTTCCGATTTCTGCGCTGCTCAAGCAGGTCGAGCCGACCTCTAAGGCCAAGTACATTCGGTTTGAAACCTTGCAGGATCCCAAAAGCATGCCTGGACAGCGCTCAGGTTTCGCGCTGATCGACTGGCCTTATGTTGAGGGCCTGCGTCTGGATGAGGCAATGAATCCGTTGGCGATTCTGGCGGTTGGCATGTATGGCCGTGAGTTGCCGAATCAGAACGGTGCGCCGCTGCGTCTGGTGGTGCCGTGGAAGTACGGCTTCAAGAGTGTGAAGTCCATTGTGCGGATCAGTCTGGTCAGCGAACAGCCCAAGACCACTTGGCAAAGCATTGCGGCAGATGAGTACGGGTTTTATGCCAATGTGAATCCGACGGTCGATCACCCGCGCTGGACTCAGGCGCGGGAACGGCGTCTACCGAACAGTCTGTTCAAACCGAATGTGCGTGATACGCAGATGTTCAACGGCTACGCGGATGAAGTCGCTTCTTTATATACCGGGCTCGATCTGCGGAAGAACTACTGATGCGATATCCGTTCTGGCGTGTAGGCGTTTTCATTGCGGCGACGATCTGGCCGTTGCTTTGGTTCTATCAGGCGTTTGCCGACTTGCTCGGCCCGGATCCAGGCAAGGTGCTGGTTGATCGGCTAGGACTGGGCACGTTGGTATTGCTGTTGATCACATTAAGCATGACGCCACTGCAGAAATTGACGGGCCGGGCGGGGTGGATTGCTGTGCGCCGGCAGTTGGGCCTTTGGTGTTTTGCTTATGTGGTTCTGCACCTGTTCAGCTACATGGCGTTCATCCTCGGTTTCGACTGGTCGCAGTTGGGCGTGGAGTTGCGTAAGCGGCCATACATTATTGTCGGTACACTGGGTTTTCTAGGATTGTTGGCATTGGCAGTAACCTCCAATCGCTACAGTCAGCGCCGGTTGGGTGTGCGCTGGAAGAAATTGCATCGGTTGGTGTATGTGATTCTGGGGCTTGGATTGCTGCACATGCTGTGGATTGTGCGAGCTGATCTTAAAGAGTGGGCGATCTACGCTTTTATAGGTGCAGTGCTGTTGCTGCTGCGTGTGCCTGCCGTGGCGCGTCGCATCCCGCGTTTGCTGACTAAAAAGCAGGTTTTGCAATAAAACTGAAATTAACGGTTGACGGCAGATTCTGGAGGTCTATAATTCGCCCCACTTCCGGCGCAGTCGAAACGGAAAACTCCTTGAGATTCAATG
>NZ_JBIUVO010000125.1:0-3925 GCF_044742995.1 Pseudomonas sp. NPDC087803
GTGGTGCCACGGTCAGCCAATTTGCGCGGGTCAACGTGAGGTGGAATCGGGTCATTCAACATAGGCGCAGCATTATAGGGATGCACCCACCCATGTCAAAGGAAATTGTGCCCTGTCCGTCACTTGCGTGCCTCCGCTAGAATTCGCACCTGCCTCAGGAGACGCGAATGCTGCCTTTATTACTTGCTTCAAGCTCGACTTATCGTCGGGAATTACTCGTCCGCCTGCACCTGCCGTTCGTCTGCAGCTCGCCGGATATCGACGAAAGCCATCGACCCGGCGAATCCGCCATCGAGCTGGTCAAGCGTCTCGCCGAACAGAAAGCCCGGGCACTGGCCGCCAGCCACCCCGCCCACCTGATTATCGGCTCGGATCAGGTCGCGGTGCTCGGCGACCGGATCATCGGCAAACCGCACACCTTCGACAAGGCCCGCGAGCAGCTACTGGCCGCCAGCGGCGCCAGCGTGACCTTCCTCACCGGCCTGGCCCTGCTCAACAGCCAGACCGGCCACTGCCAGGTCGACTGCGTGCCCTTCACCGTACACATGCGCACGCTCGACGAGGCGCGCATCGAACGCTACCTGCGCCTGGAGCAACCTTACGATTGCGCCGGCAGTTTCAAGGCCGAAGGCTTGGGCGTGAGCCTGTTCCAGTCCACCGAAGGCCCGGACGCCACCAGCCTGATCGGCCTGCCGCTGATTCGCCTGATCGACATGCTGTTGGCTGAAGGCGTGCAGATCCCTTAAAGCAAAAGATCGCCGCCTGCGGCAGCTCCTACATTGACCTTGATCTCTGTAGGAGCTGCCGCAGGCTGCGATCTTTGATCTACCAACGAATCAGCGCAACGAAGGCCCGTGGAAACCCATCCACATCGCCAACTGCTCAGCCACGCTGGCACCGAGCTTCTTCGAGAAGCGATCAAACGGCGATTCCTGCACGGTAAAATCCACCAGCTCTTTCTCGCCAATCACATCCCGCGCCACCGAACTGGCATTGCCCAGGCCATCAATCAAACCCAATGGCAGCGCCTGCTCGCCAGACCAGACCAGCCCGGAGAACAGCTCCGGATGCTCCTTGTCCTTCAGGCGATCACCACGACCCTGCTTGACGCTATTGATGAACTGCTTGTGCGTGGTGTCCAGCACGGTCTGCCAGAACGCAGTCTCGTCAGGCTTCTGTGGCTGGAAAGGATCGAGGAACGACTTGTGCTCGCCGGAGGTATAAGTGCGACGCTCGACGCCCAGCTTGTCCATGGTGCCGACAAAACCGTAACCGGCCGCCGTCACACCGATGGAGCCGACCAGACTAGCCTTGTCGGCATAAATCTGATCCGCCGCACTGGCGATGTAATAGGCGCCGGACGCACCGAGATCGGAAATCACCGCATAGACCTTGGTATCCGGATGCAAACCGCGCAAACGCTTGATCTCGTCGTACACATAACCCGACTGCACCGGACTGCCGCCCGGGCTGTTGATCCGCAGGATCACGCCCTTGACCTTCTTGTCCTCGAAGGCTGCACGCAGGCTGCCAACAATGTTGTCGGCACTGGCCGGCTCCTTGTCGGCAATCATGCCGGTGACGTCGATCAGCGCGGTGTAGTTCGGGCCACGGGTGGCGCTCTTTTCCATGTCCATCAGCGGCGTGAACAGGATCAGCGCGACAAACAGATAAACAAACGTCAGCAGCTTGAAGAAAATCCCCCAACGTCGCGAACGACGCTGTTCCTGCACACTGGCCAGCAGGGTCGTTTCCAACAGCTTCCAGCTCTTCGCGTCACCGTCGTCGGCACTTGCCTTGGCCGGTGTTTTCCATTCGTCGGTCATCCAGTCCACCCCAGAAAAAACTTATTTGGCCTGCTGCCCCAGCCAGACATGCAACTCACTAAAATGGTCGATCGACAGGCGCGGCTCGAACTGTTGCAGCGAGTCAATCGACTGCGCGCCGTAACTGACCGCCACTGACGCCATGCCCGCATTGCGCGCCATCAGCAGATCGAAGGACGAATCGCCAACCATCAGCGCCTGCTCGGGACGCACGCCGCAATGGTCGAGAATCTGCTCGAGCATCAGCGGATGCGGCTTGCTGGCGGTCTCGTCGGCAGCGCGGGTGATGTCGAAAAAGCCTTCCCAGCCATTGGCCTTGAGCACCCGATCCAGCCCGCGACGATTCTTGCCGGTCGCGACCGCCAGGTGATAACCCTGCTCACGAAACGACGCCATCGACTCGACTACGCCTTCGAATAACGGCGAAGGCACGGCTTCTGCCGCGATGTAGTGATCGGCGTAGTACTCGCGAAACAAGGTCATCTCGGCATCGCTGATGTCCGGATACAAGGTGCGGATCGCCTCGGGCAAGCCCAGACCGATGATGCCCTTGACGGCAAAATCATCGCGCAACTCGAAACCGGAACGCCCGGACGCGGAATGCATCGCCTCGACAATCCGACCAATGGAATCGGCGAGGGTGCCGTCCCAATCGAAAATCAGCAGTTTGTAATCAGATGGGCGCACTCAATCGCTCCACGGTCTTGGCCCACATCTCATCGACCGGTGCCTGCAACTTGAGCTCACCGCCATCGGGCAGCGGCACGGTCAGCATGTAGGCGTGCAGGAACAGACGCTTGCCGCCCAAATCACGGATTTCCTTGCTGAAACCGTCATCGCCGTACTTGGTGTCGCCGGCAATGCAATGCCCGGCGTGCAACGTGTGGACGCGGATCTGGTGCGTGCGCCCGGTAATCGGCTTGGCTTCGATCAGGGTGGCAAAGTCGCCGAAGCGCCGCAGGACCTTGAACACGGTCACCGACTCCTTGCCCTCCTCCTCGTCGACCTCGACCATGCGCTCGCCGGAGCGCAGATTGCTCTTGCCGAGTGCCGCACGGACCTGCTTGATCGAGGTCGCCCAGTTGCCGCGAACCAGCGCCATGTAACGCTTGTCGACCCCGTCGCCGCGCAATGCCGCGTGCAAGTGCCGCAACATGCTGCGCTTCTTGGCGATCATCAGCAGACCGGAAGTGTCACGATCGAGACGGTGAACCAGTTCCAGCTCCTTGACATCGGGACGCAACTGACGAAAGGCTTCGATCACGCCGTAATTCAAGCCGCTGCCGCCGTGAACCGCAATGCCGGCGGGCTTGTTGATCACGATAAGGGATTTATCTTCGTAGACAATCGAGGCTTCCAGGCGCTGCAACAGCCCTTGCGCCAATGGCACCGGCTCGTCGCGTTCAGGCACACGAACCGGCGGCACGCGCACGATATCGCCGGCCTGCAGCTTGTATTCGGGTTTGATCCGGCCCTTGTTCACACGCACTTCGCCTTTACGCAAAATGCGGTAAATCAAGGTCTTGGGCACGCCTTTGAGCCGGGCCAGGAGGAAATTGTCGATTCGTTGGCCGGCATACTCCGGCGAGACTTCAAGCAGTTGAACGCCTGGAGTCGAAGGGGCAGTAGTTGTCATGCCGCGGATGATAACAATTTTTATGGAATTGAAGCACTTAATCATTGCTGCTATAGTCGCGAACGCCGCCAAAAGCGGCCTGGACAGCGGAACCACGGTCAAAAACCGGCCCTGACCAACGCAATTCACCAGGACGCGAGGCCGTCCTACGGGGCTTTCGCTACGTAACGGTGGAGTTTGCAGTTGTAACAAGCGCAGGTGACATGAGGCCTGAATTACACCGTCGAGCAGAGTTTTCACTCGCCTGACAGGCAAATATTCGAGGCCAGTTCACAAAGTGCAGTCAGCTGCAGATGACCCCGAGCGAAGGCTTCGGAAACATCGCCTGAATTAGCCATGATGCGTGACCTCCCCTTTCGGAGCTCACGGTAAATGCCAACCCGCTGCGGATTCTGCGCGCGGCATCACACGAATTATCTGTGATACTTGTAGGGTGGTGATGCACTACCGCCGGACTGTGTAG
>NZ_JBIUVO010000126.1:0-3857 GCF_044742995.1 Pseudomonas sp. NPDC087803
CGGCCTCGGAGATGCAAACGGGTGATTAGCTCAGCTGGGAGAGCGTCTGCCTTACAAGCAGAATGTCGGCGGTTCGATCCCGTCATCACCCACCATTCGTTTCAAGCGTTTCGCGCAGCGGTAGTTCAGTCGGTTAGAATACCGGCCTGTCACGCCGGGGGTCGCGGGTTCGAGTCCCGTCCGCTGCGCCATATTCGGTCACCTGGACCCACTGAACGCCAGGTCACCCCAGAAAGCCCGCCTAGTGCGGGCTTTTTGCTGTCTGCGATTTGTAAAACACCCGATCTCCCCTGTAGGAGCTGCGGCACGCTGCGATCTTTTGATCTTGATTGCAAAAATCAGAAAATCAAAAGATCGCAGCCTCGTTTCACTCGACAGCTCCTACAGAGGTGGTGATTTTCACTGTTCGGCATTGCGGCTGTGCCGATAGTTGATCCCGCCAATTCGGGCTTTTTGCTGTCTGCGATTTGTAAAAACACCCGATCTGCCCTGTAGGAGCTGCGGCACGCTGCGATCTTTTGATCTTGATTGCACAAATCAGAAGATCAAAAGATCGCAGCCTCGTTTCACTCGGCAGCTCCTACAGGGGGGGTGATTTTCACTGTTCGGCATTGCGGCTGTGCCGATAATCGCTCACCGCCTCATACACCGCTTTGCGCAAGCGGTTGATCCCGCCAATCGGCCGGTGCGCTTCGATACCAAACCACGGGTTGAACGACAGGTTGTCGCATTCCATATTCAATGTCGGCGTGTCGAAGTCCTGCGCAGGCAAGGTGATCCGCGCCACTGTTTCGAACGGTGAGTCCTGCTCGCGCCATTCGATGCTGGTGTCCTCGATCGGCATATATTTGTTCGCATCCTGGCGCTGAATCTGCAACACAAAACACGCCGACACCCGATCCGTCGACAACTGCTGGTTCAAGGCGCTGCGCAGAAAGTTCGGCAATTCGTGGTTTTGCGCGGGCAGGGCATACGCCGGGCAATTATCCGGATCCGGCGCGACCCGAAACTTTGCATTGGCCTCACCGAATTTGTAGGGCGATACCGAAAAGTACGTCGTCGCCGTCGGGCTGTCCGGTGGCGGCGCCAGGGTGGCCAGCGCAATGAACAGGTGGCGGATCTGCCAACTGCGCGGGTCCCAACCGGGGAAGAACGCCATGATCTTTTTGCCGTCAGCCTGAGCCGCCACATTCTGACGATACTCGGCGACATCGCTCACGAAGAAATTCGCATGGCTGAACATCACAAAATCTTGCTCATGGCGCTCTTGACGGTCGCCGAGCAACGGTTTGCCGGGCACATCAAGCAGTTTGATGGCCATGCCCCGGGCATCGCGAATGCTGTCGAACTGCGGGTAGGCGTTGCCATTGGACAGACGAATCCGCGCCTGCCAGGTTTTCCCCGCCTCACTGAACACGCCTTGGCGTAGCGCGGGCGCCAGTTCCGGCAACACCGTCACCGCGGCTTTCACGCAGCCATGGGCCTTGGCATGCGCGTCGCGCAGGTAGCGTGTGCCTTCGCGGTGTTGATCGACGATGCGTACGGCGGTCTGGATCACGTCCTGAGTCATCGCCGCTTCACCGGCGGGAATCTGTTCCTGCGCCGACACCGGGCCACGATGTTGCCAGGCGAACCATGCGCTCGCGATGGCCCAGCCCAGCAGGCCGATAATCAGTAATGCCAGCAGGGTTTTGCCCAGCAGACGCCCCAGCCACAACCAGATGCGGGCGAGCATGGAGGGTCTTTTAAAGGAATTGATCATCATGGCAATTGCGCCTCCAGCGGCCCGCCCAGTACCTTCAGGTACTCCAGCAATGCCCAGCGTTCCTCCGGTTGCAGCAGTCGACCGATAACGCCATTGCCACGTTCGCCGGCGCGAAATTCGTGGCCGCTGTTGTGGTTGCCGCTAATCCGCGTGTCGAACAGGAAACCATTGGTAAAGGCTTCGGTGCGGTAACCCAGATGGCGCGGGTCGTATTCGAACGAGCCTTTATAGAACGTCGTGGCGCGCTCATCCTGCGGCGACAGCAACTGATAAAGGCTCGGCACCGAACCGTTGTGCAGAAACGGCGCGGTGGCCCAGATACCGGCCAATGGCCTGGCCTTGTAGGCAATCATTTCGCGGACGCCGATCGGCAGGCCGAAGCCGTCGAGTTGTGGCTTTTCCTGAGGGGTGACCCCGGCCTCGCGATAGGCGCGGTTCTCGACGAACGCGGTGACGTACGCCAGGCCCTTGGCCACCGATAGTTGGCTCAAATCCAATGGTGCCGTGGGCGTCGGATGCAGTTTCACGTCCATCTGCGCAAGCTCTTGCAGATCCCATTGTAGTGGTGTCAGGTCGAAACGGTGGGTGGCAATGTTGGTCGCCGCATTCGGGTCGGTGCCGATCACCTCCACCGGCAGCATGTGCAGATGCTGCACCCAGCGTTCACCCTCCTGAGTCTTGCGCGGCACGTGGCAACCGGCGCAGTTCTCGGCAAACAGCGCGCGGCCCTTGGCGGCCAGCGGTTTATCGATGGCGCCCAAGACATCTTCCGGCCAGGCGGGCGGTTGCAGGTGTTGCAGGGTTTCTTCGATTTTGTGCAGATCGCGCACGCGCACGCTGGAGGCATAACGCGCATCGCCCTGCAGTGGCTGGCCGTTGCTGTCGAAGAAATTCAACGTGGCGCCGACCCCCAGCGCCTCACCGATGTTGCGCGCCATCGGTTGCTGTGCCGAGCCGTTCCATTGCACCCAGTCGAACGTCCACATGTCCCACAGTTGTGGATAGTCCACTGGAGCATCGGCCACGCGGTAGTTGGCGGGGGAGATCGCATCGCCGAAGGTGGCGTTGGCGATGCGGCCGAACGCATCGGCGCGTCCCGGACCTTCTTCGGTCGGATAGAGGCCGCGGTGGGTGTCGTTCCAGGCGACTTTGAGGAAGGTGTTCAGCGATTGCTTGAAGTCTTTGCGCAGTTGCTCGCGGCGTGTCTCGTAGTCATCGCCCAGCACATTTCTGGCAAAGCGTTCGAATTTCCACGGGTTGTAGTAAGTCGAGGTCAGACTGGCGACCAAAGCCTGTCCGAAACTGCCTCCGCGTAATGTAGGAACGCTGGAAGGCAAGACATGTTGCGCCGAACCGCCGTCAATTCGCACGGCCTGGCCCTTGAAGCGCAATTCGCCGGTGTGGCAGGCGGCGCAGGTGATATCGAGATATTGCTCGGTGCCACCGGGATTCTGATGGCGGGCAAAGCCGACCGGCAGATTGCCGGGGTTGTTCGGCGTGGCTTGCTGTCGCGGATCGACCAGAAACCCGAAGCGTGCGAGGTATTCCGGGGACGCGAAGCGCTGCTGCGAGAAGGGCAGTTCCAGCGCCTTGAACCATTCATAACGCAGGCCTTTGACTTGTGTGCCCTGCGGGGTGAAATAGTAGGTCTGGCGTTCTTCCTCGCTCCACTGCTGCAGGTAGTGCACCTGTTGAGCCGGGGAATAGAAAGGCAATTTCGGATTGGCGACATAGTAAAGAATCACTGCCAGAGCGAGGCCCAGCAGCACAATGATCAGTGCCAGCACACGGTATAAGAGGCGCAAGATAAACATCCTTGTCGAGTTGTTGCCTTGTTATGCCTCAGCTGCTGCGGGTGCGGCAAGTGGCCATTACGCCAACTGTTGTAGGAAGTCTCATCAGTCCTTGTCAGGGCAAGATGACAGAAGCTTCATCGTCGCTTTGCCCGAATGCGTTTTAATCCCTGAACTTATCGGACATTTCCTGCTCTCATGCCGGTAGCCATTGGTCGTGGCGGCCTGATAAGCTCGCGGCTTTACTCGATTGCCCTTTCGGCGCATGAACAAGGAAATAGCATGAAACAGCATCGGTT
>NZ_JBIUVO010000127.1:0-3743 GCF_044742995.1 Pseudomonas sp. NPDC087803
GGGCGCTACCTGCAAGAAGATTTAGACAAAGTCAGAATAGCCACCATGCAGCTTACTTAGGCGATCAAAGGCGATTAGGACTTGAACCATAAGTACAAGCTCATCGACGACTTCGGCAAGTACCTGGACAAGCAGCGGCGTAAACGTCGCGAGTACATTTATTGTGGCTCGCTGTACGTTGCGCAGCAGAAGCTCGACATCAAGAACTGGCGCGACAGCCAGCAATCCCCGGGCTTCCTGGCGCCAGAACGCGCCTGGATGGACGAGATTGTCGGCAACATGGGCTATGTCGATGCCCTGCGCGAAGTCAGCCGCGAAGGCGACCAGTACAGCTGGTGGCCGGACAACGAACAGGCCGAGATGCTCAATCTGGGCTGGCGCTTCGACTACCAGTTGCTGACCCCGGGCCTGCGCCGTTTCGTACGCAGCGCACGCCTGCCGCGTCAGCCACGGTTCTCGCAGCACGCGCCGCTGATCGTCGACTACGACTGGACGCTGACCATCTAAGCGTCGATTCGTGGATACAAAAAAGCCGACATTGCTGTCGGCTTTTTTGTGGGTAACTGCTTTCCAAATGGGGGAGCGGGCTTGCTCGCGAAGGCGTTGTGTCAGCCGCCTACTCGCTGACTGATAAACCGCGTTCGCGAGCAAGCCCGCTCCCACAAGGGGAAATCGTCGCTGGCTATTATTTGATCAGGCGCCAAGTGAACGGATAGCGGTAAGGAAACCCGTCATTGGCTTTCACTCCGGCGATAATCGTCAACACCAGTGCGCCGATCGCCAGCAGCCCCAGCAGAAAGAAGCCGATGATCAGCACCATCAACAACAGGCAGATGGCGGCGGCAATCGCCACGGTGATCTGAAAATTCAGCGCTTCCTTACCCTGAGCGTCGATAAACGGATCGGTCTCGCGCTTCATCTGCCACAGGATCAACGGCCCGATCAGATTGCCGAACGGAATCCAGATCCCCAGCAAGGCGGACAAGTGACAAAACATCGCCCATTGGCGAACCTCATGGCTCGGCCTGGGCAGTAACTCTTGCTCATCACTCATCGCGTCCTCCTTGCGGGTTACGAACCTGCTCAGTCGGCCAGTGCAGCCTTTTGCAGTTCGAAGATTTCGTTCATGCCTTTCTTGGCCAGTTCCAGCATGGCGTTCAGCTCTTCAGGCTGGAACGGCGCGCCTTCGGCGGTGCCCTGGACTTCGATGAAGCCACCGGTGCTGGTCATCACCACGTTGAGGTCGGTCTCGGCGGCGGAATCTTCAAGATAGTCCAGATCCAGCACCGGCTCGCCCTGATACATGCCGACCGATACGGCGCCGATCATTTGCTTGAGCGGGTCGCCGCCTTTCAGGCCGCCGCGCTTCTTGATCACTTTCAGTGCATCGACCAGCGCCACCATTGCGCCGGTGATGGAGGCGGTGCGAGTGCCGCCGTCAGCCTGGATCACGTCGCAGTCGACGTACAGGGTCACGTCGCCCAGCTTGGACATGTCCAGCGCAGCGCGCAGGGAACGGCCGATCAGGCGCTGGATTTCCAGGGTGCGGCCGCCCTGCTTGCCACGGCTCGCTTCACGCTGGTTACGCTCGCCGGTGGCGCGCGGCAGCATGCCGTATTCGGCAGTCAACCAGCCCTGGCCCTGGCCTTTGAGGAAGCGCGGCACGCCGTTTTCGACGCTGACGGTGCAGATGACCTTGGTATCACCGAATTCGACCAGTACGGATCCCTCGGCGTGTTTGGTGTAGTTGCGGGTAATGCGGATCGAGCGAAGCTGATCGGCAGCGCGACCACTTGGACGTTTCATAGGGAATACCTGTACTGGGGACGGAAAACTGCCGAGCATTATAGAGCGCTGCACCGCGCCTGGGCACGGGTTAAAAATTCCGACCATCGACCCAAGGCCCTGAAACACGCATAACCGACGGCCTGCAGCCCTTTGTCACACCGTGTGTTTGGGCGCATTCGCTGCACTGCGCTACAATCCTGCGCCTTTGCTGCCAGTCGGCTTAAATTCATTGATATCGAGCCTGCGGAACATCCCTTCTGCGCCGATCTGCATTGCGAGGTCACCGCCATGGTGCACAGCATGACCGCCTTCGCCCGCGTCGAGAAAGCCGGCGTCCAGGGCACCCTGAGCTGGGAGCTGCGCTCGGTCAACAGCCGCTATCTGGAACCGCACCTGCGCCTGCCGGAGTCGTTCCGCGACCTCGAAGGCGCCGTGCGTGAAGCCCTGCGTCAGGGCCTGTCGCGGGGCAAACTGGAATGCACCCTGCGCTTCACTGAAGAAAGCACCGGCAAGCCGTTGCAGGTCGACCGCGAGCGCGCCGCGCAACTGGTCGCCGCCGCCGAAACCGTTGCCGGGCTGATCAAGCACCCGGCGCCGCTGAATCCGCTGGAAGTGCTGGCCTGGCCCGGCGTGCTGGTAGCCGACGCGACGGATCCACAAGCGCTGAACGCCGATGCGCTGGCCCTGTTCAATCAAGGCCTCAAGGAACTCAAGGCCGGCCGCGAGCGCGAAGGCGCGGAGCTGGCACGCCTGATCAATGAGCGCCTGACCTCCATTGAAGAGGACGTCGTGACCTTGCGTGAACTGGTGCCGCAGATGCTCGCCACCCAGCGCCAGAAAGTCCTCGACCGCTTCACCGACATGAAGGCCGAACTGGACCCACAGCGTCTGGAGCAGGAAATGGTCATCCTCGCGCAAAAGAGCGATGTGGCCGAAGAGCTGGATCGCCTGAGCACCCACATCATCGAAGTGCGCCGGGTGCTCAAGTCCGGCGGTGCCGCCGGCCGGCGCCTCGACTTCCTGATGCAGGAGCTCAACCGCGAAGCCAACACACTGGGCTCCAAGGCCTTCGACCCGCGCAGCACCCAGGCCGCCGTCAACCTCAAGGTGTTGATCGAGCAGATGCGCGAACAAGTGCAGAATATTGAGTAAGGCAACAGACATGACCCACAGCACCGGCACCCTGTACATCATTTCCGCGCCATCGGGCGCAGGCAAGAGCAGCCTGGTCAAGGCTTTGACCGATGCCAATCCGGAGATCCGCGTCTCGATCTCCCACACCACCCGCGCCATGCGTCCGGGTGAAGTGGACGGCGTGAACTATCACTTCGTGACCCGCGAAGAGTTCGTGAAGATGGGCGAGCACGGCGACTTCCTCGAACGTGCCGAAGTCTTCGGCAACTTCTACGGCACCTCGCAAAGCCGTCTGCAGCAAACGCTCGACGAAGGTCACGACCTGATCCTGGAAATCGACTGGCAAGGCGCCGAGCAAGTGCGCAAGCTGATGCCGCAGGCACGTTCGA
The DNA here is from genome assembly GCF_044742995.1 of Pseudomonas sp. NPDC087803. Lineage (NCBI taxonomy): Bacteria > Pseudomonadati > Pseudomonadota > Gammaproteobacteria > Pseudomonadales > Pseudomonadaceae > Pseudomonas > Pseudomonas sp. NPDC087803. Next base: position 3,312 of record NZ_JBIUVO010000127.1, read on the forward strand.
TCTTCATCCTGCCGCCGTCGTTGCAGGCCTTGCACCAGCGCCTGACCAACCGCGGCCAGGACAGTGACGAGATCATTGACGGGCGGATGCGCGAAGCGGTCAGCGAGATGAGCCACTATGTCGAGTACGACTACCTGATCATCAACGACGATTTCGCCCATGCACTGGACGATCTCAAGGCGATTTTCCGCGCCAATCAGCTGCAACAGAAACGCCAGCAGGTACGTTTCGGCAAATTACTGGCCGAACTGCTCGGTTAATCAGCACTTCCCAAAACCGCTGCAAGCGCTTTACATTGGTGCTTGCAGCGCGTTGAAGGGTCTGGTCAAAAAATCAGCGCTTCCCTAATCGCTGGTGATTTTTTAAACTGCTCAGTCCGCTCGCCCAACCGGGCAGCGCGCATATTGCATTCGCTCCGAGGAATACCATGGC
>NZ_JBIUVO010000128.1:0-3437 GCF_044742995.1 Pseudomonas sp. NPDC087803
ACCAACCCCCCCCACCACCAAAACACAAAAAAAAACCCCCCACCCAAACACTGTTGTCCCCCCCCCCCCCCCCCCCCCACCCCCCCCCCACCCCCACACCCCCCCCCCCCCCCCCCCCCCCCCCCCCCCCCCCCCCCCCCCCCCCCCCCCTACGTATTATTTGCCTGCGACTCACGCCAATCGCTCGGTAATCATTAAGGATAGAAATGCGCTGGACAACCCGCCCCGGCTGGCCCGGTAACCTGCTGGCCGTGGTGGCCGGTGCAATCACCACCTTCGCCCTGGCGCCGTTCAACATCTGGCCGCTGGCCCTGCTGGCGGTCGGCCTGTTCTATGCCGGCCTGCGCGAACTGAAACCGCGTCAGGCGCTGGGGCGTGGCTGGTGTTTCGGTTTCGGCCTGTTTGGCGCCGGCACCAGTTGGATCTACTACAGCATTCACCACTTCGGTGGCGCCTCGGTGTTGCTGGCCGGGTTCCTGATGCTGCTGTTCACCGCAGCGATCGCATTTTTCTTTGCCCTGCCCGCCTGGGTCTGGGCGCGCTGGTTGCGCCGCAATGAAGCACCGTTGGCCGATGCGCTGGCGTTTGCCGCACTGTGGGTCGGCCAGGAAGCGTTTCGCGGCTGGTTCCTCACCGGTTTCCCGTGGCTCTACTCCGGTTACAGCCAGCTCGACGGCCCATTGGCCGGGCTCGCACCAGTGGGCGGCATGTGGTTGGTGTCGTTCGTTCTGGCACTGACTGCCGCGCTGATCTACAACGCGCCGCGCCTGCTGCAATCCGGGCGCAAAGGGTTTATCGCGGCCGGTCTGGTGTTGCTGGTCGGCCCGTGGATCGCCGGTATTGCCCTCAAGGGCCACGCCTGGACCAGTCCGTCCGGTGCACCACTGACCGTCGCGGCGATTCAGGGCAACGTCGAACAAAGCATGAAATGGGACCCGGCGCAGCTCAACGCACAATTGGCGCTGTATCGCGACCTGAGTTTCCGCTCCAAACCGGTGGATCTGTTGATCTGGCCGGAAACCGCGGTGCCGGTGCTCAAGGAGTCCGCCGAAGGTTACCTGAGCATGATGGGCAACTTCGCCGCCGAACGTAAATCGGCGCTGATCACCGGCGTGCCGATCCGCGAAATGGTCCGCCACGAAAAACGCTTCTTCAACGGCATCACCGTGGTCGGCGAAGGCGATGGCACCTACCTCAAGCAGAAACTGGTGCCGTTCGGCGAATACGTGCCGCTGCAGGATCTGCTGCGCGGGTTGATCGCGTTCTTTGACTTGCCGATGTCCGACTTCGCCCGCGGCCCGGCGGATCAGGCGCTGCTGCAAGCCAAGGGTTATCAGATTGCGCCGTTCATCTGCTACGAAGTGGTGTACCCGGAATTCGCCGCTGGCCTGTCGGCACGCAGTGACCTGCTGCTGACCATCAGCAACGACACCTGGTTCGGCACCTCGATCGGCCCGCTGCAGCACCTGCAAATGGCGCAGATGCGCGCACTTGAGGCGGGCCGCTGGATGATCCGCGCCACCAACAACGGCGTGACCGGGCTGATCAACCCGTTCGGGCAGATCACCGAGCAGATTCCGCAGTTCGAGCAGGGCATCCTGTATGGCGAAGTGGTGCCGATGCACAACCTGACGCCGTACCTTGAATGGCGTTCGTGGCCGCTGATCATCGTCTGTGTGCTGCTGTTCGGCTGGGCGCTGATGGCGAGCCGCATGTCGAAAACCCTTTAAAAGCGATCCATAAACACTGTGGTGAGGGGATTTATCCCCGATCGATGACGCAGTCATCGCAAATCCATTGCACTCGATTTACCTGAAAGACCGAGATGCAGGTTTTGGGGCGGCTTCGCCACCCATCGGGGATAAATCCCCTCGCCACGGAAGCCCTCTCAAAACAGTGCTCTTAGCGGTAGAAAAGCGAATACCCCACCTGCCCCACCGCCTCATTCAGCAACTGCCCGCTCTGCCAGATCGACTTGAACTCCGGCAACCAGCCACCAAACGGTCGCGCATTGTCGGTCCCCAGAAACCCCACGGGCGCCGGCACCACTTCAAACCCTGCCTGCTGAAAACACCAGACGGCGCGTGGCATATGCCAGGCCTGCGTCACCACCACAACACGCTTGATGCCTTGCGGCAGCAACAGGTCGGCGCTGAACTTGGCGTTCTCCCACGTGGTGCGGCTCTCGCCTTCCTGCCAGCGCGTCGTCACGCCGAAATCGTCGCGCAACGAATCGGCCATCAGTTTCGCCTCGGTCGGCGGCGTACCGTAATGCAAACCGCCACTGGTCAGGATCGGCAACCCCGAGGCCTTGGCCAGCCGTGCCGCATAGCGCTGACGTTCCAGCCCCACGCCGGTCGGCTGATCCCCGCCCCAGGCCAGATCGCCGCGCTCGCGCCCGGAACCCAGCACCACAATCGCATCGGCGCGCTGCGCCAGCATCGACCACGTCGCACGCGGCAGCGGCGGCTCGCTCTCCAGGGTCTTGGCGCCCCACTGCACGACCACCGGCAGGCTCATCAGCCAGAAGCCACCCAGGCCGAGGGCAAAACACGCAGCCGCCAACCGTGGCCGCGAGCGGCGCAGCCACCAGGCGACCAACAGCAGCAACAGAAGAATGCCGGGCGGCAAGAGCAATTGTTTGATGAAGTAACGAAAAGGCATCGGGGCATCTCCAGAGATGCCCGAAGCCTAAGAGTGTTAATTGAGCGTTACAACCGATAGGGTCGGATCCTGTTGAAAAAGATCCGTTTTTTGCCGATTTGCGCTTACTTGGCCTGCACAGACCTGACCTTGACGGTGTCTCTGCCGGGCGCCTTGTCCTTGAGCCAGATGACCTTGGCCGAATGTGCTGCATCGAGTTGCTTCACTGCCTGCGACAAGCATCCATGCGATTCACGTTCACTGCGATCCAGATAGGCCTTGACCAGTTTGAACTCGGCGGGGCTCAAGCCACGCAATTCCAGTTCCAGGGGGCGCTCGTCGCGCAGCCGGCCAGCGGTTTTGGCAGCGTCGAGCGCCATGCCCAGACGATCCATCAACCGTTCGTACAACTCGGGTTTCGTCACGTTTTTTTGCCGTTGCTCCACCATCCCTCACCTCATTGAAGATAAGACTCACTCCCCAATAAGAGCTTAGCTTCGCTGCACAAACCGGCTGCACGCCGCGACCAACGGCCCTCGCCACGTTTTTAACCGGCCAAACAGCTGTAATCAGGGTTTCCCTAGGCCAAGCGCGGTCATGTATGCTACGGCGCTTCCTGTCATTCCACTTCCAGCTTGTCCGGAGCATCCCCGGAGGGCGCGTTGAAGAGGATTAGGCCACCCCTATCCAGTACAAAAGTAGCCATGCACGAACAATATCAGCCCCGTGAAATCGAAGCCGCCGCCCAGTCGTTCTGGGACGAGCAAAAGTCCTTTGAAGTCAGTGAACAGCCA
>NZ_JBIUVO010000129.1:0-553 GCF_044742995.1 Pseudomonas sp. NPDC087803
GTCAGTCTTGTTCAGGTAGGCGTTCCGTACATCGTGGTTTTCCTGAACAAGGCTGACCTGGTAGACGACGCAGAGCTGCTGGAACTGGTTGAGATGGAAGTTCGCGACCTGCTGTCCACCTATGACTTCCCAGGCGACGACACTCCGATCATCATCGGTTCGGCTCGTATGGCGCTGGAAGGCAAAGACGACAACGAAATGGGCACTACTGCCGTTCGTAAACTGGTTGAGACTCTGGATACCTACATCCCAGAACCAGTTCGTATGATCGACAAGCCATTCCTGATGCCAATCGAAGACGTATTCTCGATCTCGGGTCGCGGTACTGTTGTGACTGGTCGTATCGAGCGCGGTATCGTTCGCGTTCAAGATGCACTGGAAATCGTTGGTCTGCGCGACACCACCACCACCACCTGCACCGGTGTTGAAATGTTCCGCAAACTGCTCGACGAAGGTCGTGCTGGCGAGAACTGCGGCGTTCTGCTGCGTGGTACCAAGCGTGACGACGTTGAGCGTGGTCAGGTTCTGGTTAAGCCGGGTTCGGTTAAGCCGC
>NZ_JBIUVO010000129.1:562-2330 GCF_044742995.1 Pseudomonas sp. NPDC087803
GCAAGGAAGAAGGCGGTCGTCACACTCCGTTCTTCAAAGGCTACCGTCCACAGTTCTACTTCCGTACTACTGACGTGACTGGTAACTGCGAGCTGCCAGAAGGCGTTGAAATGGTAATGCCAGGTGACAACATTCAGATGACTGTTACCCTGATCAAAACCATCGCGATGGAAGACGGTCTGCGTTTCGCTATCCGTGAAGGCGGTCGTACCGTCGGCGCTGGCGTCGTAGCCAAAATCATCGAGTAAGCGGTTGTAATGTATTTTTCGGGCCGGCATAATGGTCGGCCTGATTTTGTTTTAGGTCAGTAGCTCAATTGGCAGAGCGACGGTCTCCAAAACCGTAGGTTGGGGGTTCGATTCCCTCCTGACCTGCCAGATTCACTCGGTGTATCTGGCTTTCTTTTCACAGGATCTTCATAGATGACTCCTAAGGCTGAAGCTCAAGGCTCTCGCTTCGATCTGCTCAAGTGGCTTGTAGTAGTCGCTTTGGTGGTTGTCGGCGTTGTTGGTAATCAGTATTACGCTGGTTCGCCGATCCTGTATCGTGTACTCGCTTTGCTCGTCATTGCTGCTGTAGCTGCCTTTGTAGGCCTGCAGACCGCAAAGGGCAAGTCGTTCTTTGTACTCGTTAAGGAAGCTCGCACCGAGATTCGTAAAGTCGTATGGCCAACTCGCCAGGAAACCACGCAGACAACGTTGATCGTTGTTGCTGTGGTTATCGTTATGGCGTTGCTGTTGTGGGGTGTTGACTCCCTGCTCGGCTGGCTTGTTTCCTTGATTGTCGGCTAAGGGTGTCCCGTGGCTAAGCGTTGGTACGTTGTGCATGCTTACTCGGGTTACGAGAAGCATGTCATGCGCTCGCTGATTGAGCGCGTAAAGCTGGCTGGCATGGAAGATGGCTTCGGCGAAATTCTGGTTCCCACTGAAGAAGTGGTTGAAATGCGTAATGGCCAGAAGCGCAAAAGCGAACGCAAGTTCTTCCCAGGTTATGTGCTGGTACAGATGGATATGAACGAGGGTACTTGGCACTTGGTCAAGGATACTCCTCGGGTGATGGGCTTCATTGGCGGTACCGCCGACAAGCCTGCTCCAATCACCGACAAAGAGGCGGAAGCCATTCTGCGTCGCGTGGCTGATGGTAGCGACAAGCCGAAGCCGAAGACTCTGTTTGAGCCGGGTGAAGTGGTTCGTGTTACTGACGGTCCATTCGCTGACTTTAACGGCACTGTCGAAGAAGTTAACTACGAAAAGAGCCGTGTCCAGGTGGCAGTGCTTATTTTCGGTCGCTCTACTCCGGTAGAGTTGGAGTTCAGTCAGGTCGAAAAGGTCTAACTGAACAAGCATCCCAACCCCGCAGCCCTAGGCTGTGGGGTTTTGTCGTCACTGGGATAAACGCGCAAGTAACCGGGGAGCCTTTCGAGGCGTTCGAACCCGTAATTGGAGTGCCTCATGGCCAAGAAGATTACCGCTTACATCAAGCTGCAAGTGAAGGCCGCTCAGGCTAACCCAAGTCCACCTGTTGGTCCTGCTCTGGGTCAGCACGGCGTGAACATCATGGAATTCTGCAAGGCTTTCAACGCCCGTACTCAGGGTCTTGAAGCAGGTCTGCCGACTCCAGTGATCATCACTGTCTACAGCGACCGTAGCTTTACTTTCGAAACCAAATCCACCCCTGCTTCGGTTCTGCTGAAGAAGGCGGCCGGTCTGACCAGCGGATCCGCTCGTCCAAACACCGTTAATGTAGGCAATGTTACCCGTGCTAAGCT
>NZ_JBIUVO010000129.1:2340-3425 GCF_044742995.1 Pseudomonas sp. NPDC087803
AAACAACAATAAGGATTACAATATTAACATAGCTCAGATGAAATAAATCGCGAAAACAAAAAACGAGTAACTGACTTAAGATTATATGGATGAAGACGTGCGTACTATCGCCGGTTCTGCTCGTAGCATGGGCCTTAACGTGGAGGGTGTGTAATGGCTAAGCTGACCAAGCGTCAAAAGGCTATCGCCGGCAAAATCGAAGCAGGCAAGGCCTACAACATTGTAGACGCCGCTGCTCTGCTGGCCGAGCTGTCGACTGTCAAGTTCAGCGAGTCGTTTGACGTTGCTGTAAACCTGGGTGTAGACCCGCGTAAATCCGACCAGGTCGTTCGTAGCGCTACTGTGCTGCCACACGGCACTGGCAAGACCGTTCGCGTTGCTGTCTTCACTCAGGGTCCAGCTGCTGAAGCCGCTCTGGCTGCCGGCGCTGACCGTGTAGGTATGGACGACCTGGCTGCCGAAATGAAAGGCGGCGACCTGAACTATGACGTAGTGATCGCATCCCCGGATGCCATGCGCGTTGTAGGTCAGCTGGGTCAGATCCTGGGTCCACGTGGCCTGATGCCTAACCCGAAAGTCGGCACCGTAACTCCAGACGTAGCCACCGCGGTTAAAAACGCCAAGGCTGGTCAGGTTCGTTATCGCACCGACAAAAACGGCATCATCCACACCTCCGTTGGCAAGATCGGTTTCGATGCCGTCAAGCTGAAGGAAAACGTTGAAGCCCTGATCGCTGATCTGAAGCGTATCAAGCCAGCTTCTTCGAAAGGTATCTACGTCAAGCGCGTTACCCTGAGCACCACTATGGGCCCAGGTCTGGTTATCGACCAGAGCTCGCTGGACGCGTAAGACAAAGGTTGGCGCGATTATTCGCGCCAATTGAAAGATTGGGGTCCCTGCCTGGCGGGGGCTATCCAAGACCGTAGGCGGCGCAAGCCTTAAACCATAAGCCTACGCAGATGGTGCTCCCGGTTCCTTACCGAATCAGACACCAAAACGACATTCGGTTTCGATCGTGTGATACGGTACCATGCAGGGGGTAATCGCGTGGCAATTAATCTCGTTGGCTAGAAGGCCATCGTCGC
>NZ_JBIUVO010000130.1:0-3341 GCF_044742995.1 Pseudomonas sp. NPDC087803
AAAAAAAAAAAAAAAAAAAAAAAAAAAAAAAAAACGGGGCTGCGGGGTCCCCACACTTTGCGCCTGAACAAAAAAAACCCCCCCCCCCCAAACCAAAACCACCACCCCCCCTTTCCGCTGGACACGTTTGGGCCCTCTACAACCAACCACAACGCATTTTTCTATCAGGATCAATGCCTTTACCCTGATACACGTCAAACAGCCTGAGATCCGTGAGCCATTCGCCTGCATTTTCACGGATTACGTCCAGTACAGCCGAGGCCGCGACGTCTTTGTGCGCGATCAGTGCAAGGTCACGACGCACTTCAGGAAAGCGCGACAACTCGTGGAATTGCGGCATTTTTCCGCTAGCGACTTCAGCCAGAACCAGCTCGAAGACGAATACCGGACGATCCAGACCCAGGGCTTTGGACAGTTCAGGGTGAATCGCGCCGATAAAGCCGACTTCACGCCCGTCACGTTCGATGCGCGCGGTTTGACCCGGGTGCAGCGCCGGGTGTTTGCCCGGAGCGAACGTGAAGGTATCCAGTGCACCGGCAAAGCCCAGCACCGCTTCAACGTCAGCTTTTACGTCGAAGAAATCGACGGTGTCGCGACCCTGCGCCCAACCTTCCGGCAGACGGCTGCCGCAAACAACACCCGACAGCATCGGCTCTTGCTTCAGACCTTCCAGCTGGCCGACGAAGCGCAGACCGCTTTCGAACAGACGCACGCGATCCTGCTGACGGTTCAGGTTGTGCTGCAACGCCTTGACCAGACCCGGCCACAGCGAGGAACGCATGGCGGCCATGTCATTGGAAATCGGATTGGCCAGCAACAGCGGTTCGACGCCCGGATTGAACAGTTCGAACTGCTTCGGATCGATGAAGCTGTAAGTGATCGCTTCCTGATAACCACGGGCAACCAGCAGACGGCGCAACTCAGGCAGCTCGCTGCGCGCTTCAGCCTTGGCTTGTGGCGCCAGACGCGCTTGCGGGTAACGAACCGGCAGACGGTTGTAGCCATACAGACGAGCCAGCTCTTCGATCAGATCGACCTCCAGGCTGATGTCGAAGCGATGGCTTGGCACTTCTACGCGCCACTGCCCTGCTCCGTCAGCGGAAATCTTCAGACCCAAGGCGCTGAGCAGTCGCTCGACCTGAGCCGAATCCATCTCCATCCCCAGCATCTGGGTGATGCGCTGCGCACGCAGGGTGATCGGCGCAATCGACGGCAGGTGCTGCTCGCTGACGGTCTCGATGATCGGGCCGGCTTCGCCGCCAGTGATTTCCAGCAGCAGGCCAGTGGCGCGCTCCATGGCTTCACGGGCCAGTTGCCAGTCCACGCCACGCTCGTAACGGTGCGAAGCGTCGGTGTGCAGGCCGTAGGAGCGAGCCTTGCCAGCCACAGCGATCTGGTCGAAGAAGGCACTTTCCAGGAATACGTCGCGAGTGGTTGCGGACACACCGCTGTGCTCGCCACCCATTACCCCGGCAATCGCCAGAGCGCGGGTGTGGTCGGCAATCACCAGCGTATCGCTACGCAGGCTGACTTCCTGACCGTCGAGCAGCACCAGTTTCTCGCCCTCTTCCGCCATGCGCACACGGATCCCGCCATTGATTTCGGCAAGATCGAAAGCGTGCAGCGGCTGGCCCAGTTCAAGCATCACGTAGTTGGTGATGTCGACCGCAGCGTCGATGCTGCGCACATCAGCGCGGCGCAGACGTTCAACCATCCACAGCGGGGTCGGCCTGGACAGGTCGACATTGCGGATGACGCGACCCAGGTAACGCGGGCAAGCGGCAGGCGCCAGCACGTCTACCGGACGCACTTCGTCGTGCGCAGCTGGAATGGCCATGACCACCGGGCGAGTGACCGGTGTGTCGTACAGCGCGCCCACTTCACGGGCCAGACCGGCCAGCGACAGGCAGTCGCCGCGGTTCGGAGTCAGATCAACTTCGATGCTGGCGTCTTCCAGATCCAGGTAAACCCGGAAATCCTCGCCCACCGGCGCATCGGCCGGGAGCTCCATCAACCCGTCATTGCCTTCGCCAACCTGCAACTCGGCTTGCGAACACAGCATGCCGTTGGACTCGACACCCCGCAGCTTGGCCTTCTTGATCTTGAAGTCGCCCGGCAGCTCGGCACCGATCATGGCGAACGGAATCTTCAGGCCCGGACGCACGTTTGGCGCACCGCACACGACCTGGAAAGTTTCCGCGCCATTGCTGACCTGGCACACACGCAACTTGTCGGCGTCAGGGTGCTGCTCGGTGCTCAACACCTCGCCCACGACCACGCCGCTGAATACACCGGCGGCCGGGGTCACGCTATCGACCTCCAGACCCGCCATCGACAGACGAGCAACCAGCTCGTCGCGACTTACCTGCGGGCTAACCCAGCCACGCAGCCATTGTTCACTGAATTTCATCCTGCTCTCCTAAGAATTCGTTACGACTAGCGAAATTGCGCGAGGAACCGCAAGTCGTTGTCGAAGAACAGACGCAAGTCGTTCACGCCGTAACGGAGCATTGCCAGACGCTCTACGCCCATGCCGAAGGCAAAACCGGAGAACTCTTCCGGATCGATGCCGGACATGCGCAGCACGTTCGGGTGGACCATGCCGCAGCCCATGACTTCCAGCCAGCCGGTCTGTTTGCAGACGCGGCAGCCTTTACCGCTGCACATCACGCATTCCATGTCGACTTCAGCGGATGGCTCAGTGAACGGGAAGTACGAAGGACGGAAACGTACGGCCAGCTCTTTTTCGAAGAACACCCGCAGGAATTCTTCGATGGTGCCTTTGAGATCGGCGAAATTGATGTCGCGATCGACCAGCAGGCCTTCGACCTGGTGGAACATCGGCGAGTGGGTGATATCGGAGTCGCTGCGGTACACACGGCCTGGGCAGACGATGCGGATCGGCGGTTGCTTCGATTCCATGGTGCGGACCTGTACCGGCGAGGTATGGGTGCGCAGCAACATGTTCGCATTGAAATAGAAGGTGTCATGCATCGACCGGGCCGGGTGATGGCCTGGGATGTTGAGCGCTTCGAAGTTGTGATAGTCGTCTTCGACCTCAGGGCCTTCGGCGATGCCGTAGCCGATGCGGGTGAAGAACTGTTCGACGCGTTCCAGAGTCCGGGTCACCGGATGCAGACCACCGGAGGTCTGGCCACGGCCCGGCAACGTCACGTCGATGGATTCGGCAGACAGCTTGGCAGCCAGTTCGGCTTCTTCAAACAGAGCCATGCGCGCGTTGAGAACGCCTGTAACACGTTCCTTGGCAACATTGATCAGCGCGCCGACTTGTGGACGCTCTTCTGCCGGCAAATTCCCCAGGGTCTTCATCACCTGAGTCA
>NZ_JBIUVO010000131.1:0-3306 GCF_044742995.1 Pseudomonas sp. NPDC087803
TCCAGCTGACCCCGGATTTCGAGATGGCCGAGTTCAAACGTCAGGACCTGGTGTACGAGAAAGAAGATCTTTTGATCTCCGGCCCCGGCAAAAACCCTGATTACAACTTCTATCGTGTTGCAGGTATGGCAATCGCTGGCAAGCCGAAAGGCTCTGCGCAGAACGAAGCCGAACCGATCAACGTGAAGAGCTTGCTGCCTTAAGGAAGAACGATGGAATTCGCTTTCTATTTCGCATCGGGTATCGCGGTGGTGTCCACGCTTCGTGTGGTCACCAACACCAACCCTGTGCACGCCCTGCTCTACCTGATCATCTCGTTGATCGCCGTGGCCATGACCTTCTTCGCACTCGGCGCACCGTTCGCCGGCGTGCTGGAAGTGATCGCCTACGCCGGCGCCATCATGGTGCTGTTCGTGTTCGTGGTGATGATGCTGAACCTGGGCCCTGCCTCGGTTCAGCAGGAACGCACCTGGCTCAAGCCCGGCATCTGGGCGGGGCCGGTGATTCTCGCCGCCCTGCTGCTGGCCGAACTGCTGTATGTGCTGTTCGCTCACCAGAGCGGCCAGGCCATCGGCCACACCACCGTCGATGCAAAAGCCGTGGGCGTCAGCCTGTTCGGTCCGTATCTGCTGGTGGTCGAACTCGCCTCGATGCTGCTGCTCGCCGCAGCCGTCACGGCGTTCCATTTGGGCCGTAACGAGGCGAAGGAGTAAGACATGCCTGCTATCCCTCTCGAGCATGGATTGGCCGTTGCCGGCATCCTGTTCTGCCTTGGTCTGGTCGGCCTGATGGTCCGCCGCAACATTTTGTTCGTGTTGATGAGTCTGGAAGTGATGATGAACGCCTCTGCCCTGGCCTTCATCGTTGCAGGCGCCCGTTGGGGCCAACCGGATGGACAGATCATGTTCATCCTGGTGATCAGCCTGGCAGCCGCCGAGGCCAGTATTGGTCTGGCGATCCTGCTGCAACTGTATCGCCGCTTCCACACGCTCGATATCGACGCTGCCAGTGAGATGCGCGGATGAACCTAATCTTTCTGACTTTTGTATTCCCTCTGATCGGTTTCCTGCTGCTGTCGTTCTCCCGTGGACGCTGGTCGGAAAACCTCTCGGCGCTGATCGGCGTGGGTTCCATTGGCCTGTCGGCGATTGTCGCCGCCTACGTCATCTGGCAATTCAACGTCGCGCCTCCCGAGGGCGGTCACTACACCCTGGTGCTGTGGAAGTGGATGGCGGTCGAAGGCTTCAAGCCTGACTTCGCCCTCTACGTCGACGGCCTGTCGATCACCATGCTCGGCGTGGTGGTGGGTGTCGGTTTCCTGATCCACCTGTTCGCGTCCTGGTACATGCGCGGCGAAGCGGGTTACTCGCGCTTCTTCTCGTACACCAACCTGTTTATCGCCAGCATGCTGTTCCTGGTGCTCGGCGATAACCTGTTGTTCCTGTACTTCGGCTGGGAAGGCGTGGGCCTGTGCTCGTACCTGTTGATCGGTTTCTACTACAGCAACCGCAACAACGGTAACGCCGCACTCAAGGCTTTCATCGTGACCCGGATCGGCGACGTGTTCATGGCCATCGGCCTGTTCATCCTGTTCCAGCAAGTGGGCACGCTGAACATTCAGGAACTGCTGGTGCTGGCACCGCAGAAATTCCAGGTCGGTGACTTCTGGATCACCCTGGCGACCCTGATGCTGCTGGGTGGCGCGGTCGGTAAATCGGCGCAACTGCCGCTGCAAACCTGGCTCGCGGACGCGATGGCTGGCCCGACCCCGGTGTCGGCACTGATCCACGCTGCAACCATGGTGACCGCCGGTGTCTACCTGATCGCCCGTACCCACGGTCTGTTCACCCTGGCGCCGGAAATCCTCCACCTGGTGGGCATCGTTGGCGGTGTGACCCTGGTTCTCGCAGGCTTCGCCGCACTGGTACAAACCGACATCAAACGTATCCTCGCCTACTCGACCATGAGCCAGATCGGCTACATGTTCCTGGCGCTGGGCGTTGGTGCCTGGGATGGCGCGATTTTCCACCTGATGACCCACGCCTTCTTCAAGGCCCTGCTGTTCCTTGCTTCCGGTGCGGTGATCGTTGCCTGCCACCACGAGCAGAACATCTTCAAGATGGGCGGTCTGTGGAAAAAACTGCCACTGGCCTACGCCAGCTTCATCGTCGGTGGTGCTGCACTGGCCGCCCTGCCACTGGTCACCGCCGGTTTCTACTCCAAGGACGAAATCCTCTGGGAAGCGTTCGCCAGCGGCAACCACGGTCTGCTCTACGCAGGTCTGGTCGGCGCGTTCATGACTTCGCTGTACACCTTCCGCCTGATCTTCATCACGTTCCACGGTGAAGCCAAGACTGAAGCCCACGCCGGTCACGGCATCGCTCACTGGCTGCCACTGTCGGTACTGATCGTGCTGTCGACCTTCGTCGGCGCCATGATCGTTCCGCCGCTGCACGGCGTTCTGCCAGAAAGCGTTGGCCATGCCGGTGGCGAAGCCAAGCACAGTCTGGAAATCGCTTCGGGCGCCATCGCCCTGGCCGGTATCCTGCTGGCAGCGCTGCTGTTCCTCGGCAAGCGTCGCTTCGTGACGGCGATCGCCAACAGCGGCATCGGCCGTTTCCTTTCGGCCTGGTGGTTCGCTGCCTGGGGCTTCGACTGGATCTACGACAAACTGTTCGTCAAGCCGTACCTTGCGATCAGCCATGTACTGCGCAGAGACCCGCTCGACCAGACCATCGGTCTGATCCCGCGTATGGCCAAAGGCGGTCACACCGCCCTGAGCCGCACCGAGACCGGTCAACTGCGTTGGTATGCCGCCTCGATGGCTGCTGGTGCCGTGCTGGTAATCGGCGCCATCGTGCTGGTAGCGGTCTGATATGAACCTTGCGAATTTGCGAAAGGAAACGAGCCCGTCATGATTCTGCCTTGGCTAATCCTGATCCCCTTCATCGGCGGCCTGCTGTGCTGGATGGGTGAGCGCTTCGGCGCTACCCTCCCCCGCTGGATTGCGCTGTTGACCATGACCCTGGAACTCGCCCTCGGCCTCTGGCTGTGGGCCCACGGTGACTATTCATTTGCTCCGGCGCCTGGCGCCGATCCGACATGGGCGCTTGAGTTCAAGCACGTCTGGATCCAGCGCTTCGGCATCAACGTGCACCTGGCCCTGGGCGGGGGGGGGGGGGGTGGTGGTGTTGTTGGTTTTTCTTTAGTGACTGGTGCTCGCCCCCCCCCCCCCCCCCCCCCCCCCCCCCCCCGCTCCCACATGGGTTCCATGTTGTTCTGCCGATTCAGGTTCGGGTGGCGCCG
>NZ_JBIUVO010000132.1:0-3051 GCF_044742995.1 Pseudomonas sp. NPDC087803
CGAGTCGAACTCTTGCTCGGCGCAGTCGGCGTTGTCGCGCAGACGCTGGATCTGATAGCTGGTCTCGGCCCACTGACGTTGCAGCAGACGACGCTGGCCTTCGAACACGGTGTCACCGTTGAAGGTGATGTTGATCTGGCCATTGTTGATCGGCTGACCGATCACCGACACGCAGTCGCCCAGACCGGCCGCGCTGAACTGCGCGAGGATGTCCGGGGTGGCGTCCTGACGAACCTGGATGACGGCACCCAGTTCTTCGTTGAACAGGATCGCGGCGATTTCTGCCGAATTTTCGGCAACGCTGTCCAGGTTCAGGCTCAGACCGCAGTGGCCGGCGAACGCCATTTCCACCACGGAAGTCAGCAGACCACCGTCGGAACGGTCGTGGTAAGCCAGCAGGTGACCGTCGGCGTTGAGGCCCTGGATCACCGCGAAGAAAGCTTTGAGGTCTTCGGCGTCGTCGACGTCCGGCGCGTGTTTGCCGAGCTTGCCGTGAACCTGGGCAAGGATCGAGGCACCCATGCGGTTCTGACCGCGACCGAGGTCGATCAGGATCAGGTCGGTGGTGCCCTTGTCCATGCGCAGTTCCGGGGTCAGGGTCTGACGGATGTCAGCCACTGGGGCGAAACCGGTCACGATCAGCGACATCGGCGAGGTCACGGTTTTTTCTTCGCCGTTGTCGTTCCAGCGGGTGGCCATGGACATCGAGTCCTTGCCGACCGGAATGGTGATGCCCAGCTCAGGGCACAGCTCCATGCCGACCGCTTTCACGGTGTCGTAGAGACGCGCGTCTTCGCCTGGGTGGCCGGCAGCGGACATCCAGTTCGCCGACAGTTTGATGTCGGAGATCTTGTTGATGCGCGAAGCGGCAATGTTGGTCAGGGTTTCGCCGATGGCCATGCGGCCCGACGCCGGAGCGTCCAGCAGCGCCAGCGGAGTCCGCTCGCCCATGGCCATCGCTTCACCGGTGTAGACGTCGAAACTGGTAGCGGTGACGGCGACGTCGGCCACCGGAACCTGCCATGGGCCGACCATCTGGTCACGGGCCACGAGGCCGGTGATGGTGCGGTCGCCGATGGTGATCAGGAAGCTTTTGCTCGCCACGGCCGGGTGATGCAGGACGCGTTCGATGGACTCGCTGATGTCGAGGTTCGACGGATCGAAATCGTCGCCCAGCTCGGCTTCGCGAACCACCGAACGGTGCATGCGCGGCGCTTTGCCCAGCAACACTTCCAGGGGCATGTCCACCGGGTTGTTGCCGAAGTGGCTGTCGGTCACGGTCAGTTGCGGCTCGGCGGTCGCTTCACCGACCACGGCGAACGGGCAACGCTCGCGTTCGCAGATCGCCTTGAAGCGCTCGAAGTCGGCCGGGCCGACCGCCAGAACGTAACGCTCCTGGGATTCGTTGGACCAGATTTCGTGCGGGGCCATGCCCGGCTCGTCATTTGGAATATTGCGCAGTTCGAAACGGCCACCGCGGTCGCCGTCGTTGACCAGTTCCGGGAAGGCGTTGGACAGACCGCCCGCACCCACGTCGTGGATGAAGCTGATCGGGTTCTTGTCGCCCAGTTGCCAGCAACGGTCGATGACTTCCTGGCAGCGACGCTCCATCTCAGGGTTTTCACGCTGTACGGAAGCGAAGTCGAGATCCGCCGAGCTGGTGCCGGTGGCCATCGAGGAAGCGGCACCGCCGCCCAGACCGATGAGCATCGCCGGGCCGCCGAGCACGATCAGCTTGGAGCCGACCAGAATCTCGCCTTTCTTGACGTGTTCTTCGCGGATGTTGCCCATGCCGCCCGCGAGCATGATCGGCTTGTGGTAACCGCGAACTTCGTCACCGTGCGGAGTAGTGATCGACTGTTCGAAGGTACGGAAGTAGCCGGTCAGGGCCGGACGCCCGAATTCGTTGTTGAACGCGGCGCCGCCGAGCGGGCCTTCGATCATGATGTCCAGCGCGGTAACGATGCGCTCCGGCTTGCCGTACGGCACTTCCCACGGCTGTTCGAAGCCCGGGATCTGCAGGTTGGACACGGTGAAACCGGTCAGGCCGGCCTTTGGCTTGGCGCCACGGCCGGTTGCACCTTCGTCGCGGATCTCGCCACCGGAACCGGTGGACGCGCCCGGGAACGGGGCGATCGCGGTCGGGTGGTTGTGGGTCTCGACCTTCATCAGGATGTGCACCGGCTCCTGCACCGCGCCGTACTGGCGGGTTTCCGGATCCGGGAAGAAGCGGCCGGCGACGTTGCCGACGATCACCGAGGCGTTGTCCTTATAATCGGACAGCACGCCTTCGCAGTGAATCTGATAGGTGAACTTGATCATGCCGAACAGGCTTTTTTCGTGGGTCTCGCCGTCAATATCCCAACTGGCGTTGAAGATCTTGTGGCGGCAGTGCTCGGAGTTGGCCTGGGCGAACATCATCAGTTCGATGTCGTGCGGGTTGCGCTTGAGACCGTTGAAGGCGTTGACCAGATAGTCGATCTCGTCTTCGGCCAGGGCCAGGCCCAGTTCGGTGTTGGCTTTTTCCAGCGCGGCGCGGCCGCCACCGAGGATGTCGATCGCGGTCAGCGGCTTCGGCTCGGCGTGGCTGAACAGACCGGCGGCCTGCTCCAGATTGCCCAGAACGATCTGGGTCATGCGGTCATGCAGCACGTCGGCAATCTGCTGGGCTTCGGTGTCGCTGAACTGGCCGGCCACGTAGAACGCGATACCGCGCTCCAGGCGCTGGATCTTGCTCAGGCCGCAGTTGCGGGCGATGTCGCTGGCCTTGCTCGACCATGGCGAGATGGTGCCGAAACGCGGCAATACCAGAAACAGACGGCCGGTCGGCTCTTGTACCGGAACGCTTGGGCCGTACTTCAGAAGGCGCGCAAGCACCTGCTGTTCGTCGCCGGTCAGGACGCCGGTGACTTCGGCGAAGTGAGCGAATTCAGCATACAGGCCACTGACAGCTGGAACCTTCTGGCTGTGCGGGGCCGGGATGCTGTAATGGCGGTCCGGCCACTGACAGCCGCACCGGTCCTGGGGGGAGGGGGCGGGGTGGTGGATGGG
>NZ_JBIUVO010000133.1:0-2877 GCF_044742995.1 Pseudomonas sp. NPDC087803
TTTTCAACTGAAAGCTTCACTCCACAAACCCTGCGGCCCTCTGCCTATAAATAGATTGCAGCTTTATAACGGATTTTAGACAGCTCGTATGACATTTTTTTGAAGCAATCCGTCACATTTTACTTACATGTACATCCCACCGTTCACCGGGATTGTAGCCCCAGTGACGTATGCCGCACCGTCGGACGCAAGAAAAGCGACCACCGAGGCGATCTCCTGAGCTTGCCCCAGACGGCCCAGCGGAATCTGCGTCTGCAAGGCTTCACGCTGTGCTTCAGGCAGTTCGCGGGTCATATCGGTGTCGATGAACCCTGGGGTTACCGAGTTGACCGTAATCGAACGCGAACCGACTTCACGCGCCATCGCCCGGCTGAAACCTTCCAGACCGGCCTTGGCGGCTGCATAGTTTACTTGGCCGGCGTTGCCCATGGCACCCACCACCGAGCCAATACTGATAATTCGGCCCCAGCGCGCCTTGGTCATGCCACGCAAAACGCCCTTGGACAGGCGATACAGACTGTTCAGGTTGGTATCGATCACGTCGTACCATTCATCGTCTTTCATGCGCATCATCAGGTTATCGCGGGTGATGCCGGCATTATTGACCAGAATCGCCGGCGCGCCGAACTTCTCCTGAATGCTCGCGATCACGGCGGCAACGGATTCGTCGCTGGTGACGTTCAGTTCCAGACCGGTACCCTGAATGCCGTGCTCCTTGAGCGTGGCGGCAATCGCCTCGGCGCCTTTGGCGGAGGTCGCGGTGCCAACAACGATGGCGCCCTGACGACCCAGTTCCAGGGCGATGGCCTGGCCGATACCGCGGCTTGCACCGGTGACCAGTGCAACTTTACCTTGCAGACTCATGCAAGTTTCTCCTGATTCAGGCCAGCGCTGCACGGGCGGCAGCGAAAGCGTCTGGGGTATTGAGGTTGGAAGTCGAAACGCCTTCGGCGCAACGTTTGTTCAGACCTGCCAGCACTTTGCCAGGGCCGCACTCGACCAGACTGGTAGCGCCTTTGGCAGCCAGCGTCTGCACCGATTCAACCCAGCGAACGGGCTTGTACAGTTGTTCGAGCAGATCACGCTTGAGGGTTTCCAGATCCGCCGGCACTTGCGCGCTGACGTTCTGTACGACCGGGATCTGCGGTGCCTGCCAGTCGATGGCAGCGATGGATTCGGCAAAGCGCTCGGCCGCCGGACGCATCAGCTCACAGTGCGACGGCACGCTCACCGGCAACGGCATGGCACGCTTGGCGCCACGGGCCTTACAGCCCTCGATGGCACGCTCGACGGCAGCCTTGGCACCGGCAATCACTACCTGGCCCGGCGAGTTGAAGTTCACCGCACTGACCACTTCGCCTTGCGCCGCTTCGGCACAGGCTGCCAGCACATCAGCGTCTTCCAGACCGAGGATGGCAGCCATGCCGCCCTGCCCGGCCGGAACGGCTTCCTGCATCAGCTGGCCACGGCGCTCGACGAGCTTGACCGCGTCAGCCAGGCTCAGGCTGCCAGCAGCCACCAGCGCGCTGTACTCACCCAGGCTGTGACCGGCAACAAATGCCGGACGCGCGCCGCCTTCAGCCAGCCACAAACGCCACAGGGCGATCGAAGCGGTCAGAATGGCCGGTTGGGTTTTGTCAGTTTGATTGAGCAGCTCTTCCGGACCCTGCTGGGTCAGCGCCCACAGGTCATAGCCCAGAGCAGCGGAGGCTTCTTTGAAAGTTTCGAGGATCAGCGGATATTCCGCGCCCAGCTCGGCCAGCATGCCGAGGGACTGCGAACCCTGTCCTGGAAAGACGAATGCGAGGGAAGCAGACATGTAACAAGCCCCTAATGATCTTGTCGTCGGAAAATAGCGCCCCGCCGGGGGACGCAAGAAACTGACAGTTGGATGGCCCTTTGAACCGGGCGGTCACATTTAAGCATTGTCCGACGAAAACGCCTAAGACAACAGATCCTCCAGACGACCGTGGAGGCGCTGGGGCAGGTTCTCCTGAATCTCGATCAGCGCGCGCTGAATCGCACTCTGAAAGCCCTGAACCCCGGCCGAACCGTGACTTTTCACCACGATGCCCTGCAAGCCGAGAAAGCTTGCGCCGTTATGTCGCGCCGGTGCCAGATCCGCCTGCAGGCGCTTCATCAATGGCAGGGCCAAAGCCCCCACCACCCGGGAAGCGAAGTTTTTCCTGAACAAGGCTTCGATACGCGCGGCGATCATCGTCGCCAGGCCTTCGCTGGACTTGAGCAGGATATTGCCGACAAACCCGTCACAGACCACCACATCCGCCTCGCCGCGATACAGGCCATCGCCCTCGACAAACCCGATGTAGTTGATGCCGCGCGCAGCCTGCAGCAAGGTCGCCGCCAGCTTGACCTGCTGATTACCCTTGATGTCTTCGGTGCCGATATTCAGCAACGCGACGCGCGGCCGGGCGATGCCCAGCGTCTGCGCCGCCACCGAGCCCATCACCGCGAACTGCAACAGATGCTCGGCGCTGCAATCGACGTTGGCACCCAGATCGAGCAACTGGCAATAACCCTTCTGTGTCGGAATCGCCGCGACCATCGCCGGCCGATCAATCCCCGGCAAGGTCTTGAGCACGAAACGCGACAACGCCATCAACGCCCCGGTATTGCCGGCGCTGACACAGGCCTGAGCTTTGCCGTCACGCACCAGTTCGAGGGCGACACGCATCGACGAATCCGGCTTGCCACGCAAGGCCTGGGTCGGCTTTTCGTCCATGGTGATGACTTCAGACGCCGGGACAATCGTCAGGCGCGCGCGATCGGCAGCCGATTGGCCGTTGATCAGTTCTTCAAGAAGGGAGGGTTGACCGACGAGGGTCAGGTGCAGCGAGGGCGTAGCAGAAAGGCAAG
>NZ_JBIUVO010000134.1:0-2522 GCF_044742995.1 Pseudomonas sp. NPDC087803
GGGTTTCCCCATGTGAGAGTAGGTCATCGTCAAGATTAAATTCCGAAACCCCAATTGCGAAAGCAGTTGGGGTTTTGTTTTGCCCGCAAGAAAGTGGTTTGCTTGATTTCTATGCAATCGCCCGGCTCATGGCTATCATTCGGGCCTCATTGTGAGGCGAGACCTGCATGCTGACGTTGTTGAATCTTTTGAAGGATGGTCGATTCCATTCTGGCGAGGCGCTCGGGCTTGCCCTGGGTATAAGTCGAAGTGCGGTATGGAAGCAGCTTCAGCATCTTGAGGCTGAACTCGGGTTGTCCATAAACAAAGTCCGGGGCAGAGGCTATCAACTGGCCGCGCCCTTGACGTTGCTCGATCCTCTCAAGATTGGTGCGTTGGCACCGGTTTGGCCAATTACTGTCTTTGATTCTATTGATTCCACCAATGCAGAGGCGCTACGCGCAATCAACCAAGGTCGAGAGGCACCGTTTCTGGTATTGGCAGAGCGGCAGTTTTCCGGTCGTGGTCGCAGGGGTCGCAAATGGGTAAGCCCTTTTGCTGAAAACCTCTATTACAGCCTGGTCCTGCGCATCGAAGGTGGCATGCGCCAGCTGGAGGGTCTGAGCCTTGTTGTGGGTTTGGCGGTTATGCAAACCCTGCGAAAGCTAGGAGTGTCGGGCGCTGGGTTGAAGTGGCCGAACGATGTGCTGGTCGGAAACAAAAAAATTGCCGGTATTCTCCTCGAGCTCGTAGGTGATCCCGCAGATGTTTGCCACGTGGTGTTGGGTATAGGCATCAATGTGAACATGCAGATTGCTGAGGAGGTTGACCAGCAATGGACGTCGATTCGGCTCGAAACAGGCAAAAGCTGCGATCGCAATGTCTTGGTGGCTGAGTTGAACGAGCAGCTGCGCGGCTACATCCAGCGCCATCAGGTCGATGGTTTCTCCGCGCTCCAGGGGGAGTGGGAAAAGGATCATATGTGGCAAGGTCGCCCGGTTTCGTTGATTGCGGGTGTGAGTCATATAGAAGGCGTAGTGCTTGGTATTGATAGCCAGGGTGCGCTGCGCTTGAAGGTGGACGGCGTGGAAAAAGTATTTAGTGGTGGTGAGCTCAGCCTGAGGTTGCGTGATGATTCTTGAGCTCGACTGTGGAAATAGCTTTATCAAGTGGCGAGTATTGAATACCGCTGCTGGCGGTCTCTTCGCGGAGGGTGTGGTCGATTCGGATCAAGCCCTGGTGGACAGTCTATGTGCTTTTGATGGCCTGTCGCTGAGAAAATGTCGCTTGGTCAGCGTCAGAACTGGCGAAGAAACTGCCGCGCTAACTCGAATTCTTGAGCAGGCGTTCGGCGTTTCGGTCGTCTGTGCCAGGTCGGCCAGTGAAATGTCTGGTGTCAGGAATGGCTATGACGACTATGAGCGTCTGGGGCTGGATCGTTGGTTGGCGATGCTTGGTGGTTTTCATCTGGCTGCCGGCGCTTGTCTGATCCTGGATTTCGGTACTGCTGTGACGGCGGATTTTATTAATGCCGAAGGCGATCATCTCGGCGGGTTCATTTGCCCGGGGATGCCGTTGATGCGTAATCAGTTGCGCACACACACTCGGAAAATCCGTTATGGGGATTTGGCGGCCGAGCAAGCTCTGATGAGTCATTCCCCGGGGCGCAGTACCGTCGAAGCGGTGGAGCGCGGCTGCTCTTTAATGTTGAGAGGCTTCGTCCTGACTCAGATGGAAATGGCTCGATCCTATTGGGGGGAGCATTTTACCGTCTTCATTACAGGTGGCGACGCTGGCTTGGTTGCGGACGTCGTGCCTCATGCTCGGATCGTGCCTGACCTAGTATTTGTGGGGTTGGCCATGGCGTGTCCTTTATCTTGAGGTTTGTATGCGTTGGTTGTTCCTGCTGCTCGTTGTTCTCAATGTGTTCTATTACGTCTGGCATCAGCAGGAAGCACCTTTGCGTGCGAAAGATGTCACGCCCCTCAGCATGTACCGCGGGTCCCAACAAGATATTCGCTTACTGAGTGAGGCGACTGGTAACTCTCTGGAAGGGCAGGGCGTGCGACGTGCCGGACAGGAGTGTCTGTTTTTGGGAGGGGTGACTCAAGAGGGCAGCATTTCTGCGCTGCAGCAGCGTCTGGCGGCTATGAATGTGAAGGTTCAGGTGTCGCAAAAGGATCTCCCCGAGCCTGGTTACTGGTTGCGAATTGCGCCCGAAAGCCAGCGTTTATTGGGGGATGTGCAGTTGCAGAACCTTTCTAAGGAATTCAATGAGTTAAAACATAAAATAATGCTGTGTGAGGGGGTTGCACCGCTGGAATAGTTTGCATAGAATGGCGCCCGCTCCACAGCGAACACCTAAACAGGTTTTCAAAGCGGAGCGATGTCAACGCAGCTAACCTCAGGTTTTTAATGAGAAAATGCTTGACAGAAGGTCGGCATAGTATAGAATGCCGGCTCGCTTAGGAGGGGTTCCCGAGCGGCCAAAGGGATCAGACTGTAAATCTGACGTCTTCGACTTCGAAGGTTCGAATCCTTCC
>NZ_JBIUVO010000134.1:2532-2853 GCF_044742995.1 Pseudomonas sp. NPDC087803
GTTGTGCAAAGTGTTACGCTCTTGTAGCTCAGTTGGTAGAGCACACCCTTGGTAAGGGTGAGGTCAGCGGTTCAAATCCGCTCAAGAGCTCCATATAACAAGGCAGATATGAAAATATCTGCCTTTGTTTTAATGGTAGATATCGTTCGTTTAATTCTTCTGTTGAGGGTGTTATCGATGGCTAAGGAAAAATTTGATCGTTCCCTGCCCCACGTCAACGTAGGGACCATTGGTCACGTTGACCACGGTAAAACCACTCTGACCGCTGCTCTGACTCGCGTCTGCTCCGAAGTTTTCGGTTCGGCCGTAGTTGAATTCGAC
>NZ_JBIUVO010000135.1:0-471 GCF_044742995.1 Pseudomonas sp. NPDC087803
AAGGTCCGATGATGGCGATCAAGACCGTCAACGCCCTCTCCCACTACACCGACTGGACCATCGGCCACGTTCACGCCGGCGCCCTCGGCTGGGTGGCGATGATCTCGATCGGTGCGCTGTACCACATGATCCCGAAAGTCTTCGGCAAAGAGCAGATGCACAGCATCGGTCTGATCAACGCGCACTTCTGGCTCGCGACCATCGGCACCGTGCTCTACATCGCGTCGATGTGGGTCAACGGCATCGCTCAGGGCCTGATGTGGCGCGCAGTCAACGAGGACGGCACGCTGACCTACTCCTTCGTCGAAACCCTGGTGGCCAGCCACCCGGGCTTCATCGTGCGGCTGGTGGGCGGGGCGATCTTCCTCAGCGGCATGTTGCTGATGGCTTACAACACCTGGCGCACCGTGCGGGCCTCGCAGCCTGCTGACGTCGTTGCTGCCGCGCAGATGGCCTGAGGAGTTCGCCATG
>NZ_JBIUVO010000135.1:480-2730 GCF_044742995.1 Pseudomonas sp. NPDC087803
TCGGTGGAAGCCATGAAGCCCAATACCGCGCTGCAACTGGAAGGCCGCGACATCTACATCCGCGAAGGCTGCGTCGGTTGCCACTCGCAGATGATCCGGCCGTTCCGCGCCGAAACCGAACGCTACGGGCACTACTCGGTGGCCGGTGAAAGCGTGTGGGATCACCCGTTCCTGTGGGGCTCGAAACGTACCGGGCCGGACCTGGCGCGGGTCGGTGCGCGTTACTCGGATGACTGGCACCGCGCGCATTTGTACAACCCGCGCAACGTCGTGCCTGAGTCGAAGATGCCGGCCTACCCGTGGCTGGTGACGCAAGCGGTGGACAGCAGCCACACCGAAACCAAGCTCAAGACCATGCGCACCCTCGGCGTGCCGTACACCGACGACGACATCAGCGGCGCGGTCGCCAGCCTCAAGGGCAAGACCGAAATGGACGCCCTCGTCTCCTACCTGCAAGTGCTCGGCACTGCGATCAAGAGCAAGAGGTAAGCACGATGGTCATTGAAATGAGCTCAGGGCTGATTCGCGGCCTCGGCACCGTCGTGGTGTTCGTCGCCTTCGTTGGCCTGACGATCTGGGTGTTTAACCGCAAGCGCACGCCGGAATTCGCCGAAGCGCGCCTGCTGCCGTTCGCCGATGAGCCGCAAACCGACACCCAACCAGTATCTGAAACAAGGAGTACCCGGCCATGACCACCTTCTGGAGTACGTGGATCTGCGTACTGACCATCGGCAGCCTGATCGGCCTCACCTGGCTGCTGATCGGCACCCGCCGGGGCGAGACTAAGGGCAGCGTCGACCAGACCATGGGCCACAGCTTCGACGGCATCGAGGAGTACGACAACCCGCTGCCGCAGTGGTGGTTCATGCTGTTGGCCGGCACGCTGGTGTTTTCCGTGGGCTATCTGATCCTGCCGCCGGGCCGGGGCAACTGGAAAGGCATCCTGCCCGGCTACGAGGACGGCTGGACCGCCGTCCACGAGTGGGAAAAGGAAATGAGCAAGGCCGACGCCAAATTCGGGCCGATCTTCGCCAAATTCGCCGCCATGCCGGTGGAGGAAGTGGCGAAGGATCCGCAGGCGCTGAAAATGGGTGGCCGGCTGTTCGCCTCCAACTGCTCGGTATGCCACGGCTCCGACGCCAAGGGCGCTTTCGGTTTCCCTAACCTGGCCGACAGCGATTGGCGCTGGGGCGGCGACGCCGAAACCATCAAGACCACCATCATGGGTGGCCGGATGGCGGCGATGCCGGCCTGGGGCGACGTGCTGGGCGAAGCCGGGGTGAAGAACGTCGCGGCGTATGTGCGTCACGAACTGGCCGGCCTGCCACTGCCCGCCGACAGCAAGGCTGACCTGCAAGCCGGACAGCAAGCGTTCAGCACCACTTGCGTAGCCTGTCATGGGGCAACCGGCCACGGCACTGAAGCCATGGGTGCGCCGAATCTGACGCACCCGGCCGGATTTATTTATGGCACGAGTCTGACGCAGCTTGAGCAGACCATCCGCCACGGTCGCCAGGGCCACATGCCGGCACAGAACGAACTGTTGGGCAACGATAAAGTGCAACTGCTCGCAGCTTATGTGTACAGCCTGAGCCATGGATTGAATACAGAAAAACTTATTACCGAAGACAACAAGCAGTAAGCATTGCATACACCTCTGCCGCACCGTTCTCGGTGCGGCAGCATCCCGCCCCTTTGCGACGCATTGTCGCACCCCGTCACAGCCTCTCCTTTCGAATCCTCCGATTCGGGTCTACGCTTGCTCGATGCGGACTGGCCCGTGCCGGTTCCAGGTCGACCTTGAGCGATGTGTTCGACAAATCGCCTGACTGACAGGGCGCAAAGCCCGGTAGATACCGGCTGTCGCGCCGATGACCGTCGGTCACCCGATCACTGCGTTCGAACACACCCCGTAACAACTGACCTGAACCCCTCGCTTTTTTCGTCCGCTGCGACATTTTGTCCGAGGCCAATTTTGACCTTACGCGGCGTATGGAAAGGCCGCAGAATCAGCGTTGGAAAGCATTGACCCAGGTCATGGCGCGTTGCAATGACCCCCTGCTCTCTGCATACTTGCGGCCGATTTTAATCCTAATAAAACACCCAAACCGTGGAACCTTAGAATGAGCACAGCAATCAGTCCGTCTGCTTATAACTATAAGGTAGTACCAGTTCGCCATCATGACGGTGGTCTGGGGGATCCTTGGCATGGGGCTCGGTGTCTTCATCGCCTCGCAACTGGTCTGGCCG
>NZ_JBIUVO010000136.1:0-2655 GCF_044742995.1 Pseudomonas sp. NPDC087803
CTCTGCGTCGTTTCAAGCGCTCCTGCGAAAAAGCCGGTGTACTTGCTGAAGTTAGTAGCCGCGAATTTTACGAGAAGCCAACTTCTGAGCGTAAGCGCAAAGCAGCAGCCGCTGTTAAGCGTCACGCCAAGAAAGTTCAGCGCGAACAGCGCCGCGCCGTTCGTCTGTACTAATACACAGACGATCGTAGCAAGCTTCTTGCCTAAGCCCGGCCCTCAGCCGGGCTAATGGCATTTGCGTAAAACGCTTGATGCTTCACCGTCGAAGCCGCACACGCGACCGAGACAAAACCGCTTCACCGCGTCAGGCCTGGCTCTTTTGCCAGCGGTGCACGTCTTTTCTGACGAGTCTTTCAAGGCTACTGACGAGCACACCCACTGATTCCTCTTACGACGATCAGCCCAAGGCACCTGCATGCGTGCCCGCTTTATTGAGCTATCCGAGGCCCTTGACCGGCCGTCAGCGGATTCAGCGCAACACTTTCATATAGTCGAAAACTGATCAGCACTAACGTCAGTGGATTTTCGGCAGATACACTTCCCGACAGCGATTACGCAACCGACCCGGTCGAACCGCCTATTGTGCGCGTTTCACTCAAGACCTGCGTCCGGCCGCCCTTCGCATCGGACTCATTACAGCGCAGACGAGAACGCCATGGCCGGGCTGATTCCCCAGAGCTTTATTGACGACCTCCTGAACCGCACCGACATCGTCGACGTGGTCAGCTCGCGCGTGCAACTGAAAAAGGCCGGCAAGAATTACACCGCCTGCTGCCCGTTCCATAAAGAGAAAACCCCGTCGTTCAGCGTCAGCCCCGACAAGCAGTTCTACTACTGCTTCGGCTGCGGCGCCGGCGGCAATGCCCTCGGCTTTCTCATGGACCACGACAACCTGGATTTCCCCCAGGCCGTCGAGGACCTGGCCAAAGCCGCCGGCATGGAAATCCCCCGCGAAGAAAGCGGCCGCCCGCACAAACCGCGACAGCCGACCGACTCGCCGCTGTATCCGCTGCTCACCGCCGCCGCCGATTTTTACCGCCAGGCGCTCAAGAGCCATCCAGCGCGCAAGGCGGCGGTGGATTACCTCAAGGGCCGCGGCCTGACCGGTGAGATCGCCCGCGACTTCGGTCTCGGTTTCGCGCCGCCGGGCTGGGACAACCTGTTCAAGCATTTGAGCAGCGACACTTTGCAGCAGAAAGCCATGATCGACGCCGGCCTGCTGATCGAGAACGCCGAAACCGGCAAACGCTATGACCGCTTCCGCGATCGCGTGATGTTCCCGATCCGCGACACCCGCGGCCGGATCATCGCTTTCGGTGGCCGGGTACTGGGTGACGACAAGCCGAAATACCTGAACTCGCCGGAAACCCCGGTGTTCCATAAAGGCCAGGAGCTATACGGCCTCTATGAAGCTCGCAAGAACAACCGCAACCTCGACGAAATCATCGTCGTCGAGGGTTACATGGACGTCATCGCCCTTGCCCAGCAAGGCTTGCGCAATGCCGTCGCTACCCTGGGCACCGCGACCAGCGAAGAACACCTCAAGCGCCTGTTTCGCGTGGTACCGAACGTGTTGTTCTGTTTCGACGGCGACCAGGCCGGCCGCAATGCTGCATGGCGCGCGCTCGAAGCGACACTGCCGTGCCTGCAGGACGGGCGCCGGGCGCGCTTTCTGTTTCTTCCGGAAGGCGAAGACCCGGACACCCTGGTTCGCGCCGAAGGCACCGATGCCTTCAAGGCCCGTATCAACCAGCATGCGCAGCCGCTGGCAGACTATTTCTTCCAGCAACTGACCGAGGAAGCCGATCCGCGCTCGCTCGAAGGCAAGGCCCACATGGCCACCCTCGCGGCACCGCTGATCGACAAAGTGCCAGGCGCGAACCTGCGCATCCTGATGCGCCAGCGCCTGACCGAAATCACCGGCCTCAGCAGCGAAACCGTCAGCCAGCTGGCGCAAAGCGCGCCGCAGGAAGCGCCGCCGGCCTACGATCCGGGCATCGATTACGACGCAATGCCGGACTACAGCGACTACCATCAGCCGCAGGCACAGGACATGTATGTGCCGCAGCAGGAGTGGACGCCGAAAAAAACCGGCGCCGGCGGCAAGAAATGGGACAAGAAGCCCTGGGACAAGAACGGCAAGCGCGGCGGTGATCGTGATCAACAGCGCCCGCGCACGCCAATTGGCGTCGAATCGCCGACCCTGACCGCCCTGCGCACTTTGCTTCATCACCCGCAACTGGCCGAGCGCGTCGAGGACGCCGGGCACATTGCGGACGAAAATCAGACCAACGCACAGTTGCTTGTGGCGCTGCTCGAAGCCGTACAGAAGAATCCCAAGCTAAACTCATTTCAGTTGATCGCGCGATGGCACGGCACTGAACAGGGTCGATTGCTCAAGGCACTGGCGGAAAAGGAGTGGCTGATTGACGGAGAAAACCTTGAACAACAGTTTTTCGACACCATTACTAGCTTGTCAGCCCGCCAACGCGAGCGAAATCTGGAACAGCTGCTCAGAAAAGCGCGTCAAAGCGAACTGAGCGCCGAAGAGAAAAATCAACTGCGCGACCTTCTAAGTCGCAATGTTTCCGCATCAAACCCGACCTCAACTGGCGCGTGAGGTCATAGCTCAGGTATAATCCTCGGCTTGTTTTTT
>NZ_JBIUVO010000137.1:0-384 GCF_044742995.1 Pseudomonas sp. NPDC087803
ATTCCAGTTCGGCCAGTCTCGAGGGTAACGGTCGACTGACCGAACTGGAATTTTTTGATTACCGGGTTCACGGTGTCCTACCTTCTTTGTGGCTCTTGGGGGAACTGGTTTCTTGCGAAATTCTTGGGCAATGTCGGGAATCGGCCCGCTGACTGTCCGGGTAAAACGGTAGTGCAGATAAAACTTGAGGCTGGGAGCCTGCCAGCCACCAGCGGAAAACCGCTGATGCCTGACAGACAACCAACCTCATAGCGCAATCGCTGATTAGCGACGCAGACCCAGGCGGCCGATCAGAGCGCTGTAACGGCTCAGATCTTTGCCTTTCAGGTAGTCCAGCAGCTTGCGACGCTGGTTTACCATGCGGATCAGACCACGACGGGAGTG
>NZ_JBIUVO010000137.1:394-2511 GCF_044742995.1 Pseudomonas sp. NPDC087803
AAAAAAAAATACCTCATACTAGAAAAACATATGAGAATTTACTTCAAACTAGAGATCAAACAATCAAACCAAATATAATTAAACTGTTTCAAAAACAGTTTCAACAGGCCAGGGACAAATCCCTGTATCTATAAATGAGTAGTGACCGTGCCTGTTAACAGCCACACTCGTTCGGTCATTCTGACCGAATCAGTCGACGCGGCGCGATGCGCCCGTCTTCGCTCACTTCACCGATACCGATGAAGCGACCATTGTGATCCTGTACCCGTACCATGCCGAACTTCGGAGCATCCGGGGCACGCACCGGCTGGCCGTTGAGCCAGTAGAACGCACTCGCTTCGGAGAAGTGCAGCAGCGGCCAATCCTGCAGGCCGCTGTCCGATGGCATCAGGAAGCGGTCGACCGCTTCGTTGCCGCCTTCGGCATGTACCGCTTCCAGCTCTTCGAGGGTCACGGTCTGCGCCAGCGTGAAAGGCCCGGCCTGGGTACGACGCAGTTCCGCGACGTACGCACCACAACCGAGTTGCTCACCGATATCCTCCACCAGGGTGCGAATATAGGTGCCCTTGCTGCAATCCACCGCAAGACGCGCAGTATCGCCTTCGAAGGCCAGTAATTCCAAGCGCGCAATAGTAACAGAACGCGGTTCGCGCTCCACTACTTCGCCTGCACGGGCCAGCTTGTACAGCGGCTGACCGTCACGCTTGAGTGCCGAGTACATCGGCGGTATCTGACTGATTTGCCCACGAAATTTCGGCAGAACCGCTTCGACATCGGCGCGACCAACGGTCACCGGACGCTCCTGCAAAACCTCACCCTCGGCGTCCGCCGTGGTGGTGGTCTTGCCCAGTTGCGCCAGGGTTTCGTAACCCTTGTCGGAATCGAGCAGGTATTGCGAGAACTTCGTTGCCTCGCCAAAGCACAGCGGCAAGACACCGGTGGCCAGCGGGTCGAGACTGCCGGTGTGACCGGCCTTCTCGGCGTTGAGCAACCAGCGAACCTTCTGCAACGCGGCGTTGGAGGTGAACCCCAGCGGCTTGTCGAGCAGGATGATACCGCTGACGTTACGACGGATACGTTTGACCTGAGCCACCGAATTACTCCTTGGTGTCTTCAGGTGCAGCGGCCAGGTGCTGATTGTCCTCAGCCACGGCGCGCTCGATCAGGGCCGACAGGTGCGCACCACGCACGACGCTTTCGTCGTAGTGGAAGTGCAATTGCGGCACGCTGCGCAGCTTCATTTCACGGGCCAGTTGCATGCGCAGGAAACCTGCGGCAGCGTTGAGCACCTTGATGCTTTGCGCGATGTCTTCAGCGTTGTCCTGCCCCATTACAGTAATGAAGATCTTTGCGTGACCGACGTCACGGCTGACCTCCACAGCGGTAATGGTGACCAGGCCGACGCGCGGGTCTTTGACTTCACGACGGATCAGCTGGGCCAGCTCACGCTGCATCTGATCGCCGATACGTTGGGTACGGCTGTATTCTTTTGCCATGATTTTGTTACCTGTTACTGCCCTACGGTGAAACCCGCAAGGTCTGAAAGCGGCAAACGCCCGGCCTGACAAAAGCCAGACCGGGCGTTGCGTTTAGAGTCCTGACGCCGTGGCGCGCATCTGCATGCGGCGGCTCGGCGTGGCCCTTGAAGTGCGCGAGTCAGAGGCTGCGAGCAACCAGAACCTTCTCGAAGACTTCGATCTTGTCACCGACTTTGACGTCGTTGTAGCTCTTCACGCCGATACCGCATTACAAGCCGGCACGTACTTCGGAAGCGTCATCCTTGAAGCGGCGCAGGGATTCCAGCTCGCCTTCGAAGATAACGATGTCTTCACGCAGTACACGGATCGGACGGTTACGGTGCACAACACCTTCGATCACCATGCAACCGGCGATCGCGCCAAACTTCGGCGAACGGAACACGTCGCGCACTTCGGCCACGCCCAGGATGTTCTCGCGAACATCGCTGCCGAGCATGCCGGTCAGGGCTTTCTTGACGTCTTCGATGATGTCGTAGATCACGTTGTAGTAACGCATGTCCAGACCTTCCTGCTCGACGATCTTCCGTGCGCCATCATGTGTTATCTCGTTTAAGCGTATAAGTTGTTGTTTTGTTTGGT
>NZ_JBIUVO010000138.1:0-2492 GCF_044742995.1 Pseudomonas sp. NPDC087803
CCGCCAGATCTTTGGCGTTCGGCGCATAACGCTCCATGAAACGCTCGCCGTGCTTGTTCAGCAGGTAACCGCCTTCGCCACGGCAACCTTCGGTCACCAGTACACCGGCGCCGGCGATGCCGGTCGGGTGGAACTGCCACATTTCGATGTCTTGTACCGGTACGCCGGCACGCAAAGCCATGCCAACGCCGTCACCGGTGTTGATCAGGGCGTTGGTGGTGGAGGCGTAGATACGGCCAGCACCGCCAGTGGCCAGTACGGTGGCCTTGGCGCGGATGTACGAAGTTTCGCCGGTTTCGATGCAGATCGCGATCACACCGACGAACTCGCCTTCCTGGTTTTTCACCAGGTCGACCGCGTAGTACTCGTTCAGGAACGTGGTACCGGCTTTCAGGTTGCCCTGATAAAGGGTGTGCAGCAGTGCGTGACCGGTACGGTCGGAGGCTGCGCAGGTACGGGCAGCCTGGCCGCCTTTACCGTAGTCCTTGGACTGACCACCGAACGGACGCTGATAGATACGGCCTTGCTCGGTACGCGAGAACGGCAGACCCATGTGGTCCAGCTCGAAAACGGCAGCCGGGCCTTCCTGACACATGTATTCGATAGCGTCCTGGTCACCGATATAGTCGGAACCCTTGACGGTATCGTACATGTGCCAGCGCCAGTCATCGTTCGGGTCAGCGGACGCGATCGCGCAAGTGATGCCGCCCTGGGCGGATACAGTGTGCGAACGGGTCGGGAAAACCTTGGTGATCACCGCGGTCTTGTGACCGCCCTGCGCCAGCTGCAGCGCAGCGCGCATGCCGGCACCGCCACCACCAACAATGATGGCGTCGAAAGAAATCGTTGGAATGTTAGCCATGACTCAGATACCCCAGAGAATCTGCACACCCCAGACGAAGTAAGCGAACATCGCAACGCCGCATACTGCCTGGAAAAGGAAACGTATAGCCGTCGCGGACTTGCCGAACGCCATTGGCGTCAGGTAGTCGGTCGCGATGGTCCACATGCCGACCCAGGCGTGAGCGCCGAGAGCAACAAGGGCCAGGAGGCTGAAAATACGCATCCCGTTGTGGGCGAACAGTTCATGCCACTGGGCGTACTCGAGGCCTGGGTGGGCCACGACGTATCCGATCAGAAAAATGAAGTAAGCCGCGAGAACGACCGCCGACACACGTTGCGCCATCCAGTCATAGAGGCCCGAACGCGAGAGGTTCGTGACGTTAGTTACCATATCCAGACTCCTGCCAGAACGATTACCACCACGGAAACGGCGATAACGATTTTCGAGCCCAGCTTGCCGCCTTCCAGCGTCTCACCGATGCCCATGTCCATGATCAAATGGCGCACACCGGCAACCAGGTGATACAGCAGAGCGGACAGGATGCCCCAAATCACTAGCTTGGCTAGCGGACTGGTCAGACACGCTTTCACCTGACCGAAGCCTTCCTCGGAGCTCAGCGACTTGTCCAATGCGTAAAGCATGATGGCAAGGCACACAAAGAGGATGACACCGGAGATACGGTGAAGAATGGACGTGTAAGCAGTGACTGGGAGTTTGATGGTCCTTAGGTCTAGGTTTACAGGTCGTTGGCTTTTCACGGCTTTTTTTTTCACACTGAAGAGCCCCTAACAATCAGGGCAAAGTTGTTGGGGAGTGCACTGGTCAGGTAACCACCACCCAGGGATGCGACCCCCAATGAAAGCAAGCCCAAAAGCCCTTGGCGGTCGGTGGCCGAGTATAGACAGTTAGGCTACTAATGACAACGCAATCACCTACCCCCAATAGCTGATTGCACAAGTCGCATAAAAGGCGTAAATGGCAGTCAATTTCGAGGAAAAAGTCCGCTTAAAGCCTTCTGGAGCAAGACTTTAGGCAAATTGACATTCGAATTTATCTCACTATAGTGGTGCGGGCCCTGCGTGGGGGGTCTGTCTGATGGTTCAAGCATAAATAGGAGGCCACATGGCTGACAAAAAAGCGCAGTTGATCATCGAGGGCGCAGCCCCCGTCGAGCTGCCCATTTTAACCGGCACCGTTGGTCCCGATGTCATTGATGTTCGGGGCCTGACGGCCACGGGCCGCTTCACTTTCGACCCGGGTTTCATGTCGACCGCTTCGTGCGAATCGAAGATCACCTATATCGACGGCGACAACGGCATTCTGTTGCACCGCG
The DNA here is from genome assembly GCF_044742995.1 of Pseudomonas sp. NPDC087803. Classification (NCBI taxonomy): domain Bacteria; kingdom Pseudomonadati; phylum Pseudomonadota; class Gammaproteobacteria; order Pseudomonadales; family Pseudomonadaceae; genus Pseudomonas; species Pseudomonas sp. NPDC087803. The sequence continues at coordinate 2,178 of NZ_JBIUVO010000138.1, forward strand.
GCTACCCGATCGAACAGCTGGCTGAAAAGTCGGACTACCTTGAAACCTGCTACCTGCTGCTCAACGGCGAACTGCCGACCGCAGAACAGAAGGCCCAGTTCGTCAGCACCGTGAAAAACCACACCATGGTTCACGAGCAGCTGAAAACCTTCTTCAACGGCTTCCGTCGCGACGCCCACCCGATGGCCGTCATGTGCGGCGTAGTCGGCGCTCTCTCGGCCTTCTACCACGACTCCCTGGACATCAATAACCCGCAGCATCGCGAAATCTCCGCGATCCGCCTGGTTGCCAAGATGCCGACCCTGGCAGCGATGG
>NZ_JBIUVO010000139.1:0-2393 GCF_044742995.1 Pseudomonas sp. NPDC087803
TTTCATAGCATTTCTGTTGGCAGGTCTTGTCTACATGTTCCGTGTGGGCGCCCTTGACTGGTCTCCGGAAGCTCGTCGCAAGCGGCAGGCGAAGCTGAAACAATGAGGCTTTGGCAATGCAATACAATCTCACCAGAATCGACCCCGATGCTCCTAACGAGCAGTATCCGATTGGCGAACGGGAAACCGTTGCCGATCCGTTAGAGGATCAAGTTCACAAAAACATTTTCATGGGCAAGCTCGAAGACGTGCTGAGTGGCGCGGTCAATTGGGGGCGTAAAAACTCCCTGTGGCCGTACAACTTCGGCCTTTCGTGCTGCTATGTGGAAATGACCACCGCCTTCACGGCGCCCCACGACATCGCGCGCTTTGGCGCCGAAGTTATCCGGGCATCACCGCGTCAGGCCGACTTCATGGTTATCGCCGGTACCTGCTTCATCAAGATGGCGCCGATCATTCAGCGTCTCTACGAGCAAATGCTCGAACCGAAGTGGGTTATCTCCATGGGTTCGTGCGCCAACTCCGGTGGCATGTACGACATCTACTCCGTGGTTCAAGGGGTGGACAAGTTCCTGCCCGTGGACGTCTACGTACCTGGCTGCCCGCCTCGTCCAGAAGCATTCCTTCAAGGCTTGATGCTGTTGCAGGAATCGATTGGACAGGAGCGTCGTCCGCTTTCCTGGGTCGTTGGTGATCAAGGCGTTTATCGCGCCGACATGCCTTCGCAGAAGGAACAGCGCCGCGAACAGCGAATCGCAGTCACCAACCTGCGCAGCCCTGACGAAGTCTGATCCAGTCTGTTCTTACAAAGAAACGAGAAGCTGGCTTCATTCTTTACGTTGACCGAAAGCGAAAAAATAACCATGACTACAGGCAGCGCTCTGTACATCCCGCCTTATAAGGCAGACGACCAGGATGTGGTCGTCGAATTGAACAACCGTTTTGGCGCCGAAGCGTTCACCGCTCAGTCGACTCGCACCGGCATGCCGGTGCTGTGGGTGGCGCGCGCCAGACTTGTCGAAGTCCTGACCTTCCTGCGCAACCTGCCCAAGCCGTACGTCATGCTCTATGACCTGCACGGCGTGGACGAGCGTCTGCGCACCAAGCGTCAAGGGCTGCCATCGGGCGCCGACTTCACCGTGTTCTATCACCTCATGTCGCTTGAGCGTAATAGTGACGTGATGATCAAAGTCGCCTTGTCCGAAAGCGACCTGAGCTTGCCGACCGTCACCAGCATCTGGCCGAACGCCAACTGGTACGAGCGTGAAGTCTGGGACATGTACGGCATCGACTTCAAAGGCCACCCGCACCTGTCGCGCATCATGATGCCGCCGACCTGGGAAGGTCACCCGCTGCGCAAGGACTTCCCGGCGCGCGCCACCGAATTCGATCCGTTCAGCCTCAACCTCGCCAAGCAGCAGCTTGAGGAAGAAGCCGCGCGCTTCCGTCCTGAAGACTGGGGCATGAAGCGTTCCGGGGCCAACGAGGACTACATGTTCCTCAACCTGGGCCCGAACCACCCTTCGGCGCACGGTGCGTTCCGCATCATTCTGCAGCTGGACGGTGAAGAAATCGTCGACTGCGTACCGGACATCGGTTACCACCACCGTGGTGCCGAGAAAATGGCCGAGCGTCAGTCCTGGCACAGCTTCATCCCGTACACCGACCGTATCGACTACCTCGGCGGCGTGATGAACAACCTGCCGTACGTGCTCTCGGTCGAGAAGCTGGCCGGCATTAAAGTGCCGGAGAAGGTCGACGTCATCCGCATCATGATGGCCGAGTTCTTCCGGATCACCAGCCATCTGCTGTTCCTGGGGACCTACATCCAGGACGTCGGCGCCATGACCCCGGTGTTCTTCACCTTCACCGACCGCCAGAAGGCGTACACGGTGATCGAAGCCATTACCGGTTTCCGTCTGCACCCGGCCTGGTACCGCATCGGTGGCGTCGCCCACGACCTGCCGCGCGGCTGGGACAAACTGGTGAAAGACTTCGTTGAATGGCTGCCAAAGCGCCTCGACGAGTACACCAAGGCGGCCCTGCAGAACAGCATCCTCAAAGGCCGGACCATCGGCGTCGCGCAGTACAACACCAAAGAAGCTCTGGAATGGGGCGTCACCGGTGCCGGTCTGCGTTCGACCGGTTGCGACTTCGACCTGCGTAAAGCGCGTCCCTACTCCGGCTACGAGAACTTCGAATTCGAAGTACCGCTGGCCGCCAATGGCGATGCCTACGATCGCTGCATGGTCCGCGTCGAAGAGATGCGCCAGAGCATCAAGATCATCGACCAGTGCATGCGCAACATGCCGGAAGGCCCGTACAAGGCGGATCACCCGCTGACCACGCCGCCGCCGATAGAGCGAACGCTGCAGCACATCGAAACCCTGATC
>NZ_JBIUVO010000140.1:0-2277 GCF_044742995.1 Pseudomonas sp. NPDC087803
GGTTGCAACATCTCCCCGGGCGAGCGTTACGGCGAACTGCGTCGCATCGAAAACCGTTTCAACGGTTCGGTGAACCAGTACTTCCTGTGCGACCGTGGCCGTTTCGGTTATGGCTACGTCAACCGCACCGACCGTCCACGTCAGCCGCTGCTGGCCGACGGCACCAAGCTGGGCCTGGATCAGGCGCTGGACAAGGCGGCCGATCTGCTGCGCGGGCGCAATATCGTCGGTATCGGCTCGCCGCGTGCCAGCCTCGAAAGCAACTACGCGCTGCGTGAACTGGTCGGCGCCGAGCACTTCTACTCCGGTATCGAAGCCTCCGAACTGGAGCGCATCCGTCTGGTCCTGCAAGTGCTCAAGGACAGCCCCCTGCCCGTGCCGAACATGCGCGACATCGAAGACCACGACGCCGTGTTCGTCCTCGGTGAAGACCTGACCCAGACCGCCGCCCGTATGGCGCTGTCCCTGCGTCAGTCGGTCAAGGGCAAAGCTGAAGACATGGCCGAAGCCATGCGCGTTCAGCCGTGGCTCGACGCTGCGGTGAAGAACATCGGTCAGCACGAACTGAACCCGCTGTTCATCGCCAGCCTGGCCGAAACCAAACTCGACGACATCGCCGAAGAGTGCGTACACGCGGCTCCAGACGATCTGGCGCGCATCGGTTTCGCCGTGGCTCACGCCCTGGACGCCAGCGCTCCGGCCGTTGAAGGTCTGGACGCGGAAGCACTGGAACTGGCCAAGCGTATCGCCGACGCCCTGCTCGCGGCCAAGCGTCCGCTGATCATCGCAGGTACTTCGCTGGGCTCCAAAGCCTTGATCGAAGCGGCGGCGAACATCGCCAAAGCCCTGAAGCTGCGCGAGAAGAACGGTTCGATCAGCCTGATCGTGCCGGAAGCCAACAGCCTTGGCCTGGCCATGCTCGGTGGCGAATCGGTCGACGCGGCGCTGCAAGCCGTTATCGATGGCCAGGCCGACGCCATCGTCGTGCTGGAAAACGATCTGTACACCCGCACCTCGAAAGCCAAGGTCGATGCCGCGCTGAACGCTGCGAAAGTAGTGATCGTTGCCGACCACCAGAAGACCGCCACCACCGACCGCGCGCAACTGGTACTGCCAGCCGCGAGCTTCGCTGAAGGCGACGGTACGCTGGTCAGCCAGGAAGGTCGCGCCCAGCGCTTCTTCCAGGTTTTCGATCCGCAATACATGGATGCGAGCATCCTGGTTCACGAAGGCTGGCGCTGGCTGCACGCCCTGCGCTCGACCCTGCTGAACCAGCCGATCGACTGGACGCAACTCGACCACGTCACCGCTGCCGTGGCGTCGAGCACCGAGCAACTGGCGCGCATCGTCGATGCCGCGCCGTCTGCCGCGTTCCGCATCAAGGGTCTGAAACTGGCACGTGAGCCGCTGCGTTACTCCGGTCGCACCGCGATGCGCGCCGACATCAGCGTTCACGAACCGCGCACCCCGCAAGACAAAGACACCGCGTTCGCCTTCTCCATGGAAGGTTACTCGGGCTCTGCCGAACCGCGTCAGCAGGTGCCGTTTGCATGGTCGCCGGGCTGGAACTCGCCGCAAGCGTGGAACAAGTTCCAGGACGAAGTCGGTGGTCACCTGCGTGCTGGCGACCCGGGCACCCGCCTGATCGAAAGCACCGGCGATTCGCTGAACTGGTTCGCGGCAGCACCGCGCGCATTCAACCCGGCGCCGGGCACCTGGCAAGCCGTGCCGTTCTACCACCTGTTCGGCAGCGACGAAAACTCGTCGAAAGCCGCGCCGGTACAGGAACGCATCCCGGCTCCATACGTCGCGCTGGCCAAATCCGAAGCGGATCGCCTGGGCGTCAACGACGGTGCCCTGCTGAGCCTGAACGTGGCCGGCCAGACCCTGCGTCTGCCGCTGCGCATCAATGAAGAACTGGGCGCTGGTCTGGTGGCCTTGCCTGCGGGCATCGCCGGCATTCCACCGGCATTCGCCGGCCTGTCCGTCGACGGTCTGCAGGAGGCAGCGCAATGACCTGGTTCACCCCTGAAGTGATCGATGTGATCCTGACGGTCATCAAAGCCATCGTGATTCTGCTGGCCGTCGTGGTCGCGGGCGCGTTGCTCAGCTTTGTCGAACGTCGCCTGCTGGGCTGGTGGCAGGACCGTTACGGTCCGAACCGCGTTGGCCCGTTCGGCATGTTCCAGATCGCCGCCGACATGCTGAAGATGTTCTTCAAGGAAGACTGGACCCCGCCGTTTGCCGACAAGGTGATCTTCACCCTGGCACCGGTGG
>NZ_JBIUVO010000141.1:0-2200 GCF_044742995.1 Pseudomonas sp. NPDC087803
CAACGCCTGCCGAATCGTCGTCGTGCTCCTCTGGATGATCCTTTTGGAGAAGCGGGCGATCCTGATTGAATGTTAGTCGAATCTGGCTGATTGCATGCATGGAGAGAAAGGTTCGTCAGTTGTGCAAATACAGTGGTGGGGGCGGCTGTACACCTTTTCAACTCCGACTGCCCGGTCACCTTGACTATCGGGAAAACGGTGTTACAACCAATAGAGCCCACAGTGGGTAAAAAAGATCCGCGGAGTCAATCCTTTTAACGGATTAGATTGCGGATGTCCTGGATGATACTCCAGCGATGGAGTCTGTTGCAGAGGGATTTGAGCATGGCTGTCGGCAAGGTCAAGTGGTTCAACAATGCCAAGGGATTCGGCTTCATCATTACCGATGCCCGTGAAGGACGTGACGAGGATGGCAAAGACATTGATTTCTTTGCGCACTACTCCGCCATTGAGATGGATGGGTATAAAACCCTCAAGGCCGGCCAATCCGTGGTTTTCAATATTGTTCAAGGCCCCAAGGGACTGCATGCCGTAGGCATCAAGGCCGTCATCACCGAACCATCCAGCGCCGCTGAAAGTGCTGCTGTCGGCGCAGCTGCTGCCGCTGCCGCGACTGCCAAAGCATGAGCTGACTGCTTCCCCCTAATACTCTTGGTAATAAAAAACCGCCTGACTCATCATTTGAGTCAGGCGGTTTTTTTATAGCTTCACTACTTACATGTGCTTGACGATCGCCTCACCGAAGCCCGAAGACGACACCAGCGTGGCACCGTCCATCAGACGTTCGAAGTCATAGGTCACGGTCTTGGCCTTGATGGCGCCGTTGGTGCCCTTGATGATCAGGTCAGCCGCTTCGGTCCAGCCCAGATGACGCAACATCATCTCGGCCGACAGAATCACCGAACCCGGGTTGACCTGGTCCTTGCCGGCGTACTTCGGCGCAGTACCGTGGGTCGCCTCGAACATGGCCACGGTGTCGGACAGGTTGGCACCCGGCGCGATACCGATACCACCCACTTCGGCCGCCAGGGCGTCGGAGAGGTAGTCACCGTTGAGGTTCAGCGTGGCGATCACATCGTACTCGGCCGGACGCAGCAGGATCTGCTGGAGCATGGCGTCGGCGATGGCATCCTTGACGATGACTTCACGACCGGTTTTCGGGTTCTTGAATTTCATCCATGGGCCGCCATCGAGCAGCTCGGCGCCGAATTCTTCCTTCGCCACCTCGTAACCCCAGTCCTTGAAGGCACCTTCGGTGAATTTCATGATGTTGCCCTTGTGCACGATGGTCAGCGACTTGCGGTCGTTGTCCACCACGTATTGCAGGGCCTTGCGCACCAGACGCTTGGTGCCTTCCTTGGAAACAGGCTTGATGCCGATCCCGCAATCCTGGTCGAAACGGATCTTGGTGACGCCCATTTCTTCTTTCAGAAACTTGATGACCTTGGTGGCTTCAGGAGAGCCGGCCTTCCATTCGATACCGGCATAAATGTCTTCGGAGTTCTCGCGGAAGATCACCATGTCGACGTCGCCAGGCTTTTTCACCGGGCTCGGTACACCTTCGAACCACACCACGGGGCGCAGGCACACATACAGATCGAGTTGCTGGCGCAGGGCTACGTTGAGGGAGCGGATGCCACCACCGACCGGAGTGGTCAGCGGGCCTTTGATGGAGACCACGTAATCTTTGACGGCGTCCAGGGTTTCCTGGGGCAGCCAGGTGTCCTGGTCATAGACCTGGGTCGCTTTTTCGCCAGCATAAACCTCCATCCAGGAAATCTTGCGCTTGCCCCCGTAGGCCTTGGCCACGGCAGCATCAACCACTTTGATCATCACCGGGCTGACGTCGACGCCAATACCGTCACCTTCGATGAAGGGGATGATCGGGTTATCAGGAACATTGAGAGAATGGTCTGCATTGACGGTGATTTTGTCGCCGACGGCTGGAACCTGAATCTTCTTGTAACCCATGCTGAACTCCATTGTTTGGATTGAACATCTGGCTTGGTTCGAGCGTAACCCAGTTAAATCAACACGCAAACCCTCTGTTCACGGCGCGGCTACATCTGGTTTCGTACAAGCCTGAAAGCAAAGGGAAAAGCGCCAAACTCAAGCATTCGCAGCGACTCTACGCCCCACCCTGCCCTGCGACCTTTAGACCAATGGACGAGAATCGTTGCATATGAACCATCGGCAGATT
>NZ_JBIUVO010000142.1:0-1981 GCF_044742995.1 Pseudomonas sp. NPDC087803
GTACATCATCGTCGACCCGGGCACCTTGTGGGCGTTGCAGCACGGAGCAGTGTTCGTCACCCACGACGGCGCCGAGACCGACCTGGACCTGGGCCACTACGAGCGGTTCATCCGCACGACCATGACCCAGAACAACAACTTCACCACCGGCCGTGTCTACGAGCACGTGCTGCGCAAAGAGCGCCGTGGTGACTACCTGGGTGCAACCATCCAGGTGATTCCGCACATCACCGACGAAATCAAGCGCCGCATCATCAAGGGCGCCGGCGATGCCGACGTGGCCATGGTCGAGATCGGTGGCACCGTGGGTGACATCGAGTCGCAACCGTTCCTCGAGGCCATCCGCCAGCTGCGTTTCGAAGTCGGCGCCAAGCGCGCGATGCTGATGCACCTGACCCTGGTGCCGTACATCGCCACTGCCGGCGAAACCAAGACCAAGCCAACCCAGCACTCGGTAAAAGAGCTGCGTTCGATTGGTCTGCAGCCAGACGTGCTGGTGTGCCGCTCCGATCACCCGATCGACGTTTCGTCGCGTCGCAAGATCGCGCAATTCACCAACGTTGAAGAACGTGCGGTGATCGCACTGGAAGATGCCGACACCATCTACAAGATCCCGGGCATCCTGCATTCCCAGGGTCTGGATGATTTCGTTGTCGAGCGTTTTGGCCTGCAATGCGGCAGCGCTGACCTCTCCGAGTGGGATGCAGTGGTTGACGCCAAGTTGAACCCGGAACACGAAGTCACCATCGCGATGGTCGGCAAGTACATGGAGCTGCTGGACGCTTACAAATCGCTGATCGAAGCGATGAGCCACGCCGGCATCAGCAACCGTACCAAGGTCAACCTGCGCTACATCGACTCCGAAGACATCGAGAACCAGGGCACTGCGCTGCTCGAAGGTGTCGACGCGATCCTCGTTCCGGGCGGCTTCGGTCTGCGCGGCGTGGAAGGCAAGATCACTGCCGTTCAGTACGCCCGTGAAAACAAGGTTCCATACCTCGGTATCTGCCTGGGCATGCAAGTGGCGGTCATCGAGTTCGCCCGTAACGTGCTGGGCTGGAAAGACGCCAACTCCACCGAGTTCGATCGCGCCAGCGGCCATCCGGTCGTGGGTCTGATCACCGAGTGGGAAGACGCCACCGGCGCCGTTGAAGTGCGTACCGAAGCGTCCGATCTGGGCGGCACCATGCGCCTCGGCGCTCAGGAATGCCTGCTCGAAGCCGGCTCCAAGGTGCACGATTGCTACGGCAAGGACGTGATCGTTGAACGTCACCGTCACCGCTACGAAGTGAACAACAACCTGCTGCCACAAATCATCGAAGCCGGCCTGAAAATCTCCGGTCGCTCCGCTGATGCCGCGCTGGTTGAAGTGGTCGAAGCACCGGATCATCCATGGTTCGTCGCTTGCCAGTTCCACCCGGAGTTCACCTCGACGCCACGTGACGGTCACCCGCTGTTCAGCGGCTTCGTGAAAGCCGCGTTGGCACAACACCAGAAGAAGGCGTAACCCGATGGCACAGAAGATCATCCGCGTTGGCAACATCGAGATCGCCAACGACAAACCCATGGTGCTGTTCGGCGGCATGAACGTGCTGGAAAGCCGTGACATGGCCATGCAGGTTTGCGAAGAGTACGTGAAGGTCACCGAAAAACTCGGCATCCCTTACGTGTTCAAGGCCAGCTTCGACAAGGCCAACCGGTCTTCTGTGACCTCGTATCGCGGCCCTGGCCTGGAAGAAGGCATGCGCATCTTCCAGGACATCAAGCAAGCCTTCGGCGTGCCGATCATCACCGACGTCCACGATCCTCACCACTCCGAGGTGTTCGCGTAAGTCTGCGACATCATCCAGCTGCCGGCCTTCCTCTCGCGCCAGACCGATCTGGTCGTGGCGATGGCGAAGACCAACGCTGTGATCAACATCAAGAAAGCCCAGTTCCTCGCGCCTCAGGAAATGAAACACAGCCAGAACAAAAGCGTGGA
>NZ_JBIUVO010000143.1:0-1977 GCF_044742995.1 Pseudomonas sp. NPDC087803
GTCCGAATCCAGTCAGCCCCGAAGGCGTCATCGGACGAAAGGCGAAGGGCACGGACCCTTCGCCTTTTTAAGCGTTTACGCGCCGATTACGATCGGCCTTGCCAGAGGCGGGACGGCGGCGCTTGCAGGCGCGATACCGGCTTCGAACTCAGGACGGAAGTATTTGATGGCACTGCCCAACGGCTCCACGGCACCCGGTGCGTGAGCACAGAAGGTCTTGCCTGGGCCGAGGAAGCCGACCAGACCCAGCAGGGTCTCGATGTCGCCTGGCTGACCACGGCCTTCTTCGATGGCCATCAAGAGCTTGACGCTCCATGGCAGACCATCACGGCACGGGGTGCAGAAGCCGCAGGACTCGCGGGCGAAAAACTGCTCCATGTTGCGCAGCAGGGAGACCATGTTGACGCTGTCGTCCACCGCCATCGCCAGGCCGGTACCCATCCGGGTACCCACTTTGGCGATGCCGCCGGCGTACATTTGTGCGTCGAGGTGTTCCGGCAACAGGAAACCGGTACCGGCGCCACCTGGCTGCCAAGCCTTGAGCTTGTAACCGTCGCGCATGCCGCCGGCGTAGTCTTCGAACAGCTCGCGACCGGTGACGCCGAATGGCAGCTCCCACAGGCCCGGATTCTTGACCTTGCCGGAGAAGCCCATGAGCTTGGTGCCCATGTCTTCGCTGCCTTCGCGAGCCAACGATTTGTACCAGTCAACGCCGTCGGCAATGATCGCTGGCACGTTGCACAGGGTTTCGACGTTGTTCACGCAGGTCGGCTTGCCCCACACGCCGACAGCGGCAGGGAAGGGCGGCTTGGAGCGCGGGTTGGCGCGGCGGCCTTCGAGGGAGTTGATCAGTGCGGTTTCTTCACCGCAGATGTAACGCCCGGCGCCGGTGTGGACGAACAGCTCGAAATCGAAACCGCTGCCCAGAATGTTCTTGCCCAGCAGGCCTGCAGCCTTGGCTTCTTCCACGGCACGGTTGAGGTGCTTGGCGGCGGTGGTGTACTCGCCACGCAGGAAGATGTAGCCACGGTAGGTTTTCAGTGCGCGGGCACTGATCAGCATGCCTTCGATCAGCAGATGGGGCAGTTGCTCCATCAGCATGCGGTCTTTCCAGGTGTTCGGTTCCATTTCATCCGCGTTGCACAGCAGATAGCGGATGTTGATGGACTCGTCCTTGGGCATCAGGCCCCACTTCACGCCAGTGGGGAAGCCTGCACCGCCGCGACCTTTGAGGCCGGCGTCTTTCACGGTCTGGACGATGTCGTCCTGAGCCATGTCGGCGAAGGCTTTGCGCGCAGCGGCGTAACCGTTCTTGGCCTGGTATTCGTCGAGCCACACGGCTTCGCCGTCGTCACGCAGACGCCAGGTCAGCGGGTGAGTCTCGGCCGAACGCTTGATGCGGTTGGCAGGACCGAAAGATGTCAGGGTCATACGTAGCCCTCGAGCAGTTTGGCCACGCCGGCAGGCTGCACGTCGCCAAAGGTGTCGTCGTCGATCATCAGCGCCGGTGCCTTGTCGCAGTTGCCGAGGCAGCAGACAGGCAGCAGGGTGAAACGACCGTCGGCGGTGGTCTGACCCAGGCCGATGCCCAGATTGTTCTGGATTTCGCTGACCACCGACTCGTGGCCGCCGATGTAGCAGACCATGCTGTCGCAGACGCGAATGATGTGACGGCCGACCGGCTGACGGAAGATCTGGCTGTAGAACGTCGCCACGCCTTCAACGTCGCTGGCCGGAATGCCGAGGATCTCGCCGATCGCGTACAAGGCGCCATCCGGCACCCAGCCGCGTTCTTTCTGAACAATCTTCAGGGCTTCGATCGACGCCGCGCGCGGGTCTTCGTAGTGATGCAGCTCGTGCTCGATGGCCGAGCGCTCGGTTTCACTCAAGGTGAAACGGTCTGTCTGGATAAGCGTGCTGTTCATTCTTAGCGGTCCACGTCGGCCATAACGAAGTCGAAAATACCCAGGTACGCAA
>NZ_JBIUVO010000144.1:0-1952 GCF_044742995.1 Pseudomonas sp. NPDC087803
CATCTTCGGCGCCGACATCTCCCAATTTTTCGACAACTTCAAGCTGCCGGATGCCGAGCTGGTTGCTGGCAATCTCGAAGCCAACAAGATCTTCAGCGATTTCGAAGACCTCAATGTTCCGACCGTGGCCGCGATCAACGGCATCGCCCTGGGTGGGGGTCTGGAAATGTGCCTGGCGGCGGACTACCGCGTCATGTCGACCAAAGCCAAGATCGGTCTGCCGGAAGTCAAACTGGGCATCTACCCAGGCTTCGGCGGTACCGTGCGTCTGCCGCGTCTGATCGGTGTCGACAACGCCATCGAGTGGATTGCCGCCGGCAAGGAAAACCGTCCGGAAGACGCGCTGAAAGTCAGCGCCGTCGACGCCGTGGTTGCTCCAGAAAAGCTGCAGGAAGCGGCCCTTGAACTGATCAAGCGCGCCATCTCCGGCGAGTTCGATTACAAGGCCAAGCGTCAGCCGAAGCTGGAAAAGCTCAAGCTCAACGCCATTGAGCAAATGATGGCTTTCGAAACCGCCAAGGGTTTCGTGGCAGGGCAAGCTGGCCCGAACTACCCGGCGCCAGTCGAAGCGATCAAGACCATCCAGAAAGCCGCGAACTTCGGTCGTGACAAGGCGCTGGAAGTCGAAGCAGCAGGTTTCGTCAAACTGGCCAAGACCTCTGCCGCGCAGAGCTTGATCGGTCTGTTCCTGAACGATCAGGAGCTGAAGAAAAAGGCCAAGGCCTATGACGAAATCGCCAAGGACGTGAAGCAGGCTGCCGTACTGGGCGCCGGTATCATGGGTGGCGGTATCGCCTATCAGTCGGCCTCCAAAGGTACGCCGATCCTGATGAAGGACATCAACGAGCACGGTATCGAGCAGGGGCTGGCCGAAGCCGCCAAACTGCTGGTTGGCCGCGTTGACAAAGGCCGCATGACCGCCGCGAAAATGGCTGAAGTGCTCAACGGTATTCGTCCGACCCTGTCCTACGGCGACTTCGGTCACGTCGACCTGGTCGTAGAAGCCGTGGTCGAGAACCCGAAGGTCAAGCAAGCGGTACTGGCTGAAGTCGAAGACAAGGTCAAAGAGGACACCATCCTCGCGTCCAACACCTCGACCATTTCCATCAGCCTGCTGGCTAAGGCCCTCAAGCGTCCGGAAAACTTCGTCGGCATGCACTTCTTCAACCCGGTGCACATGATGCCGCTGGTGGAAGTGATTCGTGGCGAGAAGTCCAGCGAGCTGGCGATTGCCACCACCGTTGCCTACGCCAAGAAAATGGGCAAGAACCCGATCGTCGTCAACGACTGCCCGGGCTTCCTGGTCAACCGCGTCCTGTTCCCGTACTTCGGTGGCTTCGCCAAACTGGTCAGCGCCGGCGTGGACTTCGTGCGCATCGACAAAGTCATGGAAAAGTTCGGCTGGCCGATGGGCCCGGCGTACCTGATGGACGTGGTCGGCATCGACACCGGTCACCACGGTCGTGACGTGATGGCTGAAGGTTTCCCGGATCGCATGAAGGATGACCGTCGTTCGGCCATCGACGTGCTGTACGAAGCCAAGCGCTTGGGCCAGAAGAACGGCAAGGGCTTCTATGCCTACGAGGCCGACAAGAAAGGCAAGCAGAAGAAAGTCGCCGATCCGTCGGTGCTGGAAGTGCTCAAGCCGATCGTTTACGAGCAGCGCGAAGTCACTGACGAAGACATCATCAACTGGATGATGATCCCGCTGTGCCTGGAAACCGTGCGCTGCCTGGAAGACGGCATCGTTGAAACCGCCGCCGAAGCCGACATGGGTCTGGTTTACGGTATCGGTTTCCCTCCATTCCGTGGCGGTGCGCTGCGCTACATCGATTCGATCGGTGTTGCCGAGTTCGTTGCCCTGGCTGACCAGTACGCTGATTTGGGCGCGCTGTACCACCCGACCGCGAAGCTGCGCGAAATGGCCAAAAACGGCCAGAGCTTCTTCGGTT
>NZ_JBIUVO010000145.1:0-1809 GCF_044742995.1 Pseudomonas sp. NPDC087803
CCCGAAAATCAATAACTTGGCAGAATTAGTGCCGCCAAAATGCGCGCAGAGTATAGGGGCGGTTCTGCCCCTATTCAACTGTCAGGTAGTGATTTCCGACTGCGCGCTACATGAGGAAATGTTTCAGCGGATGTGTGCGAGCACACCCTGAAGCTCATCGAGAGAGTTGTAACCGATCACCAACTGACCTTTTCCCTTCTTCCCGTGGCGAATCTGCACCGCAGAGCCTAGGCGCTCGGCCAGACGCTGCTCGAGCCGGGCGATATCCGGGTCGGGTTTGGCCGCTTCCACAGGCTCCGGTTTGCCACTCAACCACTGGCGCACCAGTGCTTCAGTTTGGCGCACAGTCAGGCCGCGTGCGACAACATGTCGCGCCCCTTCCACCTGCTGATTGTCCGGCAGACCGAGCAAAGCACGGGCATGACCCATTTCCAGGTCGCCGTGGGACAGCATGGTCTTGATCACTTCCGGCAGCGCAATAAGCCGCAACAGGTTAGCCACAGTCACCCGGGACTTACCCACAGCCTCGGCAACCTGTTGTTGAGTGAGCTGGAATTCCTGCTGCAGACGCTGCAAGGCGACGGCTTCTTCGATCGGGTTCAGGTCTTCACGCTGGATGTTCTCGATCAGCGCAATGGCGATCGCGGTTTCATCCGGCACATCACGGACCATCGCCGGGATGGTTTCCTGACCAGCCTGCTGGCTGGCGCGCCAGCGGCGTTCACCGGCGATGATTTCGAAGCGGCCACCGCCAATCGGGCGAACCACGATCGGCTGCATCACGCCTTGCGCCTTGATCGACTGCGCCAGCTCTTCCAGCGCCTGCGGATCCATGTCGCGACGCGGCTGGTATTTGCCACGCTGCAACAGATCCAGCGGCAAGTGCTGCAGTTCACGGGTATCCGCTTGCGCAGCCTGTTCTTCCAGCGCGCTGACGGTCGGACCACTCAGCAGTGCATCCAGTCCACGTCCGAGACCTCGTTTCTTGACGGCCATGGGGATTCCTTAAGTTGGCTGGGCAGCGGCGATGCGTGAATTTTTGCGCTGGCGACGAACCATCTCGCCCGCCAGGGCCAGGTAGGCCAGAGCGCCGCGCGATTGCTTGTCGTAGGCCAGTGCCGGCATCCCGTAGCTTGGCGCTTCGGCCAGGCGGATGTTGCGCGGGATCACCGTGTCGTACAGCTGCTCACCGAAGTGTTCCTTGAGCTGCGCCGAAACATCGTTCATCAGGCTCAGGCGCGGGTCGTACATGGTCCGCAGCAAACCCTCGACTTTCAGGTTCGGGTTCAGCAACTCGGCAATGCGCTTGATGTTATCCACAAGGTCGCTCAAGCCTTCGAGCGCGAAGTATTCGCACTGCATGGGGATAATGACCCCGTCCGCGGCGACCAATGCGTTCAGCGTGAGCATCGACAGCGACGGCGGGCAGTCGACCAGAATGTAATCGTAGTTTTCACGAATCGGCGCCAGCGCACTGCGCAGACGGCTTTCCTTCATCTGCATTTCCAGCAGGACCACTTCGGCGGCGGTCAGGTCGCGGTTGGCCGGCAGCAGTTGATAACCGCCGTGCTCGGAGTAGTGCATGGCCTGGGCCAGATCGCATTCGCCGATCAGCAGGTCGTAGACCGAGTTTTCCAGGCCATGTTTATCCACACCGCTCCCCATGGTGGCGTTGCCCTGTGGATCGAGATCGATCAACAGCACCCGGCGCTTGGTAGGCACCAGGGCTGGTTCGTGGTTGTTTCAGGTGGTGGTCATGCCCACACCCCCCTTATTGTTCGCTATAGCGAATACCTTATCCATTAATGC
>NZ_JBIUVO010000146.1:0-1787 GCF_044742995.1 Pseudomonas sp. NPDC087803
GTCTGCCGCACACCGCCGCCGAAGAACATGTGACTGACAGTGAGAAGCAATCCCTGCTGACTCACTTGAAGAGCAGTCACAAGGCGAAAGTGGAAGAACCACGCAAGATCACGCTGCAGCGTAAAACCACCAGCACCCTGCGTGTGGCTGGTAGCAAGAGCATCAGCGTAGAAGTTCGCAAAAAGAAAGTTTTCGTACAGCGCAGCCCGGAAGAAATCGAAGCCGAGCGCCAGCGTGAACTGGAAGAGCGTCGCGCAGTAGAAAATGCTGCCCGTCAGAAGGCTGAAGAAGAAGCCAAGCAGCGCGCTGAAGAAGAAGCGCGTCGCCAGCCTGCTGCTGCGCCGTCCGCTGCTGCCGATGCTGTTGCAGCACCTGCGCCAGCCGCTGAGCCTGTGCGCGACACCGCGCCGGTTGTTGCTGCTGCGCCAGCTGCCGACACTCGCAAGCGTGACGAACAGCGTCGTCCGGACAAACCACGTGCCGACGATAACAATCGTCGCAGCGGTGGTGGTGATGGCGAGCGCAAAAACGCTCCGCATCGCGCATCGGTCAAAGAAAAAGCGCCGGCTCCACGTGTGGCGCCACGCACTACCGACGAAGAAAGCGATGGCTTCCGTCGTGGTGGTCGCGGCAAGGCCAAGCTGAAGAAACGCAACGCTCACGGTTTCCAGAACCCTACCGGTCCTGTCGTGCGTGAAGTGAAGATCGGCGAGACCATCACTGTTGGCGATCTCGCCCAGCAGATGTCGGTCAAGGCTGCTGAAATCATCAAGTTCATGTTCAAACTGGGCACTCCAGCGACCATCAACCAGGTACTCGATCAGGAAACTGCTCAACTGGTAGCTGAAGAGCTGGGCCACAAAGTGACCCTGGTCAGCGACACCGCCCTGGAAGATTCCCTGGCCGAGTCCCTGAAGTTTGAAGGTGAGGCAGTTTCCCGTGCACCCGTCGTGACCGTAATGGGCCACGTTGACCACGGTAAGACTTCCCTGCTCGACTACATCCGTCGTGCCAAGGTAGCTGCAGGCGAAGCCGGCGGCATTACCCAGCACATCGGTGCATACCACGTTGAAACCGACCGTGGCATGGTGACGTTCCTCGACACCCCGGGTCACGCTGCGTTTACCGCAATGCGTGCCCGTGGTGCCAAGGCGACCGACATCGTAATCCTGGTGGTGGCGGCGGACGACGGCGTGATGCCGCAAACCATCGAGGCTGTTCAGCACGCTCAGGCGGCTGGCGTTCCTCTGGTGGTTGCGGTGAACAAGATCGACAAGCCGGGTGCCGACCTCGATCGCATCCGCAGCGAACTGTCGGTTCACGGCGTGACTTCCGAAGAGTGGGGTGGCGACACTCCATTCGTTCCGGTTTCGGCGAAGATGGGTACCGGCGTTGACGAACTGCTCGAAGCGGTTCTGCTGCAGGCCGAAGTGCTTGAACTGACTGCCACTCCATCGGCTCCTGGCCGTGGTGTTGTCGTTGAATCGCGTCTGGACAAGGGCCGTGGCCCGGTGGCCACCGTGCTGGTTCAGGACGGTACGCTGCGTCAAGGCGACATGGTGCTGGTCGGCTCGAACTATGGCCGCGTGCGCGCCATGCTCGACGAGAACGGCAAGCCGATCAAGGAAGCAGGTCCGGCCATTCCGGTCGAGATCCTGGGTCTTGACGGTACGCCGGACGCTGGCGACGAGATGAGCGTGGTTGCCGACGAGAAGAAAGCCCGTGAAGTGGCTCTGTTCCGTCAAGGCAAGTTCCGCGAAGTCAAACTGGCTCGCGCTCACGCCGGC
>NZ_JBIUVO010000147.1:0-1392 GCF_044742995.1 Pseudomonas sp. NPDC087803
CACGAAGAACGGCTGCGACAAGAAGCGCTGGATCTTACGAGCACGGTTAACCAACTGTTTGTCGGCTTCCGACAGCTCGTCCATACCCAGGATCGCGATGATGTCCTTCAGCTCTTTGTAACGTTGCAGAACGTACTGAACGCCGCGAGCGGTGTCGTAGTGGTCCTGGCCGATTACGTTCGGGTCCAGCTGGCGCGAAGTCGAATCCAGTGGATCTACCGCTGGGTAGATACCCAGGGAAGCGATGTCACGGGACAGAACGACGGTGGCGTCCAAGTGGGCGAAGGTGGTCGCTGGCGACGGGTCGGTCAAGTCGTCCGCCGGTACGTATACCGCCTGGATCGAGGTGATCGAACCTTCTTTGGTCGAAGTGATACGTTCTTGCAGAACGCCCATCTCTTCAGCCAGAGTCGGCTGGTAACCTACTGCCGAAGGCATACGGCCCAGCAGTGCGGATACTTCAGTACCGGCCAGGGTGTAACGATAGATGTTGTCGACGAACAGCAGAACGTCGTTACCTTCGTCACGGAACTTCTCGGCCATGGTCAGGCCGGTCAGTGCTACGCGCAGACGGTTTCCCGGCGGCTCGTTCATCTGACCGTAAACCAGTGCCACTTTGTCCAGAACGTTGGAGTCCTTCATCTCGTGGTAGAAGTCGTTACCCTCACGAGTACGCTCACCCACACCGGCGAACACGGAATAACCGCTGTGCTCGATGGCGATGTTACGGATCAGTTCCATCATGTTTACGGTTTTGCCTACACCGGCACCACCGAACAGACCGACTTTACCGCCTTTGGCAAACGGGCAAACCAGGTCGATAACCTTGATGCCGGTTTCCAGCAGGTCGTTGCCGCCTGCCTGTTCAGCGAACGAAGGCGCTGGACGGTGAATGCCCCAACGCTCTTCGGTGTCGATCGGACCAGCTTCGTCGATTGGGTTACCCAGGACGTCCATGATCCGGCCCAGGGTCGCTTTACCGACCGGTACGGAGATGGCTGCGCCAGAATCGGTAACTTCCAGACCGCGCTTCAAGCCCTCGGTGGAACCCATCGCAATGGTGCGAACCACGCCGTCGCCCAGCTGTTGCTGAACTTCCAGAGTGGTTTCGGCCGCGCTCACTACTTTCAGCGCGTTGTAGATGCTCGGTACGCTGTCGCGTGGAAATTCCACGTCGATAACGGCGCCGATGATTTGAACGATACGTCCGCTACTCATAGCTGGATCCTCTGAATATTTGAACCGTTAAACCGCGGCAGCGCCGCCGACGATTTCCGAGATCTCTTGGGTGATCGCAGCCTGACGCGCCTTGTTGTAGATCAGCTGCAAATCGCTGATCAAATCACCGGCGTTGTCGGTAGCGTACACCCAAGAGATCTCGGAAATCGTCGG
>NZ_JBIUVO010000147.1:1402-1780 GCF_044742995.1 Pseudomonas sp. NPDC087803
AGCTGCAAACCGCCCCTCAACTCACCGCCGGCGCCGGCAGCCTTCTTCACCGCGATCATCCGCGCAGCTTGTTCAGCCGCGTTGTTCTCGACCACCGCCTGGTAGACCTGCGACTCGACGTAACGGACCATCAAGCCGTCAAGCAGCTCTTTGGCGTCCGGTTCGTAGAGATAGTCCCAGTGGTGCTTGAGATCCTGATCCGGGGTTGCCACCAGTGGAATCAACTGCTCCACGGTAGGCTGTTGCGTCATGGTGTTGATGAACTTGTTGGACACCACGGACAGGCGATCAATACGGCCGTCCAGGTAGGCATCCAGCATCACCTTGACGCTGCCAATCTGATCATTGATGGACGGCTCTTCACCCAGGTGGCTGATA
>NZ_JBIUVO010000148.1:0-1749 GCF_044742995.1 Pseudomonas sp. NPDC087803
TCACATCATCAACCTTGAAAAAACCCTGCCAATGTTCAACGAAGCTCTGACTTTCGTAGAGCGTCTGGCCCAGGGCAAAAACAAGATTCTGTTCGTCGGCACCAAGCGTTCCGCTGGCAAGATCGTTGCTGAAGAAGCAGCACGTTGCGGTTCGCCGTACGTCGATCACCGCTGGTTGGGCGGCATGCTGACCAACTTCAAAACCATTCGTGCTTCCATCAAGCGTCTGCGTGACCTTGAAGTTCAAGCCGAAGACGGTACCTTCGCCAAGCTGACCAAGAAAGAAGCGCTGATGCGCTCCCGTGACCTGGAAAAGCTGGATCGCTCCCTGGGCGGCATCAAGGACATGGGCGGTCTGCCAGACGCACTGTTCGTGATCGACGTTGACCACGAGCGCATCGCGATCACCGAAGCCAACAAGCTGGGCATCCCGGTTATCGGCGTTGTCGATACCAACAGCAGCCCGGAAGGCGTTGACTACAACATCCCAGGCAACGAAGACGCAATCCGCTCAATCCATCTGTACATGGGTTCGATGGCTGACGCAGTGATCCGTGGTCGCAACAATGTTGCTGGCGGCACTGTTGAATTCGCAGCTGAAGAAACTCAGGCTGCAGCTGAGTAATTGACGCCCTGGCGTTGACTCAGTAAGCAAAAAGGGGGCTTGGCCCCCTTTTTGCCACCTCGAAAACCGTTTGTTGGCGCCCACTTGTGGCAGCGCACCTCCTGCATTTGTAACGTGCAGCAGCTACAAGGTGTTTCGGGAAGAATTGAACGCCCGTTCGATCGGGTGGAATGGTTGAAAACCTATCCAAGAGGAATTTGAAAATGGCAGCAATTACTGCAGCGTTGGTTAAAGAACTGCGCGAGCGTACCGGCGAAGGCATGATGGACTGCAAGAAAGCCCTGGAAAAGGCTGGCGGCGACATCGAAAAAGCCATTGATGACATGCGTGCTTCGGGCGCGATCAAGGCTGCGAAAAAGGCTGGCAACGTTGCCGCTGAAGGCGCAATCGCAATCAAGGACGACGGTAAAGCTGCCGTTATCCTGGAAGTAAACTCGCAGACCGACTTCCTGGCTCTGCAAGACGACTTCAAGAACTTCGTCGCTGCCAGCGTTGAAAAAGCGTTTGCAGAGAAGCTGACCGACGCTGCTCCACTGATTGCTTCGCAAGAAGCTGCTCGTGAAGCACTGGTTGCCAAAGTAGGCGAAAACGTCAACATCCGTCGTCTGGCCCGTATCGAAGGTGACGTTGTAGGTTCGTACCTGCACGGCAACAAGATCGGTGTTGTTGTGGCTCTGAAAGGCGGTGACGTCGAGCTGGCCAAAGACATCGCGATGCACGTAGCTGCCAGCAACCCTGAGTTCCTGCTGCCTTCGCAAGTTTCGGCTGAAGCGATCGAGCGTGAAAAAGCTGTTTTCCTGCAGCTGAACGAAGAGAAGATCAAAGGCAAGCCAGAAAACATTGTTGAGAACATGGTCAAAGGCCGTATCAGCAAGTTCCTGGCAGAAGCGAGCCTGGTTGAGCAGGCGTTCGTCAAGAACCCAGAAATCAAGGTTGGCGAGCTGGCCAAGAAAGGCGGCGCAGAAATCGTTTCCTTCACCTACTTCAAAGTAGGCGAAGGCATCGAGAAGCCGGTCGACAACTTCGCAGAAGAAGATGCAGCCCAGCTGGCAGACTCCAAGCAAAAAGACGGTTTTTAAACTGTCGCCCGAAAGATGCTGCACCCTCACCAGAGCAGCCACTTT
>NZ_JBIUVO010000149.1:0-1719 GCF_044742995.1 Pseudomonas sp. NPDC087803
ATGGATGCGATTCCAATGGTGATCATTTCCGGTCAGGTGCCAAGCACCATGGTCGGCACCGACGCGTTCCAGGAAACCGACATGATCGGTATCTCCCGGCCGATCGTTAAGCACAGCTTCATGATCAAGCACGCCTCGGAAATCCCGGAAGTCATGAAGAAGGCTTTCTACCTGGCGCAATCCGGTCGTCCGGGCCCGGTCGTGGTCGATATCCCGAAAGACATGACCAACCCGGCCGAGAAGTTCGAATACGTCTTCCCGAAAAAAGCCAAGCTGCGCTCCTACAGCCCGGCCGTTCGCGGTCACTCCGGGCAAATCCGCAAGGCGGCAGAAATGCTCCTGGCGGCCAAGCGTCCTGTGCTTTATTCCGGTGGCGGGGTGATCCTGGGCAACGGTTCGGCACCGCTGACCGAACTGGCGAAAATGCTCAACCTGCCGGTGACCAACACCCTGATGGGTCTGGGCGGTTTCCCTGGCACCGACCGGCAGTTCATCGGCATGCTCGGCATGCACGGCAGCTACACCGCCAACCTGGCGATGCACCACGCCGACGTGATCCTGGCAGTGGGCGCGCGTTTCGATGACCGTGTGATCAATGGCGCGGCGAAGTTCTGCCCGAACGCCAAAATCATTCACATCGACATCGACCCGGCTTCGATCTCCAAGACCATCAAGGCCGACGTGCCAATCGTTGGCCCGGTGGAGAGCGTCCTGACCGAAATGGTCGCGATCCTCAAGGAAATCGGCGAGACCCCGAACAAGGAGTCTGTAGCCAGCTGGTGGAAGCAGGTTGATGAATGGCGCGGTGATCGCGGCCTGTTCCCTTATGAAAAGGGCGACGGCAGCCTGATCAAACCGCAGACCGTGATCGAGACCCTGTGCGAAGTGACCAAGGGCGACGCCTTCATCACCTCCGACGTGGGTCAGCACCAGATGTTCGCGGCGCAGTACTACACGTTCAACAAGCCGAACCGCTGGATCAACTCCGGCGGTCTGGGCACCATGGGCTTCGGTTTCCCGGCGGCCATGGGCATCAAGTTGAGCTTCCCGGATGACGACGTTGCCTGCGTCACCGGCGAAGGCAGTATCCAGATGAACATCCAGGAGCTGTCGACCTGCCTGCAATACGGTTTGCCAGTGAAAATCGTCATCCTCAACAACGGTGTACTGGGGATGGTGCGTCAGTGGCAGGACATGAGCTACGGCAGCCGTCACTCGCACTCGTATATGGAGTCGCTGCCTGACTTCGTCAAACTGGCTGAAGCCTACGGTCACGTCGGCGTGCGCATCACCGATTCGAAAGATTTGAAGTCGAAGATGGAAGAAGCGTTCGCCATGAAAGATCGTCTGGTGGTGATCGATATTTCGGTCGATACCAGCGAGCACGTCTATCCGATGCAGATCAAAGACGGCTCCATGCGCGATATGTGGCTGAGCAAGACGGAGCGTACTTAATCATGCGGCACATTATTTCCCTGCTTCTGGAAAACGAACCCGGCGCTTTGTCTCGCGTAGTCGGCCTGTTCTCGCAGCGCAACTACAACATTGAAAGCCTGACGGTGGCCCCAACCGAAGACCCGACTCTGTCGCGTCTGACGCTGACCACTGTCGGCCACGATGAAATCATCGAGCAGATCACCAAAAACCTGAACAAGCTGATCGAAGTGGTCAAGCTGGTGGACCTGTCGGAAAGCGCTCACATCGAGCGCGAGCTGATGC
>NZ_JBIUVO010000150.1:0-1708 GCF_044742995.1 Pseudomonas sp. NPDC087803
CCGGTGATCATGCTCACCGCCCGCGAGCGCGTCGAAGACCGGATCAAGGGCCTGCGTGACGGCGCCGACGATTACCTCGGCAAACCGATTTCCTTATTGGAACGGCCGCGCTGCCGGCCTGCACCTGGAAAAGGCGCTGACCGACGGCATCGAATACGACGACGCTACCGAAGCCGACATCGAAGCTGCCCTGTCGCGTCTGAACGCGCTGAACGGCCGTACCGATGGCGAAGACGTGGCTACCCTGCGTCGCGAGTTGCAAAGCTGCATGCAGAACTACTTCGGTGTATTCCGTACTGGCGAATACATGCAGAAGGGTATCGCTCAGTTGGCTGATCTGCGCAAGCGCATCGCCAACGTGAAGATCAACGATAAGTCGCAGGCGTTCAACACCGCGCGTATCGAAGCTCTGGAACTGCAAAACCTGCTGGAAGTGGCTGAAGCTACCGCCATCGCGGCCGAAGTACGTAAAGAGTCCCGCGGCGCTCACGCCCGTGAAGACTTCGAAGACCGTGACGACGAAAACTGGCTGTGCCACACCCTGTACTTCCCGGGTGAGAAACGCGTCGCCAAGCGTGCCGTAAACTTCTCGCCGAAGACTGTTCCGACTTTCGAACCTAAAGTCCGGACTTATTAAGGGTGATCGCCATGTTGCAAGTCAGTGTTTATCGCTACAACCCTGATCAGGACGCTGCGCCGTTCATGCAGGAATTCCAGGTCGATACCGGTGGTAAAGACCTGATGGTGCTGGACGTGCTGGCCCTGATCAAAGAGCAGGACGAGGGTTTCTCCTATCGTCGCTCTTGCCGTGAAGGCGTCTGCGGCTCCGACGGCATGAACATCAACGGCAAGAACGGTCTGGCGTGCATCACGCCGCTGTCCGCTGTTGTAAAAGGCAACAAGTTGATCGTTCGTCCGCTGCCAGGTTTGCCGGTTATCCGTGACCTGGTTGTCGATATGAGCATCTTCTACAAGCAATACGAGAAGGTTAAGCCTTACCTGCAGAACGACACGCCGGCTCCGGCCATCGAGCGTCTGCAGTCCCCTGAAGAGCGTGAAAAGCTCGACGGTCTGTACGAGTGCATCCTGTGCGCCTGCTGCTCGACCTCGTGCCCGTCCTTCTGGTGGAACCCGGACAAGTTCCTGGGTCCAGCTGCCCTGCTGCAAGCGTACCGCTTCCTGGCAGACAGCCGCGACACCAAGACGTCCGAGCGTCTGGCTTCGCTGGATGACCCGTTCAGCGTTTTCCGCTGCCGGGGCATCATGAACTGCGTCAACGTATGTCCGAAAGGCCTGAACCCGACTAAGGCCATCGGTCACATCCGTAACATGCTGCTTTCGAGCGGCGTGTGATTCAGCTGCTGTAACCGTAGAACCGCTGTAACGAAGAGGCTGTGGCGCGGGCTTCAACCCGCGTCATGGCTATAACCAGAGCAGTAGCCACAAGCTGCAGCTCTTATTTTGAAGAAATGAGACAAGCAGGGGCATCCGGGCTGGTACCCGGACTATCAGCGTGATCCTAAGTGGCTTGTTTTGGTCGCTGCATTCGGACTTCTGCAAGTTTGCTCGGTATTGACGCCGATGGTGTTCCCTAACCGAGGGTGACCAAGCATGCAAGAAAGCGTGATGCAGCGCATGTGGAACAGCGCCTACCTTTCAGGTGGAAACGCTGCCTATGTGGAAGAGCTATAAGACCTCTACCAGCACG
>NZ_JBIUVO010000151.1:0-1701 GCF_044742995.1 Pseudomonas sp. NPDC087803
GCAGTCTGGTAGCTCGTCGGGCTCATAACCCGAAGGTCGTCGGTTCAAATCCGGCCCCCGCAACCAGTTTAAGGAGCCCCTTTTCAGGGGCTTTTTGTTAGCTGGATACTTTCTGCGCCGCTGTTCGACGGCGTTTCAAGGATGGGCGTTTCGCCCATTTTTTTATTTTGCAGCGCATGCATTTACATGCACGAGGGGGTTCAGGTGTCGAGCAAGCTAGAAGAGTTGCAGGCCTTGTTGGCCCCGGTGGTCGTGGCCCTAGGCTATGAATGCTGGGGTATCGAGTTTTCGGCTCAAGGTCGTCACTCGATGTTGCGTGTTTATATCGATAAAGAGGGTGGCGTGCTGGTGGACGATTGCGCCATTGTCAGCCGTCAGATCAGTGGCGTCCTGGATGTTGAAGATCCGATCTCCGTTGAATACACCCTCGAAGTTTCCTCGCCTGGCATGGAACGCCCACTGTTCACTCTTGAGCAGTTTGCAAAATTTGCCGGTGAACAAGTGAAGATCAAGCTGCGCTCGCCTTTCGAAGGTCGACGCAACTTTCAGGGCCTTCTGCGCGGTGTAGAAGAACAGGATGTCGTGGTGCAGGTAGAAGACCATGAGTTCCTGTTGCCGATCGATATGATCGACAAGGCCAACATTATTCACAGTTTTGTCTGAGACGCGGATCCCGCTGATCCATTGTCTTGCGAAAGGCGAGTCGTACTATGAGCAAAGATGTACTGCTGGTTGTTGAGTCGGTATCCAATGAAAAGGGCGTACCGGCAAGCGTGATTTTTGAAGCGCTGGAGCTGGCTCTGGCCACTGCTACCAAAAAGCGTTTTGAAGACGAAGTTGACCTGCGTGTGGAGATTAACCGCCACACCGGTTCCTACGAGACTTTCCGTCGCTGGACGGTCGTCGAAGAGAATGATCTCGACGATCCTGCGATCGAAACCTGGCCAAGCAAGGTTGCCGAAACGCATCCGGGCGCCAAGGTCGGCGACGTCGTCGAAGAAAAGATCGAATCCATCGAGTTCGGCCGTATTGCCGCACAGACTGCCAAGCAAGTCATTGTGCAGAAAGTGCGTGAAGCCGAGCGCGCTCAAGTGGTCGACGCCTATCGCGAGCGCCTGGGAGAAATCATCTCCGGCACCGTGAAGAAAGTCACCCGCGACAACGTGATCGTTGATCTGGGCAACAACGCCGAAGCGTTGCTGGCTCGTGAAGACATCATTTCTCGCGAAACCTTCCGTGTCGGTGTGCGTCTGCGTGCACTGCTCAAGGAAATCCGCACCGAGAACCGCGGCCCGCAGCTGATCCTGTCGCGTACCGCGCCGGAAATGCTGATCGAGTTGTTCCGCATCGAAGTGCCGGAAATCGCTGAAGGCCTGATCGAAGTAATGGCGGCGTCCCGTGATCCGGGTTCGCGTGCCAAGATCGCTGTCCGTTCCAAAGACAAACGCATCGACCCGCAGGGCGCGTGCATCGGTATGCGCGGTTCGCGCGTCCAGGCCGTGTCGGGCGAGTTGGGTGGCGAGCGTGTCGATATCGTCCTGTGGGACGATAACCCGGCGCAGTTCGTGATCAATGCCATGTCGCCGGCAGAAGTGGCGGCGATTATCGTTGACGAAGATGCCCATGCCATGGACATCGCCGTTGGCGCAGACACTCAGTCTCAGGCCATCGGTCGGGGTGGTCAGAACGTGCTTCTGGCGA
>NZ_JBIUVO010000152.1:0-1495 GCF_044742995.1 Pseudomonas sp. NPDC087803
CCGCTGCCCGAAGTCGCAGCCAAGCAAGCCGATCCAGGCAAGGGCTTCTTCCCTCTGTCCGTTCACTACCAGGAAAAAACTTACGCTGCCGGTAAGATCCCTGGCGGTTTCTTCAAGCGTGAAGGCCGTCCTTCCGACTAAGATAGCCTTTCTTGCCGACTGATCGACCGTCCGATCCGTCCGCTGTTCCCAGAAGGCTTCATGAACGAAGTGCAGGTTGTCTGCACCGTCGTTTCCACCAGCAAGAAGACCGATCCGGACAACGCTGCGATGATCGGTACCTCGGCTGCCCTGGCGATCTCCGGTATTCCGTTCGACGGCCCGATCGGCGCCGCTCGTGTAGCTTTCCACGAAAGCACCGGCTACCTGCTGAACCCGACCTACGAGCAGCAAGCTGCTTCGAGCCTGGACATGGTCGTTGCCGGTACTTCCGACGCCGTACTGATGGTTGAATCGGAAGCCAAAGAGCTGACCGAAGACCAGATGCTGGGCGCGGTACTGTTCGCTCACGACGAGTTCCAGGTGGTGATCAACGCCGTCAAAGAACTGGCCGCTGAAGCTGCCAAACCAACCTGGACCTGGGCTCCGGCTCCAGAAGCCACCGAATTGCTGGGCGCGATCCGTGCCGAGTTCGGCGAAGCGATCTCCCAGGCTTACACCATCACCGTCAAGGCTGACCGTTACGCACGTCTGGGCGAACTGAAAGACCAGGTTGTGGCCAAGCTGTCCGGCGAAGAAGGCCAGCCTTCGGCTGCTGACGTCAAAGCGGCTTTCGGCGAAATCGAATACCGCACCGTTCGCGAAAACATCGTAAACGGCAAGCCACGTATCGACGGTCGCGACACCCGCACCGTACGTCCGCTGAACATCGAAGTCGGTGTTCTGCCGAAGACTCACGGTTCGGCGCTGTTCACCCGTGGCGAGACCCAGGCTCTGGTAGTCGCGACGCTGGGTACTGCCCGTGACGCGCAGCTGCTGGACACCCTGGAAGGCGAGAAAAAAGACCCGTTCATGCTGCACTACAACTTCCCTCCGTTCTCGGTGGGCGAGTGTGGTCGCATGGGTGGCGCTGGTCGTCGTGAAATCGGTCACGGCCGTCTGGCCCGTCGTTCGGTTTCGGCCATGCTGCCGGCCGCTGACGTGTTCCCGTACACCATCCGTGTGGTTTCGGAAATCACCGAATCCAACGGTTCGAGCTCGATGGCTTCCGTTTGCGGCGCTTCCCTGGCCCTGATGGACGCTGGTGTTCCAATGAAGGCGCCGGTTGCCGGTATCGCCATGGGTCTGGTTAAAGAAGGCGAAAAGTTCGCCGTCCTGACCGACATCCTGGGTGACGAAGACCACCTGGGCGACATGGACTTCAAAGTAGCCGGTACCGCCAAAGGCGTTACTGCGCTGCAGATGGACATCAAGATCAAGGGCATCACCGAAGAGATCATGGAAATCGCTCTGGGCCAAGCCCTGGAAGCGGGGGGGGGGGGGGGGGGGGGGGGCC
>NZ_JBIUVO010000153.1:0-1481 GCF_044742995.1 Pseudomonas sp. NPDC087803
TGCCCGCCCCCCCCCCGCGCGCCCGGCGGGCCCGGCGGCTGTTCGAGTGATTATTGGGCGCCCTTCATGGGCAGAGGCGGCTTTGAAATGGCTTTGATCGTACAGAAATTTGGAGGCACCTCGGTCGGTACTGTCGAGAGAATCGAGCAGGTCGCCGACAAGGTTAAGAAATTCCGCGATGCCGGCGATGACCTGGTGGTTGTGCTGTCTGCAATGAGCGGCGAAACCAACCGTCTGATCGATCTGGCCAAGCAAATCAGTGGCGACGTGCAACCGGTTCCGCGTGAACTGGACGTGATCGTTTCCACCGGTGAGCAGGTGACGATTGCCCTGTTGGCCATGGCGCTTATCAAGCGCGGTGTGCCGGCGGTGTCGTACACCGGTAATCAGGTGCGGATCCTGACGGACAGTGCGCACAATAAAGCGCGTATCTTGCAGATTGATGACCAGAAGATTCGCGGTGATCTGAAAGCGGGTCGCGTGGTGGTTGTCGCCGGTTTCCAGGGCGTCGACGAGCACGGCAACATCACCACCCTCGGCCGTGGCGGTTCCGACACCACGGGCGTGGCGTTCAAGATTCTCGGCCCGATCAGTGCCGCGAACATCGAAGTCGACATGATCGTGCAGAACGTAGCGCACGATAACACCACCGACTTCACCTTCACCGTGCACCGCAACGACTACCAGGCCGCACAGACCGTGCTGGAAAACACCGCTCGCGAGATCGGTGCCCGGGAAGTGGTGGGCGACACCAAAATTGCCAAGGTCTCGATCGTCGGCGTTGGCATGCGTTCCCACGCAGGTGTGGCCAGCCGCATGTTCGAATCCCTGGCCAAGGAAAGCATCAACATCCAGATGATCTCGACGTCGGAAATCAAGGTTTCCGTGGTGATCGAAGAGAAGTACCTGGAACTGGCCGTGCGCGCCCTGCACACGGCTTTCGAACTGGACGCTCCGGCCCGTCAGGGCGAGTAATCCGGTCACCTGAAGGGCGCGGTCTGACCGCGCCCTTTATTTTTGAATGGCGCGAGCCGCTGAACTGTTCTTTTGCTCGCGCTGGTCAATACTCAGGCATGTAGGGCTACGATCGCTCCGGTTGTAGGTCGGGTGCCTTTTTTTTGCAGACTGTTGTCCCTGAATGAAATGCGTGAGGAGAAAGGTATGCTGATTCTGACTCGTCGGTGCGCAGAAAGCCTGATTATCGGTGATGGCGAAATCACCGTGACCGTGCTCGGCGTTAAAGGAAATCAAGTGCGTATAGGCGTCAACGCCCCGAATGTGGTTGCCGTGCACCGTGAGGAAATTTACCTGCGTATAAAGAAAGAGAAGGACGAAGAACCAAGCCATTAATTTTTATCGTTTTTTATGTTTGCAAACGGGGAAGAAGGTGGTTAATATACGCCCCGTGTTGCGGAGAGCTGGCCGAGTGGCCGAAGGCGCTCCCCTGCTAAGGGAGTACACCTCAAAAGGGTGTCGGGGGT
>NZ_JBIUVO010000154.1:0-1440 GCF_044742995.1 Pseudomonas sp. NPDC087803
GGGGGTTTATGTTAATCTTGTCCTGCAGTTGGGTGCCGAGCTTGTAGTTCTGCTCTGCCGCATGGCCTAATGCGCTGATGCCGATGAATTTCGGATTCTGCTCCGAGCTGGCGGTGAAAAACGCCGCGTTGTCGGAGCCTTTGCGCATGGTCAGGGAGATGAAGCCTTCCTCGGCCAGTTCGTATTCACGACGGTCGGAGACCAGAACCTCGGTAGGGATCTTGGTTTCGATTTCGCCCATGCTTTCGAAGTGGTGCAGCGGCAGGTCTTCAACTGCGCCACCGCTCTGTGGACCGATGATGTTCGGGCACCAGCGGAATTTGGCGAAGCTGTCGGTCAGCTTGGTGCCGAACGCGAACGCGGTGTTGCCCCACAGGTAGTGCTCGTGGCTGTTGGCGACGGTTTCCTTGTACACGAACGATTTCACCGGGTTTTCTTCCGGATCGTACGGGTTACGCAGCAGGAAACGCGGCACGGTCAGACCGACGTAACGGGAGTCTTCCGAAGTACGGAAGCTCTGCCATTTGGCGAATTGCGGGCCTTCGAAGTGGTCTTTCAGATCTTTCAGATCCGGCAGGCCGGTGAAGCTTTCCAGACCGAAGAATTTCGGGCCGGCCGCAGCGATGAACGGCGCGTGGGACATGCAGGATACGCTGGCCACGTACTGCATCAGTTTCACGTCCGGCGAGCTTGGGGACATGAAATAGTTGGCGATGATCGCGCCCACCGGCTGACCACCGAACTGGCCGTATTCAGCGGTGTAGATGTGCTTGTACAGGCCCGACTGCATGACTTCCGGCGAGTCTTCGAAATCGTCCAGCAGGTCTTCTTTGGAGACGTTGAGGATTTCGATCTTGATGTTTTCGCGGAAGTTGGTGCGGTCGACCAGCAACTGCAGGCCACGCCACGACGATTCCAGAGCCTGGAAGTCCGGGTGGTGCAGAATCTCGTCCATCTGACGGCTGAGCTTGGCATCAATCTCGGCGATCATGCGGTCAACCATGGCCTTCTTGACCGGCTCACCGTTGTTCTGCGGCTT
Organism: Pseudomonas sp. NPDC087803; assembly: GCF_044742995.1. Lineage (NCBI taxonomy): Bacteria > Pseudomonadati > Pseudomonadota > Gammaproteobacteria > Pseudomonadales > Pseudomonadaceae > Pseudomonas > Pseudomonas sp. NPDC087803. The sequence continues at coordinate 1,040 of NZ_JBIUVO010000154.1, forward strand.
GAGCAGTTCTTCGATGAACGCCGACACTCCACGCTTGGCGATGTCGTAGGCTTCGTCGTCCGGAGTCAGACGGGTTTCGGCGATGATGCTGTCGAGAATGCTGTACTCGCCGCTTTCGGCGCTCTTCTCTTGTGCTGCGCTAGTGCTCATTGTGTTGGCTTCCTTGGCTGGAGTCTCAGGCGTCCGGGGCTGCGGCGTTCAGGCCCAGCTCACCGAGTACGCGACCGCGGGATTCGTCGTCGGCGAGCACGCCTTCGATCGCTTTACGGAACGCAGGTGCGTTACCCAGCGGGCCTTTGAGGGCCACCAGCGCATCGCGCAGTTCCATCTGTTTTTTCAGCTCAGGCACTTGCTCGACCAGACTGTTGGAACTGCGCGATGCGCTGGTGGCCCTCAAAGGC
>NZ_JBIUVO010000155.1:0-948 GCF_044742995.1 Pseudomonas sp. NPDC087803
GCCCATGCCGGAGATGATCGTTTGACCAGTCTCTTCATCACAAATAACGCGGAAAGACGGGTCTTCCTGAGCAAGTTTGCCCAGTGCGATACCCATTTTTTCCTGGTCATCCTTGGTCTTAGGCTCTACGGCAACCGAGATAACCGGCTCCGGGAAGTCCATGCGAACCAGGATGATTGGCTTGTCAGCGTTGCAGAGGGTTTCACCAGTGGTGACGTCCTTCATGCCGATCAGGGCCGCGATGTCGCCAGCGCGTACTTCCTTGATCTCTTCACGGGCGTTTGCGTGCATTTGCACCATACGACCCACGCGCTCTTTTTTAACTTTAACCGAGTTGATCACGCCGTCGCCGGAGTTCAACACGCCCGAGTAAACGCGGACGAAGGTCAAGGTACCCACGAATGGGTCGGTAGCGATTTTGAACGCCAGCGCCGCGAACGGCTCGTCGTCACTTGCGTGACGCTCCATTTCCTCTTCCTCGTTATCAGGGTTGGAGCCCTTGATCGCTGGAATGTCGGTTGGAGCAGGCAGGAAGTCGATAACGGCGTCGAGAACCAGGGGAACGCCCTTGTTCTTGAACGACGAACCGCAAACAGCCAGAACGATTTCGCCAGCGATAGTGCGCTGACGCAGAGCAGCCTTGATCTCTTCGATCGACAGCTCTTCGCCTTCCAGGTACTTGTTCATCAGCTCTTCGCTGGCTTCGGCCGCAGCCTCAACCATGTTGCTGCGCCATTCGGTGGCGAGCTCGAGCATGTCCGCAGGGATTTCCTTGCGAACAGGAACCATACCCTTGTCAGAGTCGTTCCAGTAAACAGCCTGCATGTTGATCAGGTCGATCTGGCCCTGGAAGTTGTCTTACGAACCGATAGCCAGCTGAATCGGCACCGGAGTGTGACCCAGACGCTGTTTTATCTGACCGATCACGCGCAGGAAGTTGGCACCAGC
>NZ_JBIUVO010000155.1:958-1382 GCF_044742995.1 Pseudomonas sp. NPDC087803
ATCACGCGAATTAAGTTGGAACAAGCACGGACAATCTTTTTTACGTAAACAAGACGTGGAACGCCGTATTTGTTGGCTTGACGCCATACGGTTTCCGACTGAGGCTCAACACCCGAAGTACCGCAGAATACAACGACAGCGCCGTCGAGTACGCGCAGGGAACGTTCAACTTCAATGGTGAAGTCTACGTGACCCGGGGTATCGATGACGTTGAAGCGGTGCTCATGCGCATACTGCTTCTCGGAACCTTTCCAGAAGGCGGTGATTGCAGCAGAAGTAATGGTAATACCACGCTCCTGCTCCTGCACCATCCAGTCTGTGGTCGCGGCGCCGTCATGCACCTCGCCCATTTTGTGACTTTTGCCGGTGTAAAAAAGGACGCGCTCGGTGGTGGTGGTTTTACCAGCATCCACGTGAGCGACGA
>NZ_JBIUVO010000156.1:0-1381 GCF_044742995.1 Pseudomonas sp. NPDC087803
CTTGATGTGGATGGCGGTCATACCGGTCTCGATCGTTAGCAAGCGAACAATTATAAGCACATGTTGCAAAACACTGTAGGAGTGGGGGGGGGGGGCGTGTGGGGGGTTGTGAGAAAAAAATAATGAAATAAAAAAATAAGCCACTCGAAGTGCTGACTCCGGACGCTTTGGGCGTTTCCACCGCCTCCACCAACAAGACCCTGAAAGTCGAAGCGCCGGCTGCACGCAGCGCGGGCATCAAGGTCAAGTCGGTGGCTGAACTGGTCGAGAAACTGAAAAACGAAGCGAAGGTAATCTAAATGACTATCTTGGTTATTGCTGAACACGACAACAAAGTGCTGGCTCCGGCCACGCTGAATACCGTGGCCGCTGCTGCCAAAATCGGCGGCGACATCCACGTGCTGGTTGCTGGTCAAGGCGCTGGCGCCGTGGCTGAAGCCGCTGCGAAAATCGCTGGCGTGAGCAAAGTCCTGAACGCTGACAATGCCGCCTACGCGCATCAGCTGCCGGAAAACGTCGCTCCGCTGGTAGCAGAGCTGGGCAAGGGCTACAGCCACATCCTGGCTGCCGCCACGTCCAACGGCAAAAACATCCTGCCGCGCGTTGCCGCTGCGCTGGACGTTGACCAGATCTCCGAGATCATCTCGGTAGAAAGCGCCGACACCTTCAAGCGTCCGATCTACGCCGGTAACGCCATCGCTACCGTGCAATCGACCGCCGCGATCAAAGTGATCACCGTGCGTGCCACCGGTTTCGACCCGGTTGCCGCTGAAGGTGGTTCGGCGGCTGTTGAAGCCGTAGCGGCTGCGCACGACGCCGGCACTTCCAGCTTCGTCAGCGAAGAACTGGCCAAGTCCGATCGTCCTGAACTGACCGCTGCCAAGATCGTCGTTTCCGGCGGCCGCGGCATGCAGAACGGTGACAACTTCAAACACCTGTACGCCCTGGCCGACAAGCTGGGCGCAGCCGTCGGTGCTTCGCGCGCTGCGGTCGACGCAGGTTTCGTACCGAACGACATGCAGGTCGGTCAGACCGGCAAGATCGTTGCGCCACAGCTGTACATTGCCGTCGGTATCTCCGGCGCGATCCAGCACCTGGCCGGCATGAAAGACTCCAAAGTGATCGTTGCGATCAACAAGGACGAAGAAGCGCCGATCTTCCAGGTGGCCGATTACGGTCTGGTGGCGGATCTGTTCGAAGCGGTACCTGAGCTGGAGAAGCTGGTCTAATCCGGCGGCTTCACTTATAAAGAGCCCGGCCTTATGGTCGGGCTTTTTTTTGTTTCGTGTCTCGTCCTGAATAAGGTTTACACCTTCTGACCGATCTTCAGGAGGATTCAATGGATACCGGAAAAAGGCGGAGCCAGCGCGACTACACGCTA
>NZ_JBIUVO010000157.1:0-1366 GCF_044742995.1 Pseudomonas sp. NPDC087803
ATATCCGGCAGCACGCCGAGGGTAAAGTCGATGCTGGCATCGAGTTTTTCCTGTTCGGCGCGTGGCGCACGACCCAGGACGAAATTTGAAACCATACTAGCGACGCCCGGGTGGCCGATGCCAAGCCGCAGGCGGTAGAAAGTATTCTGATTGCCCAGTTGCGCAATGATGTCGCGCAACCCGTTGTGACCGCCATGGCCGCCGCCCTGCTTGAGCTTGGCGACGCCCGGAGGCAGGTCGAGTTCGTCGTGCGCCACCAGGATTTCTTCAGGCTTGATGCGGAAGAAACCGGCGAGTGCCGCCACGGCCTGGCCGCTGCGGTTCATGTAGGTGGTGGGAATCAGCAGACGAACATCCTGACCCTGATGCGAGTAGCGCCCGGTCAGGCCGAAATATTTGCGATCGGCCACAAGGTTCACACCTTGCGCGGCAGCGATGCGCTCAACAAAAAGGGCCCCTGCGTTATGCCGGGTCTGTTCGTATTCAGCGCCTGGATTTCCCAGGCCAACGATCAGTTTGATGGCAGTCACGATAGGGGCCCTTCCTTGGAGTGGTGGTTAACATCGCCGCAAGCAGTGAAGGCGGCGAAAGTGGACGAAAATTGCTCATTTACCATGAATGTAAACTCCGCGTTCTCGCCCGCTTTCTCGCTACGTTCCAGTCCGCGATGTTTCACTCACTCCGACGAACAGAGTGAAATTACTCTGCTGCGCCTTCTTCGGTAGCTTCTGGAGCAACACGTGGAGCGTGGACGTTGGCTACTGCCTTGTCATCGCCGTGTGCCAGAGCAACGAACTCGACACCTTTAGGAGCTTTGAGGTCCGACAGGTGAACGATGGTGCCGATTTCAGCGTCAGCCAGGTCGACTTCGATGAACTCAGGCAGATCTTTTGGCAGGCAGGAAACTTCGATCTCGGCAACAACTTGAGAGATTTCGCCGCCTTTCTTCACTGGAGCAGCTTCGTTGATGAAGTGCACAGGAACGATAGCGGTCAGTTTCTGGCCAGCTACAACGCGTACGAAGTCAGCGTGCATCACGTGGCCTTTGGCCGGGTGACGTTGCAGGGCTTTGATCACGACGTTCTGCTTCTTGCCACCAACGTTCAGCTCGATGATGTGGCTGTAAGCCGCTTCGTTTTCGAGCAGTTTGGCAACTTCTTTGGCCAGCATGCTGATGGATTCAGGGGCTTTGTCGCCACCGTAAACAACAGCTGGAACCAGGGCGGCGAGACGACGCAGGCGGCGGCTCGCACCTTTCCCCAGGTCGGAACGCACTTCAGCATTCAGAGTAAAATCGTTCATTTTGTATCTCCAAAATAGCCATGACCGAGTGGCGTTTGCGACCAGCTCCGAACAAGCTATGCGC
>NZ_JBIUVO010000158.1:0-1364 GCF_044742995.1 Pseudomonas sp. NPDC087803
CGATCGAGTGAAACGGTAACAAGCAGGAGTTAAACCCGTGGAATTAATCTCGAAGACAAGAAGGCCATCGTCGCTGAAGTCAACGAGGCTGCCAAAGTCGCTCTGTCCGCTGTCGTGGTTGATGCCCGTGGCGTAACAGTAGGCGCAATGACCGGACTCCGTAAAGAGGCTCGTGAAGCTGGCGTTTACGTACGTGTTGTACGTAACACCCTGCTCAAGCGCGCTGTTGCTGACACTGAATACAGTGTTCTCAACGACGTGTTCACCGGCCCGACCCTGATTGCATTTTCGAACGAACATCCGGGCGCTGCTGCCCGTATCTTCAAAGAGTTTGCCAAGGGTCAGGACAAGTTCGAGATCAAGGCAGCTGCGTTCGAGGGCAAGTTCCTCGCAGCTAATCAGATCGACGTACTGGCAACTCTGCCGACCCGTGACGAAGCAATTTCTCAGCTGATGAGCGTGATTCAAGGCGCTACCAGCAAATTGGCTCGTACTCTGGCGGCAATTCGCGACCAGAAAGAAGCTGCTGCAGCCTAAGGCTCGTCAACTTCTCGCGTTTTTTGTTTATTTCGATGGTCGCGTAGGCCGTCCCCCAATTCAGGAATTGAGTCATGTCTCTGACTAACGAACAAATCATCGAAGCAATCGGCCAGAAATCCGTAGTGGAAATCGTTGAGCTGATCAAAGCGATGGAAGAAACCTTCGGCGTTACCGCTGCTGCCGCTTCGGCTGGTCCAGCTGCTGCCGCCGCTGTTGTTGAAGAGCAAACCGAGTTCAACGTTGTTCTGCTGGAAGCTGGCGAGAAGAAGGTTAACGTGATCAAGGCAGTTCGTGAACTGACTGGTCTGGGCCTGAAAGAAGCCAAAGAGAAAGTAGACGGCGCTCCTCAGGTTGTAGCTGAAGGCGTTTCGAAAGAAGCTGCTGAAGACGCTAAGAAGAAGCTGGAAGAAGCAGGCGCTAAAGTCGAACTGAAATAAGTATCGACTTTGCTCCTCCAGCCCGAGCGTCAAGCGACAGGCTGATGGCTGGTGGCTCTTGCCACCGGCCTTTTTCCGTTATTGGCAGCCGACTGGGTCGGTGCTGATAAAGGCGCTGTAACCACCCGATGCGGTGGCGCAAACCATGGGGTTTGCACGATTTTCTGGCTGCTCCCGTCGGGAGGGGCCAAACAAGCAGGTGACCAAGCTGGGGAACGCTGATGGCTTACTCATATACTGAGAAAAAACGTATCCGCAAGGACTTTAGCAAGTTGCCGGACGTCATGGATGTGCCGTACCTCCTGGCCAGCCAGCTGGATTCGTATCGTTAATTCTTGCAAGCGGGAGCGACAATAATTCACGATACGAATCCAGCTGGATGGCCAG
>NZ_JBIUVO010000159.1:0-1313 GCF_044742995.1 Pseudomonas sp. NPDC087803
TGTCTAGTCCTGAAATAGGTTTACACCTGTTTCAGTCTCAAAACGCCCGATGCACCGCATCGGGCGTTTTGTATTTCAGGGATAAGTGCGGCCGCTCCCGGTTGTAGATTTGCACCGACTCATCCACCATTTTCACTGCATCCGCCAGGTCTTTGGGGCGATGCAACAAAAACTCAGTCTTCAAAATCCCATTTACCCTCTCTGCCATAGCGTTCTGATAGCAATCATAACCGTCAGTCATTGAGCACCTGATTCCATGCCGGGTATGCATCCGTTGGTATAAATCGGAGCAATACTGGGCTCCGCGATCTGAATGATGAATGAGCGGTTGATTGGATTTTCGCTGACTAACAGCCTTCTGCAGCGCCCTGACCACCGACTCCGTATGCAGGCTGCTGTGCACATGATGACCCACGATTTTGCGTGAGTACGCGTCTGTTATCAGGCTAACGTAGGCGACACTTTCCCGCGTTGGGAGATAGGTAATGTCTGCGACCCAAACCTGCTCAGGTCTGCTGGCTACAACTTGTTCCGGGCCAGCTTTGAGTAGGTTGGGGTGACGGCGGAAGCGATGATGGCTATGCGTGGTTTTATGATAAGCACGTTTGCGAGGAACCAGCTCTCGCGCCTCTCGCAAGATGGAAAACAGGCGGTCTCGACCGACACGTAGCGTCGCTGCGGCTTCAATTACCATCAGGTGGTGCAGTTTGCGCGTCCCAAGCCTCGGCTGGCGGCGACGCTTTTCCAGAACGAATTCCACGACCTGCTGGTCTTGGCAAGCTCTCGCGTCAAAGGCTCGGTTGCGCTTGTAATACGCTTGGCGCGAAATGCCTATAAACAGGCAAGCCCTGGTAATGCTCAGGTCTTGGATTTGCCCTTGCGAGAGGACTTGCCGGGTCGCTTTTTTACGATGGACACACCGTAATCATTTTTCAAGACGTTCACGACAGCTTCAAAGAACTGGGCCTTCTGATTGCTCAGCGCCAACTGTTCTTCAAGCTCTTTGATCCGCTGTTCGGGTGTCAGCGGGAGGTTGGGGTCGGTCATCGGCCTGCTCCGCGGCGCTCGGATTGAGGCGCCTTGGCTCCAGTCCTGTCGGCCATGCTTGCGTAACCAAACCAGTACCGTGGACCGGCCTTGAATGCCAAAGCGCCGTTGAGCCTCTTTATAACTCAACTCGCCTTTTTCGACTTGATCTACGACTGACAATTTAAAAGCTAGCGTGTAGTCGCGCTGGCTCCGCCTTTTTCCGGTATCCATTGAATCCTCCTGAAGATCGGTCAGAAGGTGTAAACCTTATTCAGGACGAGACA
>NZ_JBIUVO010000160.1:0-1201 GCF_044742995.1 Pseudomonas sp. NPDC087803
CAACGCCAAGGGCGAAGGTCGAGTATTCGCGGATCTGCAGGAAGTTGACCGTGTGTTCCGTGCCGGCGAAGCCGCACTGCACGCCAAGGTCAAGGTTCGTATCAACGAAACCGTCAACGACCGTGACGGCAACAGCGTGAGCGGTACCCGTATCGTCGACACCACTGTCGGCCGTGCGCTGCTGTTCCAGGTTGTGCCAAAAGGTCTGTCGTACGACGTCGTCAACCTGCCGATGAAGAAAAAGGCGATCTCCAAGCTGATCAACCAGTGCTACCGCGTGGTTGGTCTGAAAGAGACCGTGATCTTCGCTGACCAGTTGATGTACACCGGTTTCGCTTACTCGACCATCTCCGGCGTTTCCATCGGCGTTAACGACTTCGTTATCCCGGACGAAAAAGCCCGCATCATCGGTGCAGCCACCGACGAAGTGAAAGAGATCGAGAGCCAGTACGCCTCCGGCCTGGTAACCCAGGGCGAGAAGTACAACAAAGTGATCGACCTTTGGTCGAAGGCGAACGACGAAGTTTCCAAGGCGATGATGGCCAACCTCTCGAAAGAGAAAGTCATCGACCGTCACGGCGACGAAGTCGACCAAGAGTCCTTCAACTCGATGTACATGATGGCCGACTCGGGTGCGCGGGGTTCCGCAGCACAGATTCGTCAGCTGGCCGGTATGCGTGGTCTGATGGCCAAGCCGGACGGTTCCATCATTGAAACGCCGATTACTGCGAACTTCCGTGAAGGTCTGAGCGTACTTCAGTACTTCATCTCGACTCACGGTGCTCGTAAAGGTCTGGCGGATACCGCGTTGAAAACTGCGAACTCCGGTTACCTGACTCGTCGTCTGGTAGACGTGGCGCAGGATCTGGTTGTAACCGAGATCGATTGCGGCACCGAACACGGTCTGCTGATGACTCCGCACATTGAAGGCGGTGACGTTGTAGAGCCGTTGGGTGAGCGCGTATTGGGTCGTGTTATCGCCCGTGACGTATTCAAGCCAGGCACCGAGGACGTCATCGTTCCTGCCGGTACCCTGGTAGACGAGAAGTGGGTTGAGTTCATCGAGCTGAACAGCATCGACGAAGTGATCGTGCGTTCGCCGATCAGCTGCGAAACCCGCTATGGCATTTGCGCCAAGTGCTACGGCCGTGATCTGGCGCGTGGTCACCAGGTGAACATCGGTGAAGCGGTCGGCGTTTTT
>NZ_JBIUVO010000161.1:0-1153 GCF_044742995.1 Pseudomonas sp. NPDC087803
GCCAAAGGTTGACCAGGCAATGCCTGAACGACACGCTGACCATCACTGCGCAACTGGCAAACCTGCTGCCAGAGTGCCGCATCCGTACTGACAGGCATCCAGATACCGCCAGACGGTAGCTCGATCTCAGCACGCCCCAGGGTCACCAGGGTTTTCAAATCGGTAGAGAAGCCGGTCGCCGGACGGGCACGACCGAAGTCGGCGCCGATGTCGTCGTAACGACCGCCCTGAGCGATGGACTGGCCCACGCCCGGGACAAACACTGCGAACACCACACCGGTGTGGTAGTGGTAGCCGCGCAGCTCGCCCAGGTCGAAGTACAGCGGCAGCTCCGGGAAACGCGCCGCCAGACGCTCGGCGATCTCCAGCAAATCTTCCAGCGCTGCCAGAACCGGCGCCGGCGCATTGGCCAGACGCTCACGGGCGGCAGTCAGCACTTCACGGCCGCCACACAGGTCGACCAGTGCCCGCAGCATGCCGGACAGATCGGCCGGCAGGCCTTCGGTCAAGGTAATGACCTCGTCGATGGCCTTGCGTTGCAACGCATCGAACAACTGCTGCTCGACTTCACCGGACAGCCCGGCGGCGCGCGCCAGACCACGGTAGATGCCAACATGGCCAAGGTCCATGTGCACATCCGGCACATCGGCCAGTTGCAGCATGGCCAGCATCAGGCTGATGACTTCCACGTCGCTGCTCGGACTGGCGTCGCCGTACAGCTCGGCGCCCAGCTGAATCGGGCTGCGCGAGGACGACAGTGCACGCGGCTGGGCATGCAGCACGCTGCCGGCGTAGCACAGACGGCTCGGGCCTTCGCGACGCAGGGTGTGCGCATCGATGCGCGCCACTTGCGGCGTGATGTCGGCACGGAACCCCATCTGCCGACCCGATTGCGGGTCGATGACCTTGAAGGTACGCAGATCCAGGTCCTGGCCCGCACCGGTCAGCAGGGATTCCAGGTACTCGATATGGGGAGTCACGACAAACTCGTAACCCCAGCTCTGGAACACATCCAACACCTGACGACGCGCGACTTCAATCCGCGCCGCTTCCGGTGGCAGTACTACTTCGAAGACATCTGGCAGCAGCCAGCGGTCTACCGTTGCCCTTACGCCATTCCCCTTTGATCCGTGCGGCCAGCCTGCGGGCGAGA
>NZ_JBIUVO010000162.1:0-1094 GCF_044742995.1 Pseudomonas sp. NPDC087803
CCTGTCCCCCCCCACCCCCCCACGGGCCTGTTCGCGGGAGTCAGCATCGCTGAAGCCCAACTGAATGGCGCCGTTGAGTTGCGGCAGGCTGCGATAGCGCAGTTTCTCTTTGCGCAGCAGGCTCTTGACGTCGCCTTCGTAGACTTTCAGGCGGGCGTCGAGGGCTTTGTCCATGTCCACTTCCAGCAGGAAGTGCACACCACCGGACAAGTCCAGACCCAGCTTCATCGGGTGCGCGCCGAGGTTGCGCAGCCATTGCGGAGTGGTCTGTGCCAGGTTCAGTGCGACAACGTAGTCATCACCCAATGCCTTGCGCACAACGTCCTTGGCCGGCAGCTGGTCTTCTGCCTTGGTCAGACGGATCAGGCCGCCCTTGCCGTTGGCTGCCAGTGTGGCTGCCTTGACGTTGATGCCGGACTCTTTGAGCGCAGTGCTTACGCGATCCAGATCGGCCTGGTTGACCTGCAGAGCCGTGCTGGCGCCGCTGATCTGAATGGCCGGGTCATCGGGGTATAGATTGGGAGCGGAATAAATCAGACCGACCGCCAGCACCGCCAGGATCAGAATGTATTTCCACAGAGGATATTTGTTCAGCATCACGCCGCCCGTTATGAACGCGGGGCGCCTTGCGCGCCCCGTCGATTGAGTAGAAGTTGGAACCTTAGATCGCTTTCAGCGTGCCTTTTGGCAGCGTGGCGGCGATGGCGCCCTTCTGGAACTTCATTTCCACGGTGTCGGAAACTTCCAGAACCACGAAGTCGTCGGCCACTTTGGTTATCTTGCCGGCGATGCCGCCGGTGGTAACCACTTCGTCACCCTTCGCAAGGCTGCTCAGCAGGTTCTTCTGCTCTTTGGCGCGCTTGGCCTGTGGACGCCAGATCATCAGGTAGAAGATGACCAGGAAGCCGACCAGGAAAATCCACTCGAAGCCGCCGCCCATTGGGCCTGCAGCAGCCGGTGCAGCTGCGTCAGCCATGGCGTTAGAGATAAAAAAGCTCATTTAGCACTCCAGTTGCAAATGTTGAATCTTGGGGTCAGAAAACTCAGTCCAAAGGCGGAACGGGGAGCCCGCGTTTGGCGTAGAAGGCATCGAC
>NZ_JBIUVO010000163.1:0-1041 GCF_044742995.1 Pseudomonas sp. NPDC087803
CCGTTCGACAAAGTCCTCAGGGGCGACTGCAAGAAAGTACCGCCGCGTGTAAAAGCGCCGATCCACCTCAGCCGTGGGCGCGGCGCGGTCGGGCTGCATTTCGTCGTCCGTCCCCTTGGCACGCAGTGTTTGCAGCTCAGGCGGCGCCGGTGCATCGGGTTGGACCTCCCCGCCCTTGTTCAAGTAATCGAGCAACGCCTGGCGCGTGTTCTCCCGATCCGGTTCGGGCAGTTGTTGCAGATCGGCAAACAGCGCCTTGGCCTGCGGTTGTTCACTGGCCTTGGCCAGACCGTCAAAGTCCTGATCACTGAGCTGGCTCAAGGACTCGATGTAACTGGCCAGCAGGTAATCGCGCGCGTTGTTGCCACTGTTGCTCCATTCATCGACCCAACCGACCACAGTGTCCTGATACTCGGCCAGATCGCGCATCACCCCCAGATCGTCGTTGACCAGCAGAAACAATGTGTCGTCCTGATATGGCCCGCGTACCCGGCCGAGAAATTCGCCGATGTGTGCCGCGCGAAAACGCCGTGGTTGCTCCCACAGATAAGGTTCGCGTTCGTGCTCGGGGGCGTCGCTGACCTGCACGGTCGGCATGCGCGTGGCATCACCTTCAGCGACAGGTTCCGCGCCGGTCGCCACCTCCGCCAGCCACTGTCGGGTCTGGGCGACGGTCAGTAAATGCTCGCCGCCGGTCAGACAATGCACCGGCCCGAGATCGACCGCTTGCATGAAGTGATCTCGCTCCTCGCGGCTGTCCAGCACCTGATGGCATTTGCCTGCCGTCCACTGCACTTCGGCGAAGGTCACGTACAACGTGCTTTGGCGGGAGAAGATCAGCGCCGGACGCTCCTCGATGGCCGTGCGCTGATCCTCTTTGACCGTTTTACCCTGATGCAAAAGCGCGGTGACGATGCCGTCGAGCATTCGGTATTCGTACAACTCGCCGCTGAGGCTGTCGATGATGTACAGCCAGCCGTCGCGCAAGCGGCGAATGCCCAGCGGGCGGGCTGTCAGGGCGTACGGCAACTTCAATTCCGT
>NZ_JBIUVO010000164.1:0-1024 GCF_044742995.1 Pseudomonas sp. NPDC087803
CAACTGGAGCCCTGACCTGTTCATGAAGCGTGTCTTCGATGACGGCAAGTGGACCCTGTTCTCGCCATCCGAAGTTCCGGACCTGCACGACCTGACCGGTAAAGCCTTCGAAGAGCGCTAAGAGTACTACGAAGCACTGACCGAGTACCCGGGCAAGGTCAAGCTGTTCAAGACCATCCAGGCCAAAGACCTGTGGCGCAAGATGCTGTCCATGCTGTTCGAAACCGGCCACCCATGGCTGACTTTCAAAGACCCGTGCAACCTGCGTAGCCCGCAGCAGCACGTCGGCGTGGTTCACAGCTCGAACCTGTGCACCGAGATCACCTTGAACACCAACAAGGACGAGATCGCCGTTTGCAACCTGGGCTCGATCAACCTGCCGAACCACATCGTCGACGGCAAGCTGGACACCGCCAAGCTGCAACGCACCGTGAATACGTCCGTGCGCATGCTCGACAACGTGATCGACATCAACTACTACTCGGTGCCGCAAGCGAAGAACTCCAACTTCAAGCACCGTCCGGTCGGCCTCGGCATCATGGGCTTCCAGGACGCGCTGTACTTGCAGCACATCGCCTACGGTTCCGACGCTGCCGTCGAGTTCGCCGACAAGTCGATGGAAGCGGTCAGCTACTTCGCGATCCAGGCGTCCTGCGACCTGGCTGACGAGCGTGGTGCTTACGAGACGTTCAACGGTTCGCTGTGGTCCAAAGGCATCCTGCCGCTGGATTCGCAACAGATCCTGATCGAGCAACGCGGCCAGAAGTACATCGACGTTGACCTGAACGAAACCCTGGACTGGGCACCGGTTCGCGCCCGTGTACAGAAAGGCATTCGTAACTCCAACATCATGGCCATCGCACCGACCGCGACCATCGCCAACATCACCGGCGTCTCGCAGTCGATCGAACCGACCTACCAGAACCTGTATGTGAAATCGAACCTGTCGGGCGAATTCACCATGATCAACCAGTACCGGGTTCGCGACATCAAGGCTCGCTGTCTGTGGGACTCGGTCATGATC